>NZ_CP148752.1:5538750-5839375 GCF_040448305.1 Pseudomonas fluorescens | reverse complement strand
GGATGTCGAGCTCGCGGCACATGGTGCTTGCAAATGATGACAAACCGTTGTCTGGTGGCTCTGGAACCCTGCTCAATTATTGATTTTAGTCAAACCTTGCGCGCGCGCTTGAGTCGTTTGTGATCGGGGTTACAAGGCCTCTGACCGCTTTAGGTTCTCGCTCGTTCCTGCGCTTGGGTAGAATCGGTTTTTTTTCCGTTGAAGGAAGGCCAATGGCTCAGTCCTACAGTGCCCGCAGTCGCGCGATCGAACCTTTCCATGTCATGGCGCTGTTGGCGCGGGCCAATGAATTGCAGGCCGCTGGCCACGATGTGATCCACCTGGAAATCGGCGAGCCGGACTTCACTACCGCCGAACCGATCATCCAGGCCGGCCAGGCTGCGCTGACAGCGGGGAAGACCCGTTACACCGCCGCGCGCGGCATTCCGGAGCTGCGCGAGGCCATTTCGGGCTTTTATCAGCAGCGTTACGGTTTGAACATCGACCCTCGGCGCATCCTCATCACGCCTGGCGGGTCCGGCGCGTTACTACTGGCCAGCGCATTGCTGGTCGATCCTGGTAAGCACTGGCTGCTGGCGGACCCGGGCTACCCGTGTAACCGGCACTTCCTGCGACTGGTCGAAGGTGCGGCGCAATTGGTGCCGGTCGGTCCGGATGTGCGTTATCAATTGACACCGGGCCTGATCGAGCGCCATTGGGACCACGACAGCGTCGGCGCATTGGTGGCGTCGCCAGCCAATCCGACCGGCACGATTCTGACCCGCGACGAGCTGGCGAAGCTGTCTGTCGCGATCAAGGAGCGCCACGGTCATCTGGTGGTCGACGAGATTTATCACGGCCTGACCTACGGCACCGATGCGGCCAGCGTGCTGGAAGTCGACGACAGTGCATTCGTTCTGAACAGTTTTTCGAAGTACTTCGGGATGACCGGTTGGCGGCTGGGATGGCTGGTGGCCCCCGACGCGGCCGTCGGTGAGCTGGAAAAGCTCGCCCAGAATCTCTATATCAGTGCTCCAAGCATGGCGCAGCACGCTGCACTGGCCTGTTTCGAGCCGGCAACCATCAGTATTCTCGAAGAGCGTCGCGCCGAATTTGGCCGGCGCCGGGATTACCTGCTGCCGGCCTTGCGCGAATTGGGCTTTGGCATTGCCGTGGAGCCGGAAGGGGCGTTCTACTTGTACGCCGATATCAGCAAGTTCGGCGGCGATGCCTTCGCGTTCTGTAAACACTTTCTCGAAACCGAACATGTGGCATTCACCCCGGGGCTGGATTTCGGGCGTTATCAGGCCGGGCATCATGTGCGGTTCGCCTACACGCAAAATCTCGAGCGTTTGCAGGAGGCGGTCGAGCGCATTGCCCGTGGGTTGCGGAGCTGGCAAGGCTGATGCGTTTTCATCCTCCCCTCGAAGAAGGGCGCCTGATCCGACGTTACAAGCGTTTTCTCGCCGATATCGAAACCGTTGATGGCGAGTTGCTGACCATTCACTGCCCGAACACAGGCTCGATGCTCAATTGTCAGGTCGAGGGCGGGCAAGTCTGGTTCAGTCGCTCCAATGACCCGAAACGCAAGTTGCCTGGCACCTGGGAGGTCGGTGAAACCCCGCAAGGGCGGCTGTTCTGCGTTAACACCGCCCGCGCCAACGGTTTGATCGAGGAGGCGCTGCGGGCGGGCGTCATTACCGAGCTGAACGGTTTTACCGGGCTCAAGCGCGAAGTGGCTTATGGCCAGGAAAACAGTCGTATCGATTTCCGCCTCGATTACCCCGAAGGGCCTGCCTATGTCGAAGTCAAAAGTGTGACCCTGGGTTTCGACGGTACGGCGGTGGCGGCGTTTCCCGATGCGGTCACCCAGCGTGGCGCCAAGCATCTGCGGGAGCTGGCGCACTTGGCCAGGGACGGTATTCGCGCGGTGCAGTTGTACTGTGTTTGCCTGACCGACATCGAGGCCGTGCGCCCGGCGCAGGAAATCGACCCGGCTTATGCACAGGCCTTGCGTGAGGCTATCGCCTGCGGGGTCGAGGTATTGGCTTACGGTGTGCGGTTGAGCCACGAAGAAATGTTGGTCGACCGGCGTCTGGACGTGTTACCGGGTGGTTAAAGGCTGATCCAGATCCCCTGTTCATCCTCGCGGCAGGCCACGCCGGTCAAGGCTTGCCCCGCGCAAGGGCCGGCGACGCATTCACCGTCTTCGATCAGGAACAGTGCGCCATGGGTGGCGCACTGGATCAGGCTGTTGCTGGGGTCGAGAAACTGGTCGGGATGCCACTCCAGGGCAACGCCCCGGTGCGGGCAGCGATTGATGTACACATAAACCTGGCCACTGCGGCGCACTGCAAAAAACTTTTGACCATCGATGTCGAACCCGCGGCTGCTGTCATTGACCAGCTCGGCACCTGCGCAAAGCAACTTCATGTCTGTCCTCGGTCCCGCGGCTCGTGACCGGATATGTCCGAGCTTGAGTGTTGAATGCTATCAAATGGCGGACTTGCCCGTGGAATCCTTGGAAGGACGCTGCGCCTGACCCTGTCAGTACTTTTCCACAGGCAAAAAAAGACCCGGCAAGAGCCGGGTCAAATAACCGTGATTAGCCTGATGAGGAGATAATCCGAGAGTCCGAACCAAGGGCTTTTCAGAATATCGACCAGTCTCGCGACCAGTTGTGATAATCATATCGATTCTCATTACCAAGTCAACCGCTGTTTTTTGATTTCTTTGCGATTTGCCGGATTTGCGTTTGCAGGCCCCGTAATCATTGGGTTTCGGGTTGCAAAGCTGCAGAAGTATTTGTCGGATCAAATCTTGTGTCGTGTAGAGATGGCTTCCAGTTGTTTGTTCAGCGCTTCCTTGCGCTCGGCAGGAATGTCGTTCCAGTGAACGTCCATCAGGGCGCCTTCAATTGCGTACAACAACACCTTGGACGCCCGAAAACCGCGCGTGCGCACGGCCCGATAAGCATCCACCGCCCCGAGGCGACGCAAGTCCGAAGCGCTATGGATGCCCACGGCATGCAGCCATTGCGCTGACGTCTTGCCAAGATTCTTCAGGTGTTGCAGTTCATCATTCATCAAGCCTCCTTGCGATGGCCGAATGGAGAGCGTGGGCAATCTTCTGAGGAGTGTAGCCATCAGTAGGAAAAGCGTGATTGTTTGCTCGTTTTCGACGCAAATGCTTCTAAGAAACGAGTATTGGCAGAGCGTGAAAAATCAGCGAACGCGGTGGGAAGAGGCGGGGAAGAATCAGGAATTACGGGTGAGCGTCCACCCACAGTCCAGCGCAACCAAGGGCGCTGGACGTGTCAGTCAGCGACGTTGGTCAGCGGGTGCGATAACGCAATCGCGTGCCGAAGTTCATCGACATCAGGATTTCGTCGGCACTGAGTTCCACCGGAAAGTACGTACCGGAGATCTGCGCGTGGGCCAGGCTCGCGCCTTCCAGGTTCGCTTTACTGAAATCAATGCCGCGCAAGTCGGCGGAACGGAAGTAGGCGTTGCTGAAATCCACACCGTCGGCATTCAGCTCGCGCAGATCCAGCCCCCGGAAATCTCCACCCGCCATGTCGATGTGGCCATCCTTGGGGCGTTCACTGTTGAAGCCTCTGATGTCGTCTTTGTGCAGCAGGGCATAAAGCGGTGTGTCGAGAAGTTTCGGCTGGCTCATGTCGCATCACCTGTTGGTTTTATGACGCCATTATAGTGCCACTATTTGACGGCCGTGAAGCCAGCGGTGGCTTCACGGCTGAAAAACTTCCTTACAGGCCCGGAAGGCGCTGACGAATTTGCGCGACAACGGTATCGAGCGTCCCGCTTTCATTGGTCTGGACGCGCTTGCTGCAGAGGATTTCTGCGGGTGTCAGCGCTTCCCGGCTGGCTTGCTGGGCTGCGATAACAGCCAGGGTGGCGTCGGACGGGTCTTTCTTGTCTGCCTGGCGCATGGCCAGCCAGCTTTCGATCACGGCCTGTGGCGCATTGCAGTCGAGGATCAGGAAGGGTGCGCCCGTGGCCTCGGCCACCTTTGCGGCACTGTCACGCTGATCACGCTTGAGGTAAGTGGCATCGACCGCCACCGGGAAGCCTGCACGCAGAATGACGTCGGCGATTTCGTGGAGGCGGGCATAGGTCGCCGCACTGGCGTCGGCGCTATAGATACCGGCCTGTACATCATTCTCGACGGTTTGCTCGCCGAACAGGCGCTTGCGCTCGACATCGGAGCGCAGGCGAATTGCGCCCAGGGCTTCGACCAGGCGCATGGCGACATGGCTCTTGCCGACGGCGGAAACGCCGCAGGTAATAGCCATGAAGCGCGAAGGAATGGTGCTGTAGCTTTCTGCCAGGTTGGCGTAGTTGCGGTACTGGCGCAGGGTTGTGGCGCGCTGCACCGCAGTAGCGTCGGCCGGCATGCTGAACAGGGCAACCTTGGCGCGGACCAGTGCGCGGTAGGCTTTATAGAAGTTCAGCAGTTCGAGACCGCGATAGTCACCGGTCAGCTCCAGGTACTGGCTGATGAAGCGACGCGCCAGGCACTTCAGGCCGCGATCTTCCAGGTCCATCGCCAGGAAGCCGGTGTCGGCATAAACGTCGGTAAAGCGAAACGGTTCGTTGAATTCGATGCAGTCGAAGATCACGACCTTGCCGTCGATCACGGTTGCGTTGCCCAGGTGGATATCCCCGTGGCATTCACGAATGAAACCTTCGGCCTTGCGCTGGGCGAACAGCGGTTTGAGGCGCTCGAAGCTGCTTTCGGCCCAGGCTTGCAGGGCGTCGAGTTGCAACAGGTCGGCTTTGTCGCTGAGGAACGGACGGATCTGTTCGAAGTTCTGCCGCACCGGCGCCATGACGCTGTCAGGGGTGCCGGCTTCGTGCCCGGCCGGTACTTTCGGTGCGCTGAGGTGGAAGCGGGCGATTTGCTCGGCCATCTCATCGATGTGCGCGGTGGTCAGTTCGCCATTGGCTTGAAGGGAGCTGAGCAAGCCGTTTTGCGGGAACTGGCGCATCTTCAGTACATATTCGATGGCCGGGCCTTCGCCGCCCAGTTGCGGAGCCTCGACGCTGCCGGTGACGGGCAGCACTTCGAGGTACAGATCGTCGGTCAGGCGCTGGTTCAGGCGCAGTTCTTCAGCGCAAAAGTGTTCGCGGGCCTCAAGGCTGGTGAAGTCGAGAAAACCGAAATTGACCGGCTTCTTCACTTTATAGGCATAGGGGCCGGTGAGCAGTACCCAGGAAATATGGGTCTCGATGACCTGGAATCCCTCTACAGGATGCGGGTAGAGGGCAGGGTTTTGCAGGGCAGCGATCAGGGACTGGCTCACAGGCGATCCTTCAGAGTCGGGGAAATTCAAGGCCGTCATTATGGCCGCAAGTCCGCTCGACGCAAACCTCGGAGCGCTCCTGTTGAGGATGAATAAAGTGCGTATAATCCGCCGCCATGACTCGTACTCGAACTCCCCGCACCCCGAAAAAACCACCCTCCAGGGGCCTGCGCCCGTGGCTGGGCTGGGCCATTAAACTCAGTCTGGTCGCCCTGGTGGTGCTGGCCGGATTCGCCGTTTACCTTGATGCAATCGTCCAGGAGAAGTTCTCCGGCAAGCGCTGGACCATTCCGGCCAAGGTTTACGCGCGCCCGCTCGAACTGTTCGTCGGACAGAAACTGAGCCGGGATGATTTCCTGACTGAACTCGATGCCCTGGGCTATCGCCGTGAAAGCGTGGCCAATGGTCCGGGGGCAGCGTCGGTCAACGGCAATACCGTTGACCTGAACACCCGTGGCTTCCAGTTCTATGAAGGCATGGAGCAGGCGCAACCGGTGCGGGTGCGTTTCTCCGGCGATTACGTGGCCGAGTTGGCGGGGGCAAAGGGCTCGAAACTGTCGGTGGTGCGCCTGGAGCCGCTGCTGATCGGCGGCCTGTACCCGAAAAACCTCGAAGATCGGATTCTGATCAAGATCGATCAGGTGCCGCCGTACCTGCTTGAAACGCTGGTGGCGGTCGAGGACCGTGATTTTTATCATCACTTTGGTGTTTCGCCGAAGTCGATCGCCCGCGCAATCTGGGTCAACGGTTCGTCCGGGCGCATGCGTCAGGGCGGCAGTACCCTGACTCAGCAGTTGGTCAAAAACTTCTACCTGACCAACGAGCGCAGCCTGAACCGCAAACTCACCGAAGCGATGATGGCGCTGCTGCTTGAACTGCACTACGACAAGCGCGAAATCCTTGAGGCTTACCTCAACGAAGTGTTTGTCGGGCAGGACGGTCAGCGTGCGGTGCACGGTTTCGGTCTGGCCAGCCAGTTCTTCTTCAGCCAGCCGCTGGCCGAGCTCAAGCTGCATCAGGTCGCGCTGCTGGTCGGCATGGTCAAGGGGCCTTCTACCTATAACCCCCGTCGTAATCCGGAGCGTGCCCTCGAGCGGCGCAACCTGGTACTCGATGTGCTGCAAGAGCAGGGCGTCGCGACCGCCGAGCAGGTTGAGGCGGCGAAGAAAATGCCGCTGGGCGTGACCAAGCGCGGCAGTCTGGCGGACAGCTCGTTCCCCGGCTTCCTCGATCTGGTCAAGCGTCAATTGCGCGAAGACTATCGCGACGAAGACTTGACCGAAGAAGGGCTGCGCATCTTCACCAGTTTCGATCCGATCCTGCAGATGAAGGCTGAAGCTTCGGTCAACGACACCTTCAAGCGTCTGGCGGGGCGCAAGGGTTCCGATGACGTCGAAGCGGCAATGGTCGTGACCAACCCGGAGACCGGGGAGGTGCAGGCCATGATCGGCAGTCGCCAGGCCGGTTTTGCCGGGTTCAACCGGGCGCTGGATGCGGTACGGCCGATCGGCTCGCTGATCAAACCGGCGGTTTACCTGACCGCGCTGGAGAAACCAAGCCAGTACACGTTGACCAGCTGGCTGTCGGACGAGTCCTTCTCGGTCAAAGGCGCGGACGGTCAGGTCTGGAAGCCGCAGAACTATGATCGTCGTTCTCACGGTACGGTGTTCCTCTATCAAGGCCTTGCGCATTCCTACAACCTGTCGACCGCGCGTCTCGGTTTGGCGGTAGGAGTGCCGAACGTATTGAAGACGGTGGAGCGCCTGGGTGTGACTCGTGAATTCCCGGCCTTCCCGTCGATGTTGCTCGGGGCCGGCGGCATGACGCCAATCGAAGTGGCGACCATGTACCAGACCCTCGCCAACGGCGGTTTCAATACGCCGATGCGCGGGATTCGCAGCGTGCTGACTGCAGAGGGCGAGCCGCTCAAGCGTTATCCATTCCAGATCCAGCAGCGTTTCGATCCGGCCTCCATTTACCTGATCCAGAGCGCCATGCAGCGGGTGATGCGTGAAGGTACCGGCAGCTCGGTCTATAACGCGTTGCCAAGGACCCTGACCCTGGCGGGCAAGACCGGTACCAGTAACGACTCGCGGGACAGTTGGTTTGCCGGTTTCAGCCAGGACTTGCTGGCGGTGGTCTGGCTGGGTCGCGACGACAACGGCAAGACGCCATTCACCGGCGCCACCGGAGCCCTGCAGGTCTGGACCAGCTTCATGCGCAAGGCCGACCCGTTGCCGCTGGACATGCCGCAGCCGGATAATATTGTTCAGGCCTGGGTTGATTCGCGAACCGGGCAAGGTTCTGACGCCGGTTGCCCAGGTGCCGTGCAGATGCCGTATATTCGCGGCAGCGAACCGCCTCCCGGTGCCGCTTGCGGTGGTGAAAACCCTGCCGAGTCGGTGATGGACTGGGTCAAGGGCTGGATGAATTAAGCAAAGAGGGTTTCAAGTGAACAAGTGGTTGATTCCAGCGGTTGCCGCCGTAGCTTTGCTCAGCGGTTGCTCTAGCGTACAACGTGGCTCGATTCCGGTTGTGGATTCCGGCACCGCCGTGTCCAACAGTGAGCGGATCTCGGCCAATGGCGGTTTCCGCCAGACGACCGTCAAGCGCCCTGCGCAAGGCCAGTCGCAGACCCAGGCGATTGCGCAAGGTGACAGCGGCGTAGTGGTGATGGTGCCAGGTGCTGCAACGACCTCGACGCCGATCAGCACGACACCGATTACCCCGGGTCCGATCACGCCGGGGCCGATTGACACGTCGCCGGTCCAATCGGCGCCGATCAATCAGGGCAGCTACAGCATGCCGTCGTCGCCAAGCGGGATTCCATCGGCCAGTTCGGGCGGGCTTTCTGCAGATGAGCAACTGGACGGCCCGGTACTGGCTTTGCTGACCACTGCTCAACAGCAACAGGCGAGCGGTGATCTCAACGGTGCCGCCTCCAGCCTCGAACGCGCCCAACGCGTTGCACCACGAGAGCCGCAGGTGCTTTACCGTCTGGCGCAGGTGCGCATGGCTCAGGGCGATGCCGCCCAGGCCGAGCAGTTCGCTCGCCGCGGGCTGACCCTTGCCAATGGCCGTCCAGCCCTTCAGGCCAACTTGTGGGAGCTGATTGCCCAGGCGCGCACGAAGCAGGGTGACTCTCAGGGCGCGGCATTGGCTCGTCAGAAGGCCAAGGTAACGCTGTGATGGATGCGCGCTTTCTGAAAATCGCCGATCAACTGTTGTTGATCGAGCGCGAGCTGCGGGTGCAAGGGTGGTGGGATGAAGTCCCGCCCTCCGCCGAAGCGCTTTCCAGTGTCGAGCCGTTTTCGGTCGATACACTGGATTTCGAGCAATGGCTGCAATGGATCTTCCTGCCACGCATGAAGATGATCCTCGAGCAGGATTTGCCGCTACCCAATGCTTCGGGCATTCAGGAAATGGCTGAAATGGTCTTTGCCGGGCGCAATGTCCAGGGCAAGGATCGGCAGTTGCAGGTATTGCTCAAACAGTTTGATCAGTTGATCACGGCGTCTCGCTGAGCCAGAAGCTGCCAGCGTCCGCTGGCAGTTGTTCACAATATCTCTCTATTTTGTCGGCCGCTGCAGGGTAAGTGCATGCGCGTGCCAATTTTTTGCCAAAAGTTGCGCAATCGAAGCTAACACACGGCTGGTTTACGGGTTTTTTCTTGCGTTCTCATGTGCTTAGTAGAATAAAGCACATAGACGGCTTGACTTGCGAAGGACGAAACAGAAGAATCCAAAGTCCGCTGTACAGGGACTGCCAGAAGCAGACCCTCTCAGCAGATCATGAGGCGCATATCCGCGTCGACCTGTTACACCCGCAACGCGTTACCTCGCGCTGGGTGGGAAAGCCCCGCAACACTTGGGACGATCCCAATACTTGCTCAGTCAGTGCTGACGTAGTCGGCGACCACCGTCGCTCATGCTCTGCCGAGAAGTAAACCTATTAAGACCCGTCCCATTTTTCGTGGGCGGTATTCTGGCGTTTTAGAGGTGAGCAACGTGGAGCTTTTATCTGGCGGTGAGATGCTCGTCCGCTTCTTGCGTGACGAAGGCGTCAAATATATCTACGGGTACCCGGGTGGTGCTCTTCTTCATGTTTACGATGCCCTGTTCAAAGAACCGGAAGTGACCCACATCCTGGTTCGTCACGAGCAAGCGGCTACCCATATGGCTGACGGCTACGCCCGTGCCACCGGTAAAGCCGGTGTGGTACTGGTGACTTCCGGTCCTGGCGCAACAAACGCCATCACCGGTATCGCCACCGCTTATATGGACTCCATTCCGATGGTGATCATTTCCGGCCAGGTGCCTAGCACCATGGTGGGTACCGATGCGTTCCAGGAAACCGACATGATCGGTATCTCCCGGCCGATCGTGAAGCACAGCTTCATGATCAAGCACGCGTCGGAAATCCCGGAAGTCATGAAGAAGGCTTTCTACCTGGCGCAATCCGGTCGTCCTGGCCCGGTCGTTGTCGATATCCCGAAAGACATGACCAACCCGGCCGAGAAGTTCGAATACGTCTTCCCGAAAAAAGCCAAGTTGCGCTCCTACAGCCCGGCTGTTCGCGGTCACTCCGGTCAAATCCGCAAGGCGGCAGAAATGCTCCTGGCGGCCAAGCGTCCTGTGTTGTATTCGGGCGGCGGCGTGATCCTGGGTGGTGGTTCCGCACCACTGACCGAACTGGCGAAGATGCTCAACCTGCCAGTGACCAATACCCTGATGGGCCTCGGTGGCTTCCCTGGCACCGACCGTCAGTTCATCGGCATGCTCGGCATGCATGGCAGCTATACCGCCAACCTGGCGATGCACCATGCTGACGTGATCCTCGCCGTCGGCGCACGTTTCGACGACCGTGTCATCAATGGCGCGTCGAAGTTCTGCCCGAACGCCAAGATCATCCACATCGACATCGACCCGGCTTCGATCTCCAAGACCATCAAGGCCGACGTGCCTATCGTTGGTCCGGTTGAGAGTGTCCTGACCGAAATGGTCGCGATCCTCAAGGAAATCGGCGAGACCCCGAACAAGGAGTCCGTTGCCAGCTGGTGGAAGCAGGTTGACGAGTGGCGCGGTGATCGCGGTCTGTTCCCGTATGACAAGGGCGACGGCAGCAAGATCAAGCCTCAGACCGTGATCGAAACCCTGTGCGAAGTGACCAATGGCGACGCCTTTGTGACCTCCGACGTGGGCCAGCACCAGATGTTTGCTGCCCAGTACTACAAGTTCAACAAGCCGAACCGCTGGATCAACTCCGGTGGCCTGGGCACCATGGGCTTCGGTTTCCCGGCGGCCATGGGCATTCAGTTGAGCTATCCGGATGCCGACGTTGCCTGTGTAACGGGCGAAGGCAGTATCCAGATGAACATCCAGGAACTGTCCACCTGTCTGCAATACGGTTTGCCGGTAAAAATCGTCATTCTGAACAACGGCGTTCTGGGTATGGTTCGTCAGTGGCAGGACATGAGCTATGGCAGCCGTCACTCGCACTCCTACATGGAGTCGTTGCCTGACTTCGTCAAGCTGGCTGAAGCCTATGGCCACGTTGGCGTGCGCATCACTGAATCGAAAGATTTGAAGTCGAAGATGGAAGAAGCGTTCGCCATGAAAGATCGCCTGGTGGTGATCGATATTTCGGTCGATACCAGCGAGCACGTCTACCCGATGCAGATCAAAGACGGCTCCATGCGCGATATGTGGCTGAGCAAGACGGAGCGTACCTAATCATGCGGCACATTATTTCCTTGCTTCTGGAAAACGAACCCGGTGCTCTGTCTCGTGTGGTTGGCCTGTTCTCGCAGCGCAACTACAACATCGAAAGCCTGACCGTGGCCCCGACCGAAGACCCGACCCTGTCGCGTCTGACGCTGACCACGGTTGGTCACGATGAAGTCATCGAGCAGATCACCAAGAACCTGAACAAGCTGATCGAAGTGGTAAAACTGGTCGACCTGTCGGAGAGTGCTCACATCGAGCGCGAACTGATGCTGGTCAAGGTCAAGGCCACCGGCGCCCAGCGTGCCGAGATCAAGCGCACTACCGATATTTACCGTGGGCAGATCGTCGATGTCAGCGCCAGCGTGTATACCGTTCAACTGACCGGTACCAGCGACAAGCTCGACAGCTTCATTCAGTCCATTGGCACCGCCTCGATTCTGGAAACCGTCCGTAGTGGCGTGACCGGCATTGCCCGCGGCGACAAAGTACTCAGCATCTAAACCAAATTAGCGAACGGCCTGAACGGCCTGATATAGGGGAAATTCATGAAAGTTTTCTACGATAAAGACTGCGACCTGTCGATCATCCAGGGCAAGAAAGTTGCCATCATCGGTTACGGTTCCCAAGGCCACGCTCAAGCGTGCAACCTGAAAGACTCCGGCGTTGACGTGACTGTCGGCCTGCGTAAAGGTTCGGCTACCGTTGCCAAGGCTGAAGCCCACGGCCTGAAAGTGACTGACGTTGCTTCCGCTGTTGCAGCTGCCGACCTGGTCATGATCCTGACCCCGGACGAGTTCCAGTCCTCCCTGTACAAGAACGAAATCGAGCCGAACATCAAGAAAGGCGCCACTCTGGCCTTCTCCCACGGTTTCGCGATCCACTACAACCAGGTTGTGCCGCGCGCTGACCTCGACGTGATCATGATCGCGCCGAAGGCTCCAGGTCACACTGTGCGTTCCGAGTTCGTGAAGGGCGGTGGTATCCCTGACCTGATCGCTATCTACCAGGACGCCTCGGGCAACGCCAAGAACGTCGCTCTGTCCTACGCTGCCGGCGTTGGCGGCGGTCGTACCGGCATCATCGAAACCACCTTCAAGGACGAGACTGAAACCGACCTGTTCGGCGAACAAGCCGTTCTGTGCGGCGGTACTGTTGAGCTGGTCAAGGCCGGTTTCGAAACTCTGGTTGAAGCTGGCTACGCGCCAGAAATGGCCTACTTCGAGTGCCTGCACGAACTGAAGCTGATCGTTGACCTCATGTACGAAGGCGGTATCGCCAACATGAACTACTCGATCTCCAACAACGCCGAATACGGCGAGTACGTGACCGGCCCTGAAGTCATCAACGCCGAATCCCGTCAGGCCATGCGCAACGCCCTGAAACGTATTCAGGACGGCGAATACGCCAAGATGTTCATCAGCGAAGGCGCTACCGGCTATCCTTCGATGACCGCCAAGCGTCGTAACAACGCCGCTCACGGTATCGAAATCATCGGCGAGCAACTGCGCTCCATGATGCCGTGGATCGGTGCCAACAAGATCGTCGACAAAGCTAAAAACTAAGTCACGCGCTTGTACGAAAAACGCGGCTTAGGCCGCGTTTTTTCGTTTGGGGGGCCGGTTCTGGTATAAAGCTGCATCGTTTGCGGCCGAACCGTCGTCCCAGACACCTGTCCAAACTTTCCACCCGTTGCAAGGTAATGTCCATGAGCGAACGCCCCGAAGAGCCAAACCAGGCCTCTGACGCCGATAGCCTGCTGCCCATCGATGAACATGTCGAAGAAGGGCATGACGCTGAAGGTCGTAAAGTCCGGCATCGTGGTATCTATCTTCTGCCGAATCTGTTCACCACTGCGAACCTGTTCGCAGGGTTCTATTCCATCATCAATTCGATGAGCGCGCAGGCGGCCTTGAGCGCCGGCGACTCAGTCAATGCAAGCAAGTACTTCGCCTTTGCTGCCATCGCGATCTTCGTTGCCATGGTGCTCGACGGCCTCGACGGCCGCGTTGCGCGCATGACCAATACCCAGAGCGCCTTCGGTGCCGAGTACGACTCACTGTCGGACATGGTCGCCTTCGGCGTTGCCCCGGCATTGCTGGCATTTGGCTGGGCCCTCGGTGACATGGGCAAGGTCGGCTGGATGGTCGCCTTCATCTATGTCGCGGGTGCGGCGTTACGCCTGGCGCGTTTCAATACCCAGGTCGGTACCGCGGACAAACGCTACTTTATCGGTCTGGCCAGTCCCGCCGCTGCGGGTGTGGTTGCAGGTATCGTCTGGGCGTTCAGCGACTACGGCATCCAGGGTTCCAAGATGTCTTTCCTGGTTGCGCTGATGGTGGCGGCAGCCGGCATGCTGATGGTCAGCAACATCAAGTACAACAGCTTCAAGGAACTGGACCTGAAGGGGCGAGTGCCTTTCGTGGCGATTCTCGCAGTAGTGTTGGTGTTCGCGGTTGTTTTCAGTGATCCGCCGCGCATTCTGCTGCTGGTCTTCCTCGCCTATGCCGCGTCCGGCCCGGTTCAATACCTGTTACATCTTCGTCGGCGTAAAAGCGTCGAGTGATGTAATTTCCCTCATACTCCGCAGTCTGTTGGTGCATCTGTTCTCCAATACTGCGGAGTAGCCATGCTGATCAAAGTCCCTAAGGCATCCGACTGCCATGAGTCGGATGTCACGCCTGAATCCATCTATCTTTCTCGACGCAATGTATTGGGTGTTGCTGTTGCCGGTTTGGCCGTGAGCGGTCTTCCTCGGTGGGCGGCTGCCGACGATGTGGCGCGTTATGCGGACGTCGAGCCTGGCAAGGCGCCTTCCTGGTTCAGCGAAAAGCTTTCCTCGGTCAAGTGGGGAGCGGTTGTCGTCAAGGATGAGGCAATCACACCCTTCAAGGATGCGACCCACTACAACAACTTCTACGAGTTCGGCACCGATAAAGGTGATCCGGCTGCCAATGCCGGCACGCTGAAGACGGAGCCGTGGTCGGTGGTGGTGGACGGGGAGGTGGGCAAGCCCGGGCGGTATGCGATCGAAGACTTCATGAAACCGTATCAGCTGGAGGAGCGAATCTACCGTTTGCGCTGTGTTGAGGCCTGGTCGATGGTCATTCCCTGGATCGGTTTTCCGCTCTCGGCCTTGCTCAAGGAAGTCGAGCCGACCTCGAAAGCCAGATTCATCCGCTTCGAAACTCTGCAGGATCCCAAAAGCATGCCGGGTCAGCGCTCCGGTTTTGCCTTGATCAACTGGCCATATATAGAGGGGCTGCGTCTGGATGAGGCGATGAACCCGTTGGCGATTCTTGCGGTCGGCATGTACGGGCGTGAGTTGCCTAATCAAAACGGCGCGCCGTTGCGTTTGGTGGTGCCCTGGAAATATGGCTTCAAGAGCATCAAGTCCATCGTACGGATCAGTCTGGTCAGCGAGCAGCCGAAAACCACCTGGCAGAGCATTGCTGTGGATGAATATGGCTTTTATGCGAACGTGAATCCCACTGTTGATCATCCTCGCTGGACTCAGGCGCGTGAACGCCGCCTGCCCAGTGGCTTGTTCAAGCCCAATATACGTGACACGCAAATGTTCAACGGCTATTCAGAGGAAGTCGCCTCTCTATATACGGGGCTCGACCTGAGGAAGAACTACTGATGCGCTATCCGTTTTGGCGCATCGGTGTCTTTGTCGTAGTGCTGGTGTGGCCGCTGCTGTGGTTGTATCAGGCCTGGGAGGATGTCCTCGGGCCGGATCCGGGCAAGGTACTGGTCGATCGGCTGGGTTTGGGGACGCTTGTTCTGCTGCTCGTAATCTTGAGCTTGACGCCTTTGCAGAGACTTACGGGTTGGGCAGGGTGGAATGCCGTGCGGCGACAGTTGGGATTGTGGTGCTTTGCCTATGTGCTGCTCCACCTCAGTAGTTATTGCGCATTCATTCTTGGTTTTGACTGGTCGCAGCTGGGTGTCGAGTTGCGCAAGCGGCCTTACATTATTGTCGGGGTGTTGGGTTTTCTTGGTTTGCTGGCATTGGCGGTGACTTCCAATCGATACAGTCAGCGACGACTGGGTTCCCGCTGGAGGAAGTTGCATCGCCTGGCGTATGTCATTCTCGGGCTTGGATTACTGCATATGCTCTGGATTGTGCGCGCCGACCTGAAGGAGTGGGCGATCTATGCATCCATAGGTGCATTGCTGTTAGTGCTGCGGCTACCGCCTTTGGCTCGTCGAATCCCGCGTTTAATGGCTAAAAAGGGCTCTTCCGCCAAAAAAGCGTAAATAGTGGTTGACGGCAGATTCCAGGTGTCTATAATTCACCCCACTTCCGGCGCAGTCGAAACGGAAAACTCCTTGGTAAACAACGAGTTACGCAGTTTTCGGCAGCAGGTTGCTTCAGTTCATCGAAGCCGAAAGGGAGTTGAAAAAGAGGTGTTGACAGCAGTGTGTAACGCTGTAGAATTCGCCTCCCGCTGATGAGAGATCTGAAGCGCAAGTGGTTGAAGTTGTTAAAGATTTCCAAGCGAAACTTTGAAAACTTCTGAAAATAATCACTTGACAGCAAATGAGGCTGCTGTAGAATGCGCGCCTCGGTTGAGGCGAAAGATCTTAACCAACCGCTCTTTAACAACTGAATCAAGCAATTCGTGTGGGTGCTTGTGGAGTCAGACTGCTAGTCAACAGATTATCAGCATCACAAGTTACTCCGCGAGAAATCAAAGATGTAACCAACGATTGCTGAGCCAAGTTTAGGGTTTTCTCAAAACCCAAAGATGTTTGAACTGAAGAGTTTGATCATGGCTCAGATTGAACGCTGGCGGCAGGCCTAACACATGCAAGTCGAGCGGATGACAGGAGCTTGCTCCTGAATTCAGCGGCGGACGGGTGAGTAATGCCTAGGAATCTGCCTGGTAGTGGGGGACAACGTTTCGAAAGGAACGCTAATACCGCATACGTCCTACGGGAGAAAGCAGGGGACCTTCGGGCCTTGCGCTATCAGATGAGCCTAGGTCGGATTAGCTAGTTGGTGAGGTAATGGCTCACCAAGGCGACGATCCGTAACTGGTCTGAGAGGATGATCAGTCACACTGGAACTGAGACACGGTCCAGACTCCTACGGGAGGCAGCAGTGGGGAATATTGGACAATGGGCGAAAGCCTGATCCAGCCATGCCGCGTGTGTGAAGAAGGTCTTCGGATTGTAAAGCACTTTAAGTTGGGAGGAAGGGCATTAACCTAATACGTTAGTGTTTTGACGTTACCGACAGAATAAGCACCGGCTAACTCTGTGCCAGCAGCCGCGGTAATACAGAGGGTGCAAGCGTTAATCGGAATTACTGGGCGTAAAGCGCGCGTAGGTGGTTTGTTAAGTTGGATGTGAAAGCCCCGGGCTCAACCTGGGAACTGCATTCAAAACTGACAAGCTAGAGTATGGTAGAGGGTGGTGGAATTTCCTGTGTAGCGGTGAAATGCGTAGATATAGGAAGGAACACCAGTGGCGAAGGCGACCACCTGGACTGATACTGACACTGAGGTGCGAAAGCGTGGGGAGCAAACAGGATTAGATACCCTGGTAGTCCACGCCGTAAACGATGTCAACTAGCCGTTGGGAGCCTTGAGCTCTTAGTGGCGCAGCTAACGCATTAAGTTGACCGCCTGGGGAGTACGGCCGCAAGGTTAAAACTCAAATGAATTGACGGGGGCCCGCACAAGCGGTGGAGCATGTGGTTTAATTCGAAGCAACGCGAAGAACCTTACCAGGCCTTGACATCCAATGAACTTTCCAGAGATGGATTGGTGCCTTCGGGAACATTGAGACAGGTGCTGCATGGCTGTCGTCAGCTCGTGTCGTGAGATGTTGGGTTAAGTCCCGTAACGAGCGCAACCCTTGTCCTTAGTTACCAGCACGTCATGGTGGGCACTCTAAGGAGACTGCCGGTGACAAACCGGAGGAAGGTGGGGATGACGTCAAGTCATCATGGCCCTTACGGCCTGGGCTACACACGTGCTACAATGGTCGGTACAGAGGGTTGCCAAGCCGCGAGGTGGAGCTAATCCCACAAAACCGATCGTAGTCCGGATCGCAGTCTGCAACTCGACTGCGTGAAGTCGGAATCGCTAGTAATCGCGAATCAGAATGTCGCGGTGAATACGTTCCCGGGCCTTGTACACACCGCCCGTCACACCATGGGAGTGGGTTGCACCAGAAGTAGCTAGTCTAACCTTCGGGAGGACGGTTACCACGGTGTGATTCATGACTGGGGTGAAGTCGTAACAAGGTAGCCGTAGGGGAACCTGCGGCTGGATCACCTCCTTAATCGACGACTCAGCTGCTCCATAAGTTCCCACACGAATTGCTTGATTCATTGAAGAAGACGATATAGAAGCAGCCCGAAATTGGGTCTGTAGCTCAGTTGGTTAGAGCGCACCCCTGATAAGGGTGAGGTCGGCAGTTCGAATCTGCCCAGACCCACCAATTTTGTGTGGGAAACGCCTGTAGAAATACGGGGCCATAGCTCAGCTGGGAGAGCGCCTGCCTTGCACGCAGGAGGTCAACGGTTCGATCCCGTTTGGCTCCACCACTACTGCTTCTGATTGTATAAAGCTTAGAAATGAGCATTCCATCGAGACGATGGTGAATGTTGATTTCTAGTCTTTGACTAGTTCGTTCTTTAAAAATTTGGGTATGTGATAGAAAGATAGACTGAACGTTACTTTCACTGGTAACGGATCAGGCTAAGGTAAAATTTGTGAGTTGCTCTTAGGAGCTCAATCGAATTTTCGGCGAATGTCGTCTTCATAGTATAACCAGATTGCTTGGGGTTATATGGTCAAGTGAAGAAGCGCATACGGTGGATGCCTTGGCAGTCAGAGGCGATGAAAGACGTGGTAGCCTGCGAAAAGCTTCGGGGAGTCGGCAAACAGACTTTGATCCGGAGATGTCTGAATGGGGGAACCCAGCCATCATAAGATGGTTATCTTGTACTGAATACATAGGTGCAAGAGGCGAACCAGGGGAACTGAAACATCTAAGTACCCTGAGGAAAAGAAATCAACCGAGATTCCCTTAGTAGTGGCGAGCGAACGGGGACTAGCCCTTAAGTGGCTTTGAGATTAGCGGAACGCTCTGGAAAGTGCGGCCATAGTGGGTGATAGCCCTGTACGCGAAAATCTCTTGGTCATGAAATCGAGTAGGACGGAGCACGAGAAACTTTGTCTGAATATGGGGGGACCATCCTCCAAGGCTAAATACTACTGACTGACCGATAGTGAACTAGTACCGTGAGGGAAAGGCGAAAAGAACCCCGGAGAGGGGAGTGAAATAGATCCTGAAACCGTATGCGTACAAGCAGTGGGAGCCCACTTTGTTGGGTGACTGCGTACCTTTTGTATAATGGGTCAGCGACTTATTTTCAGTGGCGAGCTTAACCGAATAGGGGAGGCGTAGCGAAAGCGAGTCTTAATAGGGCGTCTAGTCGCTGGGAATAGACCCGAAACCGGGCGATCTATCCATGGGCAGGTTGAAGGTTAGGTAACACTGACTGGAGGACCGAACCGACTACCGTTGAAAAGTTAGCGGATGACCTGTGGATCGGAGTGAAAGGCTAATCAAGCTCGGAGATAGCTGGTTCTCCTCGAAAGCTATTTAGGTAGCGCCTCATGTATCACTGTAGGGGGTAGAGCACTGTTTCGGCTAGGGGGTCATCCCGACTTACCAAACCGATGCAAACTCCGAATACCTACAAGTGCCGAGCATGGGAGACACACGGCGGGTGCTAACGTCCGTCGTGAAAAGGGAAACAACCCAGACCGTCAGCTAAGGTCCCAAAGTTATGGTTAAGTGGGAAACGATGTGGGAAGGCTTAGACAGCTAGGAGGTTGGCTTAGAAGCAGCCACCCTTTAAAGAAAGCGTAATAGCTCACTAGTCGAGTCGGCCTGCGCGGAAGATGTAACGGGGCTCAAACCATACACCGAAGCTACGGGTATCACCTTCGGGTGATGCGGTAGAGGAGCGTTCTGTAAGCCTGTGAAGGTGAGTTGAGAAGCTTGCTGGAGGTATCAGAAGTGCGAATGCTGACATGAGTAACGACAATGGGTGTGAAAAACACCCACGCCGAAAGACCAAGGTTTCCTGCGCAACGTTAATCGACGCAGGGTTAGTCGGTCCCTAAGGCGAGGCTGAAAAGCGTAGTCGATGGAAAACAGGTTAATATTCCTGTACTTCTGGTTATTGCGATGGAGGGACGGAGAAGGCTAGGCCAGCTTGGCGTTGGTTGTCCAAGTTTAAGGTGGTAGGCTGAGATCTTAGGTAAATCCGGGATCTTAAGGCCGAGAGCTGATGACGAGTGTTCCTTTGGAACACGAAGTGGTTGATGCCATGCTTCCAAGAAAAGCTTCTAAGCTTCAGGTAACCAGGAACCGTACCCCAAACCGACACAGGTGGTTGGGTAGAGAATACCAAGGCGCTTGAGAGAACTCGGGTGAAGGAACTAGGCAAAATGGCACCGTAACTTCGGGAGAAGGTGCGCCGGTGAGGGTGAAGGACTTGCTCCGTAAGCCCACGCCGGTCGAAGATACCAGGCCGCTGCGACTGTTTATTAAAAACACAGCACTCTGCAAACACGAAAGTGGACGTATAGGGTGTGACGCCTGCCCGGTGCCGGAAGGTTAATTGATGGGGTTAGCTAACGCGAAGCTCTTGATCGAAGCCCCGGTAAACGGCGGCCGTAACTATAACGGTCCTAAGGTAGCGAAATTCCTTGTCGGGTAAGTTCCGACCTGCACGAATGGCGTAACGATGGCGGCGCTGTCTCCACCCGAGACTCAGTGAAATTGAAATCGCTGTGAAGATGCAGTGTATCCGCGGCTAGACGGAAAGACCCCGTGAACCTTTACTATAGCTTTGCACTGGACTTTGAATTTGCTTGTGTAGGATAGGTGGGAGGCTTTGAAGCGTGGACGCCAGTTCGCGTGGAGCCAACCTTGAAATACCACCCTGGCAACTTTGAGGTTCTAACTCAGGTCCGTTATCCGGATCGAGGACAGTGTATGGTGGGTAGTTTGACTGGGGCGGTCTCCTCCTAAAGAGTAACGGAGGAGTACGAAGGTGCGCTCAGACCGGTCGGAAATCGGTCGTAGAGTATAAAGGCAAAAGCGCGCTTGACTGCGAGACAGACACGTCGAGCAGGTACGAAAGTAGGTCTTAGTGATCCGGTGGTTCTGTATGGAAGGGCCATCGCTCAACGGATAAAAGGTACTCCGGGGATAACAGGCTGATACCGCCCAAGAGTTCATATCGACGGCGGTGTTTGGCACCTCGATGTCGGCTCATCACATCCTGGGGCTGAAGCCGGTCCCAAGGGTATGGCTGTTCGCCATTTAAAGTGGTACGCGAGCTGGGTTTAGAACGTCGTGAGACAGTTCGGTCCCTATCTGCCGTGGACGTTTGAGATTTGAGAGGGGCTGCTCCTAGTACGAGAGGACCGGAGTGGACGAACCTCTGGTGTTCCGGTTGTCACGCCAGTGGCATTGCCGGGTAGCTATGTTCGGAAAAGATAACCGCTGAAAGCATCTAAGCGGGAAACTTGCCTCAAGATGAGATCTCACTGGGACCTTGAGTCCCCTGAAGGGCCGTCGAAGACTACGACGTTGATAGGTTGGGTGTGTAAGCGCTGTGAGGCGTTGAGCTAACCAATACTAATTGCCCGTGAGGCTTGACCATATAACACCCAAGCAATTTGCGTCGAAAGGCCAGATTGCGGTGTGTGAAGACGAAAGAACCGAAAGTTCGTGATACTCACAAAACACCAAGCTGTCACATACCCAATTTGCTGAAGCGCGGCCAACCGGCCACGACTCAGTACCCGAATTTCTTGACGACCATAGAGCGTTGGAACCACCTGATCCCATCCCGAACTCAGCAGTGAAACGATGCATCGCCGATGGTAGTGTGGGGTTTCCCCATGTGAGAGTAGGTCATCGTCAAGATTAAATTCCGAAACCCCAATTGCGAAAGCAGTTGGGGTTTTGTTTTTGTCCGCAGGAAAAGCACGATCAATCAAGCACAAATTGACGCAGTTATTTTTGTCCCGGGACACTAGAATAGGTCCAACTTTTTCAGAGTCAGAGCGCTTATGCCGGATTCGGTTGACGCCAAAGAGCTGTCAGAATTACCACTAGAAAATCTGGTTGCCTGTCATGAGTGCGACTTGCTCATGCGTAAACCAGAACTCGCCCATGGCGAAAAAGCCCTGTGCCCGCGCTGTGGCTACGAGCTTTATGCCAATCGGTACAACGTCGTACAGCGCAGTCTCGCCCTGGTCATCGCCGCCTTGTTGTTGTTTATTCCGGCGAACTTTTTACCCATCATGCAGCTCAATCTACTCGGGCAATCTTCGCAAGACACTGTCTGGAGCGGTGTTGTCGCTCTTTTTGACACAGGCATGCAAAGTGTTTCAGTGGTGGTGTTCCTGTGCAGCATAGGAATTCCGTTACTCAAGCTGCTGTGCCAACTGGCCGTATTGTTGAGTATCCGTTTTGATGTCGGACGCAGCTACGGCTTGTTGCTCTATCGCATTTATCACCATATACGCGAATGGGGGATGCTCGAGGTTTACTTCATGGGCGTACTGGTGGCGATCGTAAAACTGGCAGATATGGCAACCATCACCGTAGGCGTTGGCTTGGTGTGCTTCATTGGTTTGTTGCTGATCCAAGTCTGGCTGGAGGTCGTAATGTCGCCCCACCAGATCTGGCAAGCGTTATCAGGAGAGGATGCCCATGCGGGCGATTGATGCAGGCATTCTGATTTGCAAGGAATGTCATGAATTGAACAGGCAGGAAGCTGATACCGATGAGCAAGTCTGTACACGCTGCGGAGCGCTGGTGCATGCCCGCAGCCCGAATAGCCTGGTGCGCACCTGGGCATTGCTGATTACCGCCGCCATTCTTTACATACCGGCCAATTTGTTGCCAATCATGACCGTGAACTCTTTGGGCAAAGGTGCGCCCAGCACGATCATGGCGGGTGTCATCGAGTTGGTGCACTACGGCATGTTTCCCATTGCGGCCGTTGTGTTTATCGCCAGTATCCTGGTGCCCACCTTCAAGCTGGTGGGCATTGGTTTGTTGCTGTTTTCCGTGCAGCGTCGTCAGCCCCTTTCGGCTCGCCAGCGTATCTGGATGTACCGTTTCATTGAATTCATCGGCCGCTGGTCGATGCTCGATATCTTTGTGATCGCCATCCTCGTGGCGGTCGTGAATTTTGGGCGGCTTGCCAGCATCGAAGCCAATCCTGGTGCCATCGCTTTCGCCACGGTGGTGATTCTGACGATGCTTGCCGCGGTAACTTTTGATCCCCGACTGATTTGGGATAACACGGAGTCGGACGACGACCATGACTGATTTGCCTGTAGCGAAAACCCGACCGGCTTCGAACTGGTCTGCCATTTGGGTGTTGCCCCTGATCGCCTTGATCCTCGGCGGCTGGCTCGGCTGGCGTGCCTATAACGAGACCGGTATCCAGATTCAGGTGCGTTTTGAGAGCGGCGAGGGCATTCAGGCCAACAAGACCGAAGTTGTCTATAAAGGCATGTCGGTCGGCAAGGTCAAAAGCCTCAAGCTCGATGACGAGGGCAGTTCCAAAGGCGTGATCGCCAGCATCGAAATGAACAAGGACGTAGAGCAATACCTGCGAACCAGCACGCGTTTCTGGCTGGTCAAGCCGAGCGTGACGCTGGCAGGGATTACCGGTCTTGAGACGCTGGTTTCAGGTAACTATGTCGCCATCAGCCCGGGGGAAGGCGAGCCGGTCCGCAAGTTCAAGGCGCTGGCCGAGGAACCGCCGCTCTCCGATGCCCAACCCGGTCTGCACTTGACCATCAAGGCTGATCGCCTGGGCTCGCTGAACCGTGGTAGTCCGGTGTTCTACAAACAGATCAAAGTAGGCCAGATCAAAAGCTATGTGTTGTCCGAGGACCAGAACACTGTCGAACTCAAGGTCTTCATTGAGCCGACTTACGCCAAACTGGTGCGCAAACACACACGTTTCTGGAACGCCAGCGGCATCAGCATCGACGCCAATCTGTCGGGTGTGAAAGTTCGCAGTGAATCCCTGGCCAGCATCGTCGCCGGCGGCATTGCCTTCGCCACCCCGGAAAACCGCAAGGACAGCCCGCCTACCGACCCAAGCCTGCCGTTCAGACTCTATGAAGACTTCGATGCAGCGGCGGCCGGTATCCGGGTCAAGGTCAAGCTCAGCGACTTCGAAGGCTTGCAGGCCGGTCGCACGCCGGTGATGTACAAAGGCATTCAAGT
The DNA here is from genome assembly GCF_040448305.1 of Pseudomonas fluorescens. Taxonomy (NCBI): domain Bacteria; kingdom Pseudomonadati; phylum Pseudomonadota; class Gammaproteobacteria; order Pseudomonadales; family Pseudomonadaceae; genus Pseudomonas; species Pseudomonas fluorescens. The sequence continues at coordinate 5,816,050 of NZ_CP148752.1, read as the reverse complement.
CGGCAATCTCAAGGCGCTGAAGGTCGATCCTGACCTGTCCGGGGCCACCGCCGAATTGACGATGGACCCATTGGCCGAGGATTACCTGGTCGAAGGCACCCAATTCTGGGTGGTCAAACCGTCGATTTCCCTGGCGGGGATTACCGGCCTCGAGGCGTTGGTCAAAGGCAACTACATCGCTGTGCGGCCTGGCGACAAGGGTTCGGCACCTCAACGGGAGTTTGTGGCACGGGCCAAGGCACCGCCGCTGGATCTGCGTGCACCGGGCCTGCACCTGGTGTTGTTCACGGAAAATCTCGGCTCGCTGGAAGTCGGCAGCCCGGTTCTCTACAAGCAGGTTAAAGTCGGCTCCGTACAGAGCTATCAGTTCTCACGCACCAAGAAACAACTGATCATTGGTGTGCACATCGAGAAGGAATACGAAGGCCTGGTCAACGCCTCGACGCGCTTCTGGAACGCCAGTGGCATCACCCTCACGGGCGGACTGACCGGCGGGGTCCAGGTTAAAAGCGAGTCGTTGCAGAGCTTGATGGCCGGCGGCATTGCCTTCGAGACCCCGCAAGACAAAGCCCCGTTGCAGAAGCGTATTCCGCGTTTCCGCCTGTTCGCGAACCATGAAGACGCCACGCAGAAAGGCGAAGTCATCACGCTCAGGCTCGATCGCGCTGATGGCCTGCGTACCGGCACTCCGATTCGTTTCAAGGGGCTGGATGTCGGCAAGGTGGAGGATGTTGATCTCAGCGAGGACCTGCAATCGGTGCTGCTGACCGCGCGGATTACCGAAGTGCCGGAGCGCATCGCCCGGGTCGGCAGTCAGTTCTGGGTGGTCAAGCCTGAGCTGGGCCTGATCAAGACGTCCAACCTCGAAACCCTGGTGACCGGGCAATACATCGAGGTGCAACCGGCGCCTAAGAACCTGGGACCGCAGAAGAACTTTGTCGCTTTGGCCGCAGCTCCCGAAACTGCCAAGCAGGAAGCGGGTTTGAGTCTGGTGCTGAGCGCAGCCCGTCGTGGTTCGCTGAAGGCCGGCGTACCAGTGACCTATCGCGAAATCACCGTGGGCAAGGTAACGGGTTATGAGCTGGGCGAGACCGCTGATCGCGTCCTGATCCATATCCTGATCGAACCGAAGTACGCGCCACTGGTACGCAGCGGTACACGGTTCTGGAACACCAGCGGTTTCGACTTCGATGTCGGTCTGTTCAAAGGTGCAACGGTGCGTACTGAATCACTGGAGACGATGATTCAGGGCGGTGTGGCCTTTGCCACGCCGGATGGCGAGCGCATGGGCAGCCCGGCGCGACCGGAGCAGACGTTCGCGCTGTTCGACAAGTTTGAAGAGGAGTGGCTGGGGTGGGCGCCGAAGATTTCCATCGGCAAGTAGCCAATTGGAGGCAGTGCTGTCCCCATCGCGAGCAGGCTCGCTCCCACATTAGATCGGTGTTGAACACAATCCAGTGTGGGAGCGAGCCTGCTCGCGAAGAGGCCTTCAAACGCACTGAAAGGCCAAAAACGGGTTGATAAAAAAGGCCGCGATCCATTGGACCGCGGCCTTTTTCATTGCCTTCTATTCAAGCCTCAGACCGCATCCAGCTCCGGTTCATCCGCTTCTTCGTTGACCGTCGTCTTCACCTGATCGTGACGACGGATGTACTTCCAGTCCGCCTCATCGATGTAGATGCCGGCCGGGCCGCTGCCGCCTTCCAGGTCGATGGCGACACTGGCGCAGACCTGCGGCTTCACGCTCGCCAGGATCGGCACGAAGCCCAGTTGCAGGCTGGTTTCCAGCAAGGCGGCCTGGTTTTTCTCATCGATGTCCGCCGCCTCGTCGAGGTAGTACGGCAGGCGCACGCGACCGGCCTGGTCACGGTCCATCAAGTGCAGCAACAAGTACATGTTGGTCAGCGCCTTGATGGTCATGGTGGTGCCGTTGGAAGCGGCGCCGTCGATGTCGGTATGGATCACCGGTTGGCCGTTGACCTTGGTGATCTCGAACGCCAGTTCGAACAAGTCCTTGAGGCCGAGCTGGTTGTGGTTGGCCGCCACCAGCCGCGCCAGGTATTCCTTGGCCTCTTCGTTCTTGTTGTCCTGCTCGGCGCTTTGGCTCAGGTCGAAGACCGACAGGGTTTCGCCTTCTTCGTACTGACCGGCGCTGTGGATGATCTGGTCGATGTGCTTGAGCGCTTCCTTGTTCGGGGCGAGCACGATGCGGAAGCTTTGCAGGTTGGAGACCTGACGTTTGTTGATCTCGCGGTTGAACAGTGCCAGTTGGTGTTCGAGGCTGTCGTAGTCGCTGCGGATGTTGCGCAGGGTCCGGGCGATGTCCGTTACGGCCGCACGGCGAGCCTTGCCCAGGGTCAGGGCTTCGTCGGTGCGGTGCGCATAGGCGTTGATCAGCAGTTGCAGGCGACGCTCCATATCGTCTTCGCTGTCGAACTTGGCCACGCCCTTGAGGCGCACCTGAGCGTACAGCGCTTCGATCTGGCCATCGGCCCGCAGCAGGCCTTGCCAACTGTCCTGGTAGTCGTTGAGCAGCGGCAGCAGGTTGTCCATGGAGTCGTCGATCGGGTCCATGAACGGTGTGCCGAACGGCAGGTCCGCCGGCAACAACTGGCGACGGCGCAGGGCGTCGTCGAGTGTGCGTTGTTTGGCTTCCATGTCGCCGATCTGGCGGCCGACCAGTTGCAGCTTGGCCGACAGTTGCTGGACGCGCTCGGTGAAGGCGTCGCTGGAACGCTTCAATTCGTCCTGAGCGGCTTCCATCTGCGCCAACTGTTCCAGCTTGTCGCCTTCCTCGGCGCTCAGGGTTTGCGCGCGACGGAAGTCTTCCAGGGCTTTCTGCGCATCAAGCACTTGCTGATACAGCGCTTCGGTCTGGGTCTTGCTCGCGGCGCGGTCGGCGGCCACGGCCTGCTGGGTCTTGAGTTGCTTGAGTTCTTTGTCCAGGCGTTCCTTCTGGTCGCGCAATGCTGCGCGGTCAGCCAGGGCCTGCAATGCCGGCGGTTCGATGTGGGAGATGTCGATGGACAGGCCCGGCACTTCGAAGCGTTCGCCTTTGAAGCCGTCGAGGATCAGCTCCACGGATTTCACCCAGTCGCCGTTTTCGTCGAGGGTGATGCCGTGTTCGCCTAGCGGCAGGCTGAACAGCGCGCTGTTGAACAGGCGCATCAGGCGTTCGACGTCTTGCTGCGAGAACTCTTCGCGCAGGCGGGCGTAGCTGTTGTTGTCGGCGTGATCGAGTTGCTGCTTGACCGACTTCAGGCGTTTTTCCAGGTCGCGCAGACGTTCGTCGAGATCTTCGGCGCTGAACTGGCGGGACTGTGCCAGCGCACCGGCCAGTTCGTCGTGGGCGTCCTTGGCCGCCAGCAGTTGTTGCTCCAGCACCTTGACGTCATCGATCAGGGCAAAGCGATGCTTGAGCACCGACAATTCGCCGAGCCAGCGCTGGATGCCAGTGATTTCCCGCTCCAGACGCATCAGTTCCTGGGTACCGCCGCGCTGGTCGTTTTGCAGGGCGTCCTGCTCGTTGCGGTAGTGTTCGGCCTGAATGGTCAGCTCTTCCTTGCGCGCACTGGCGTAGTCCGACCAGGTACCCAGCAGGGAGTCGAGTAGCGGAGAGATCCGGTGCAGCTTGCCGCGCAGGATGTCGCGTTGCTTCACGCCGTTCGCCAGCGCCTCGACCAGCGGGCCGGCGGCGACCAGCGAGTTGTAGTCCTGCTCCATGCGACGTACATCGCGGAACGCTTCTTCGCACGCGGCGATGTAGTCGACGCTACCGGAGCGCAGGCTGTGCTCGAAGGCATCGAGGAACAGCTGCTTGAGCTTGGCCGCAGTGATTTCGCGCATGTGCAGCAGGTTGATGAACAGTGCGCGGAAGGTCTTCAGGCTCTGCTCGCTGGTGGAGCGCAATGGAATCAGCGTCAGGTCCAGCGGGATCGAGGTGTGACCGCCGACCAGCAAACGGCGCAGTTCATCCGGCTTGAGTTCGTAGGCTTTCAGGCCTTCGCGCTCAAGGTTGGTGAACAGCTCTTTCTGGCGCAGGCAGGTGTCGTTTTTCTGGTAGTGGGCCAGGTCCAGCTTGCCGGCATAGGCAAAGAACTGGTGACCGAAACCGCCGCCCGGGCCGCGGCCGACCACACCGATCACGTGGGGGCCGTGGGGCAGGTTCACTTCGACCAGGATGTAGCTGGTGTCCGAGGCGAAGTAGAAGCGCCGGGATTGCTCCAGGCTGTACTTGCCGAAGCTCATGTCCGACATGCGCGCCAGGATCGGGAACTGCAAGGCGTTGATCGAGGCGGATTTACCGAGGTTGTTCGCGCCGTAGACCGACAGCGGCTCTTCCAGCGGGAACAGGCCGAGGCTGTAGCCGGCGGTGTTCAAAAGGGCAAAGCGGCGGATGCCGTAACGTTCCTTGCTCATGCGTCGAGCTCCTGTTCTTCGGCAATGGCGCGGGCCAGGGCGTCTTCTTCGCTTTCGTCTGCAAATTCCGCGAGGTCGAGCGGGTCGTCGGTCTGCAGCAGTTTTTCGTCACTGTCTTCGTCGATCAGCACCGGCACCGGCAACGGCAGGACGCTGTGCAGGCTGGCGGCCAGATCGCGGTCCTGCTGCACCGACAGGCACACATCGAGGAAGCGGTGCATCGGCGGCAGGAAACGGTAGATGCCGTTTTCTTCGCTGGCGAAACCGAGCTGGGTCATGCGGCGCATGATTTTTTCTTCGAGCTCGTCCTGGGTCTGCACCTCGGCCTGGATGAACAGGTCGCGGTACTTTTCCAGCAACGACGGAAGCTCATCGCGACCGAGGCTGCCGCCGTCGAGCACGGAGATCGGGTCGCGGCCCTGGTCGGCCAGGTGCTCGACGAGGATGAAGGTGAACAGCGCCAGACGCTGGGCGGTCTTGTTCACCGCGGCCGCCGCGAGGTCCGGCACGAAGTAGTAGAAGCCGCGGGTGTCGCAGACCAGTTCAAAGCCCAGGGCCTTGAACAGCGTGCGGTACTGGTCCTGAAAGTTCGACAACTGTGCGTACAGCTCCGGATCGCGGCGGCTGACGTGGTAACCCTTGAACAGCTCGCGAAAGATCGGTGCCAGATGGGACAGTTCGGATAGATCAAGTTGCATAAGAAGTGCTCGCAGAATCCTCGGCGGTGGTGTCGCTGACCGAGAGCAGGGCGAAGGAGCGCAGGCTGACCTGATGCTCGTGTGTGTAGTAGTCGCGACGTTCCAGACGCTCGCGCGTGAAGCGTTTTTCCCGCGACAGGCGCGAGAACCAGTACAGCAATTCGTCGGTGGCGCCGTCCGGTTCCTGCTCCAGCAGCCAGGTCATCAGGTCTGGCATCGGCAGGGCGTCTTCGCAGCGTTCGAGCATTTCCCGAACGGTGCGTGGCGCCCGTGGCGCTTCGCCTTTCTGGGTCTTGTGCGCCTTGGGGAAGCGCGCCGGTTTCGGCTCGAAACGCGCTAGGGCATAAACGTAGGCTTCGACCTGACTGGCACTGCCGAGGAAGGTACTCTGCGGGCGAGTGAACATCGGCATCGCCGCTTGTGGCACGGCGTCGATGCCCTTGCGACGGATCATCGACAAGGCCAGCGCCGCGCCACGGGTCACGGCATTGTGCCGGCGCGCTTCTTCACGCAGCGGCAGCAGCAGCTCGCGGGCGTGACGCAGGGTCAACTGGGCGCTGGTCTGCATTTCGAGGATGCGTGCGTGGGTGCGCAGCAGCATGTCGTCGTCGACCAGGTGGCCGAGGCGCTGCTGTTCGCTGAGCATCTTCAGCAGGACGGTTTCGACCTTGCGCACGCCTTGTTCGAAGGCGCCGTCGGCGTTCACCAGATCAATCATCGGCTCGACGTATTCGTCCCAGGTCGCCAACACTTCAGCGTAACGCTGGCGCAACGGAATCTGCCGGTCGCTGGTTTTCGCCCGTTCGGCGACGGCCACCAGTGCCTGTTCGTCGTTATCGAGTTTTTTCAGTACATCGCGAACCCGCATGTCGAGCAGGCGCAACTGGCGCGCCAAGTCATTGCCGTCGCGGATATCGAACGCGTCCTGGATATAACCGGCCAGACGCTCGAGGTGGCGCAGGTAGGCTTCGATTTCCAAACACAGGCCAAGGCGGTGTTCGCGGCGCAGGTAGGCGAGGAAGTCGTGAATCTGCGCATTGAGCTCGAAACGGTTTGGGCTTTTGGCCACGGGAACCAGGATGTCGAGGCGAATCCACACGTCCAGCAGGCTGGTGATGTCCTGCGGCGTACTGTCGAGTTGCTGGGTGGTCAGTTGCGTGCGCAGTTCGTTCAGGCTCAGTGTGCCTTGGTCGAAGTGCTCGCACAGTGGCTCCAGAAGTGCCCAGTGTTCAGCGAGGGCGCGCAAGACGCGCTTGGGTTCGATCATCGTAATGGCCGGCTGGTTGGCGATTAAAAGCCGCGATTGTACTGCATCGGGGGCAATGCGATTCAATCTCGGGACGGGCTGTCGCCTTCTTTTCGGTAAAGTGCATCGATCAACTGCGGGCGATCTTTAGCGAACGGCGGTAGAATCAGCGCACTTTAGTTATCCACAAGTGGCCGACCTTTGCTTATCGAGTCCCGTCGTCGCGCTTATCTGGCCGCCATGCAGGTGGTCAACTGGCTGCCGCGCACCGAATTGCCCTTTGCCGCGCCGTCGCGGCCCGAGCTGCTGGAGATCCCCGAGCCGGTTGTGGTCGCGCCTGTCGTTCCAGCTGTTGTGGCTCAGACGCCCGTGGCGCCTGTCGCCAAGCCGGCCGAGCGGGCGAAGTTCGAGGTGCCGCGACCATCGCTGACCAGCACCCGCACCGGGGCCAAACCGGTGGAAGAGGCCGAAGAGGCGCCCGTGGTGGTCAAGGCGCCGATCGTGCCGCCGCCGCGTTTTGCCCTGCAATTGCTGCGGGCCGGGCGTTGCCTGCTGCTGGTGGAGTTACCCACAGGCGAATCCTTCCAGACGCGCGATCCTGCCTACCTGCTGCTCAAGGACATGCTGCGTGCCGCCGGTCTGCCGGACAGCCCGCAGATCGTCGGCGAGCCGGTGCGTTGGCCGCTGCTGGTGCGTGGCACGATGGATCAGGGCCCGGAAGCGGCCCGCGACTTCGTGCAAGGTTTTCTCTCGGTGCGCATGGAAGAAGCGCCCTGCGCCTGTTTGTGGCTGATCGGCCTGCCCGCGGTGCGATTTGCCGGCGAAGCGGATGCCGAGGCGTTCAATCGCGAGTTGCAGATCGAAGGCCTGGGCTCGGCCTGGGCGGTACCGGGCCTGGAATTATTAATGGAAGAGCCACAGCGTAAGGCTGATGTCTGGCAAGCCATGCGTCGGCTGATGGCGCGCTGGAAAGAATCGAATGAGTGACGCTGTATCGTTTCGCCCGATGACCGAGGCGGATCTGGAAACTGTACTGAAAATCGAATACGCGGCCTACAGCCATCCCTGGACCCGCGGGATTTTCCTCGATGGCCTGGGCAAGTATCAGATCTGGCTGATGTTCGAAGGTCAGCAACAGGTCGGCCACGGTGTGGTGCAGATCATCCTCGACGAGGCGCACCTGCTGAACATTACGGTCAAGCCGGAAAACCAGGGCCGTGGCCTGGGGCTGACATTGCTTGAGCACTTGATGTCGATTGCCTACAAGGCCGACGCCCGGGAGTGTTTCCTGGAAGTGCGCGACAGCAATACCGCGGCGTTCAAGCTGTATGAGCGATATGGTTTCAACGAGATCGGCCGGCGTCGGGATTACTACCCGGCGGTGGGCGGGCGCGAAGATGCGGTGGTCATGGCCTGCACTTTGGTGGATTGAGCCTCAAAAGCTTCGCGAGCAGGCTCGCTCCCACAGAGATTTGTGTCGTACATAAAACCTGTGGGAGCGAGCCTGCTCGCGATGGCGATCTTTCAGACACTGAAGATCAGCGCTTGCCGTCCATCGGATCGCGTCGCGCCAGTTCCGCCTCATCCAGGCCATTGCCACCGCCAATATCGTCCTCATCGACGATGCTCAGGTCCCAATCCGCGCGCTTATCATCGCCCGCCTCATGGGCATCCCGGGCGCCGTCTTCACGGATCAGGGTTTCCGGGCTCAGGTCGTCGTCGGTAGGTTGATGGTCACTGGTCGAGGCACCAGTCAGGCCCGCTTCACGTCCGCGGCGACGAGGCATCAGTTGCTCGCGCTTCTCGTCCGTCAATTCGTCACCGATTCTGGCGCCGGGCTCTTCTTCATCGAAATCCAGCTCACGCACCGAGCCCATGCGGTCTTCGTTGTCATCAACGGGTTCCGGTTGCACCGCATCGTACGGACGTCGTGAATCATTCATGGCAATTCCTCATACTGTAGGCCTTACTACGGTTGACCCTCGTGGCGACCGAGAATTCCACCGGCATGGAGCCCCGTGTGTTCCGGATCAGGAGAGCATCTGCATTTCGCGCGTGACCCCGACGGACGGTTGTCAGTCAAAGCTGCGCATCATTCTTGAGGCTTCAAAGCATGAACGAATTACAAGATCTGATTGATAACAACGAGCGTTGGGCCGCTGCGATCAAGGAGGAAGATCCTGACTTCTTCGCCAAGCTGGCTCGCCAACAGACCCCTGAGTTCCTGTGGATCGGATGTTCCGACGCCCGGGTGCCGGCCAACGAGATCGTTGGCATGCTGCCAGGCGATCTGTTCGTACACCGTAATGTGGCCAACGTCGTGCTGCACACCGACCTCAACTGCCTGTCGGTGATTCAGTACGCGGTCGATGTGCTCAAGGTCAAACACATTCTCGTCACCGGCCATTATGGCTGCGGCGGTGTGCGTGCTTCGATGCAGGATCGCCAGTTCGGCCTGATCGACGGCTGGCTGCGTTCGATTCGCGATCTCTATTATGAAAAACGCGAAGAACTGGCCAAATACGCCACTGAAGAGGAGCGCGTCGACCGTCTCTGCGAACTCAACGTGATCCAACAGGTGGCCAACGTCGGTCACACCAGCATTGTACAAAACGCCTGGCACCGTGGGCAGAGCCTGTCGGTCCACGGCTGCATCTACGGCATCAAGGATGGCCGCTGGAAGAGCCTGAACGCGACCATCAGCGGTTTCGAGCAACTGCCGCCGCAGTACCGTCTGCGTCCGTTCGAACCCCTGTAAAGCCCTTCAGCACGGACTTTGCCGACGCCACTGTTGCAAAAACAGCTGGCCGTCGGCGTTCGGCTCTTCATCGTAGCCGGTAATCCAGCCACGGCACTCGTATGAGCCGCACTGGCAGGCGAACTGGCGTTGCAGTTTGTCTTCGCTGGCGGCGAAGTCCATGGTCAGCCAGTCACCCTTGCTGATGTCCTTCAGCGCCCATAACCACAACTCGCTCAAGTCGAGAAAGACATTGGGGTCGCAGGAGTGCCGCAACAGTCCGCAGAAGCGCGGGTCGTAAACGTGCACACCCGGGGCGAGCTGGCGGGTATGCCGGCAGCGATAGGGCAGCAAGTGCCCCGACGCCCGACAGAGACGAGTGATTCGCGGGAATTCGCGCCGTGCGGCAATAGCCGTGGCTTCGCCCTTGGCGTTTTCAATGATTTCGAAGTCGGCCAGGGAAGGAAATCCCAGGCGAACGGGCAGCTCCGAAAAGGGGTAAACACCTTGCGGCGGTTGTGGGCGTTTTCCTTGAGGGGCGTGAGCTTTCATAACGATCCCTGTCTGCTGGGTGCTGCGACTTCCTTGCGCTGACGTTCCTGTCAGCGCTGCGGCACATGGGTTCAGCCCAAGCCTCTCGCAGATACTACGGGCGGTCTACTGTCATAAGTGACAGATGGGCAGCCGTTCATCGGGTTACAACGGCGGAGCAGGTTTTGCCGTGGCTGGCGCTGGGGTCTTGAGTTGTTTGAGCTGGGACACGATCGAAGCTGTCGCGCATTTACCCGCGGCCTGTTGGGGCGACAGGTGGCGGATCGAGGTGTAGAACAGCTCGCAGGTTTTTTCTTTGCGGGCCACTTGCCAGGTTTGCCTGCAGGTATTGAGCTCAACGTCTGGATTGCTGTCCGGTTGACGGCCCATGGCGGCCTGCCAGCACGCGGCACTCAAATCCTGGCCCATGACTTTCAGGCCTGCCGCATCGGCCTTGGCCTGGGCGTCACTGCCGGTGTAGCTTGCCGGATCGGCGGCATACCATATGTAGCTCGGGTGGTTTGAGCCCAATACGGGGACTTTCACGCCGTTGTCCGGGTTGATCTGGGTCAGGCCCAACACGTTCACCGTCGGCCCGTATTGCTCTTTGATCCAGTTACGCACCGGTGTGCCGAAGGCGACCATCGGCAGTGCTGCGCCGCTGGCATTCAGGCTGACTTCCTTGACCATGGTGGTCTGGTAATCCTTGAAGTAGCCGTAGACGCCTTCGAGGTCCTTGCCCGCGTTGGAAGGTGCGGCAATCGGGGCGATGTCGATGATCGTCTGGTAACCCGGCGTCTGCTCGGCCGGGATGCCGTTGGCGGTCAGCAGCGTGGCCCAGCGATCCGTAGTGGCGGACCTCAGGTAATCCTGTGCCTGGGTCAGCGAATAATCTGGCGGGAAGTGCAGCAGTTCGACGCTTTTGCGATTTTCCAGGGCCATGCCCAGCGGCAGGAACAGATACCAGCTGTACGCCCACTTGCCATCGGCATTCAGTTTGCTGGCGCCGTCATAGGCCAGGTCACCGGCGTCGAGCAGCGCGGCCAGGGGCTTTTCATAGCCGTTGGGTACGCCGCTGATTTCGGCATAAAGCTGATTGTTATCGGTCTTGATCAGAACCTTCGCCCCGGTGTAGCCATCACGCTGCACGCTTTGGGTCAGGTAATGCTCGACCGTTTGCTCAAGCGTCCAGTTGCGAAAGCAGATCACGTTACAGTTGTTGGGGTAGGCGAAGAGACGGGTAACGCGTTCGGTAGTGCCCAGCTTCAGGTTGACATCGGCGTGGGCGGTGGTGCTCAGGGTGAGGGCTGCGAGAGTGAGTGCCGCGAGTTTGAACATGCTCAGATCCTTTTCAGCGTATTAAGACCAGCAGTTACTGAAACAGACAGGGCGGAACAAAAAGGGCCGATATCAATACCGGCCCTTTTTTATGGTTACGGCATTACCGGCGGCGTATACGCCAGCGTCGTCCCCAGTGCCCATAACAACACTAGCACCAGTGGCGTGTGTACCAGCAACTGCACGAACGAGAAACCGATCAGGTCCCGCGCCTTCAACCCCAGCACGCCCAGCAACGGCAGCATGTAGAACGGGTTGATCAGGTTCGGTAAGGCTTCGGAGGCGTTGTAGATCTGTACGGCCCAGCCCAGGTGATAGTTCAGGTCGTTGGCCACCTGCATCACGTATGGCGCTTCGATGATCCACTTGCCGCCGCCGGATGGAATGAAGAAGCCGAGGATCGCCGAGTACACGCCCATCAGCAGGGCATAGGTGTCGTGGGAAGCAATGCTGACGAAAAAGGTCGAGATGTGGTGCGCCAGGGACTGTGCATCGGCGCCCTTGACCGTGGTCATCAGCGCAGCGATCGAGCCATACAGCGGGAACTGGATCAACACACCGGTGGTGGTCGGTACCGCACGGGACACGGCGTCCAGAAAACTGCGCGGACGCCAGTGCAGCAGGGCACCCAGCATGATGAACAGGAAGTTGTAGGTGTTCAGCCCGGAAATCGCACTGATGGCCGGTTTGGTCGAGAACTCGTGAAACAGCCATCCGGCTGCCAGCAACACCAGCAGAATCGTCAGCAGCGGGCTGTGTTCCAGCCATTCGCCAGGGCGGGTGCGTGGTTGCAGCGGTGGCAGGTTGAAACTCGGATCGACGCCGCACGCCTTGGCGTCACGCGCCGAGTTCGGGCCCGGGGCGGTGGCGTAGGCAATGATCAGCGAGATCACGATCAAGGCCAGCAACATGGCACCGGACTGCCAGAGGAAAATCGTCTGCGTGAATGGAATCACTCCGGTGATCGACAGAATCGACGGCGGCAGGCTCGCCGGGTTGGCCTGCAATTGTGCTGCGGACGACGACAGGCCCAGGGCCCACACCGCGCCAAGCCCCAGATAGGCGGCAGCACCAGCGGCACGGTAATCCATTTTCAGATCGGTGCGGCGGGCCAGGGCGCGCACCAGCAGTCCGCCGAACACCAGGGACAGGCCCCAGTTCAGCAACGACGCGACCATCGAAATCAACGCGACCCAGGCCACGGCGGAGCGGCCGTTTTTCGGCAGTTTGGCCAGACGGTCAATCAGTTTCACCGCCGGTGGCGAACTGGCGACCACGTAGCCACCGATCACTACAAAGGCCATTTGCATGGTGAAAGGGATCAGGCTCCAGAAGCCGTCACCGAACGCCATCGCGGCATCGGTGGGCTTGGCACCCATCGCCATGGTGGCCAGGGCCACGATAATCACCGCCAGGGCAGCAAACACCCAGGAGTCGGGAAACCAGCGTTCGGCAAAACTTGAGCAGCGCAGGGCAAAGCGGGCGGAGCGGCTATCTTCGATATCAGCGGCCACGGGGGTACCTCGGATTTTTATGTTTGTTTTGGTCTTCGGGGCAGTAACCGCCCGTCTGGACAGACGCCAACATTAATTCAAGCCGAGGATTTTTGCGGGGCTGTTTCGTGGCTATGGGACTTTGGTCTAACGGGTTGTCCGCCAGTGCATTTGCGTAGACCATGGGCGCCTTGGTTTTTGCCTGTGCCAGAGTTCTTTTCATGACTGCCAACACCGATTCGCGCCCGACGCCGTTCAACCGCTCGGACTACAAGACCCTGGGGCTCGCCGCGCTCGGCGGGGCGCTGGAAATCTACGACTTCATCATCTTCGTGTTTTTCGCCCTGACCCTCAGCCAGTTGTTCTTCCCGCCGGAAATGCCCGAGTGGCTGCGCCTGCTGCAAAGTTTCGGGATTTTCGCCACCGGTTACCTGGCGCGACCGCTGGGCGGCATCCTGATGGCGCACTTCGCCGACCGTCTGGGGCGCAAGAAAGTCTTCAGCCTGAGCATCCTGATGATGGCGTTGCCCTGCCTGCTGATCGGGATCATGCCGACCTACGCGCAAATCGGCTATTTAGCACCCTTGCTGCTGTTGGCCCTGCGCATCCTCCAGGGCGCGGCGGTGGGCGGTGAGGTGCCCAGTGCCTGGGTATTCGTCGCCGAGCACGCGCCCATCGCCCATCGCGGCTATGCCTTGGGCTTCTTGCAGGCGGGGCTGACCTTCGGTTATTTGATCGGCGCATTGACCGCCACCTTCCTGGCGCAGGCATTCACACCAACGGAAATCCTCGATTACGCCTGGCGTTACCCCTTCCTGCTGGGTGGCGTGTTTGGCGTGATTGGCGTCTGGCTGCGTCGCTGGCTCAGCGAAACCCCGGTGTTCATGGCCATGCAGGCGCAACGCGAGGCGGCCGGCGAACTGCCGCTGCGCACGGTCTTGCGCGAGCATCGGCTGGCCATTTTGCCGGCGATGATTCTCACCTGTGTACTGACCTCGGCCGTGGTGGTGTTCGTGGTCATCACCCCGACCATGATGCAGAAAACCTTTGGCATGACCGCCAGCCATACCTTTGCCTTGAGCGCACTGGGCATCGTGTTCTTGAACATCGGCTGCGTGCTCGCCGGGCTGTTGGTCGACCGCATCGGCGCCTGGCGCACGGTGATGCTCTATAGCCTGCTGCTGCCGCTGGGCATCGGCGTGCTGTATGCCTGCCTGATCATGGGCGGCGATTGGATCGGCCTGGCCTACGCCGTGGCAGGGCTGTCCTGCGGGGTGGTCGGCGCGGTGCCATCGGTGATGGTCAGCCTGTTCCCGGCGCGGATTCGCGTCTCGGGCATTTCGTTCACCTACAACATTGCCTACGCCGCGTGGGCGAGTGTCACACCGCTGTTGTTGATCGGCCTGATGCCGTGGAGTCCATGGATCTGCGTGATGTTCAGTGCGGTGATGGGCGCGGTGGGCGTGGGCAGTGCGGCTTATTTCGGTGCACGGATGCCGAGAATCGCAGGCTGTTCTGCAGCTGGCGCGCATTGATTGTGCGTGTCGTGACTATTTTTGTGGGGCAAGCCTGAAGCACACTTAAGAAAATGTTTCCAAGGCCGATGGTTAGGCTGCATATCGCTTTCTACCCCTGTCCATCGGTGCTTTCCCATGTTCAATAAACGCTTGAAGCAGGAGCTGTCGGCTCTTCGTGAAGAACTCTCCAGCCTCCAGCAAGTGAAGGAAAGCCTGGAAAGCGAGATGCTGGTACTGACCCTCGAAAGCGATGGACGGGTTCAGTCGGTCAATCAGAACTTCCTTGGCGAAATGCATTACAAGAGTGGCGACCTGATTGGCCGACACATCGACGAACTGGTTCCGGATCACGTGAAATCCGATGAATTCCAGCTGCGTTTCAAGAGCGCGCTGACCCGTGGCGAGCACTTCGCCGGCGCAGTGCGCCTGTTGCGCGGTACCGGCCAGGAAGCGTGGTTGCGATCAATCCTGCAACCGGTGCGCTCGGCGGATGGGCGGATCAGGCATTTTTCGATTTTCTCCAGCGACCTGACCCGCACCATCGAGGCCTCCCGCGAACACGAGAACCTGATCGGCGCACTGGTGCGCTCCACGGCGGTGATCGAATTCGACCTCAATGGCAATGTGCTCGCCGCCAACGACCGTTTCCTCAGCGGCATGGGTTACAGCCTGGCGCAGATCAAAGGCAAACATCACCGCACCTTCTGCCTGCCGGAGGAGTACAACAGTGCCGAGTACCAGGACTTCTGGCGTCGCCTGAACGCGGGCGAATACGTGGCCAACCGTTTTAAACGAGTCGACAGCCATGGTCGTACGGTCTGGCTGGAGGCGTCCTACAACCCGGTGGCCGATGCCAACAACAAGCTCTACAAGGTGGTGAAATTCGCCACGGTGATTACCGATCAGGTCAATCAGGAACATGCCGTCGCCGAGGCCGCCAACATCGCCTACAGCACCTCGCAGCAAACCGACCAAAGCGCCCAGCGCGGTAACGCCGTGGTGACCCAGGCCGTGGACGTGATGCGCGACCTGGCCAGGCATATGCAAACCGCCGGCGATGGCATTGAAGCCCTGAACGAGCAGTCGCTGGTGATCGGTAGCATTGTCAAAACCATCAGCGGCATTGCCGAACAGACCAACCTGCTGGCGCTCAACGCGGCCATCGAAGCGGCGCGAGCGGGCGAGCAGGGGCGGGGGTTCGCCGTTGTGGCGGATGAGGTCCGGCAACTGGCTTCGCGCACCAGCCAGGCCACCGACGAAATCGTCCTCGTGGTGCGGCAGAACCAGGACATGGCGCGTAACGCCGTGGCCCTGATGACCGACGGCAGGCTTCAGGCCGAGCAGGGCCTGGCGTTGGCGGCGGAAGCGGGTACGGTGATTGTCGAGATTCAGGACGGCGCGCAGAAAGTGGTCAATGCTGTGGGGCAGTTTGCCAATCAACTCACTAACTGACCTGCGATCAGCTCTTGGTGGGAGCGGGCTTGCTCCGGGCGGCGTTCCGACGAAAGCGGTGTGTCATTCAACGCAACTGTGACTGAACTGACGCCTTCGCGAGCAAGCCCGCTCCCACAGGGTTACGTGGGCGCTACAATCGGCTCTTTTCCCCAGGAGCAGACTTCAATGAGCGTTTCTCACCGCCGTCCGGTTCCCTTGTCCAAGGCCTATCGTCTGCTCAATCATGGCCCGACCGTGCTGGTCAGCGCAGCCCACGGTGGCCAGCGCAATATCATGGCGGCAGCCTGGGCCATGCCGCTGGATTTCGAACCCCCGAAAATTGCCGTGGTGCTGGACAAGTCCACTTGGACTCGCCAGTTGCTGGAAGCCTCGGGCACCTTTGTGTTGAACGTACCCTGCGCCGCCCAGGCCGACATTGTGCAAACCGTCGGTTCGACCTCCGGCCTGGAATTGACCCAGGGTCAGGGGCGCGACAAGTTTGAAACCTACGACTTGCAGACGTTCACCGGCCAGTCGGTTGATGCGCCGATGCTCGAAGGCTGCGTGGCCTGGCTGGAGTGTCGCCTGTTGCCGGAGCCGAACAATCACCAGCGGTACGATCTGTTCCTGGCCGAAGTGATTGCCGCCCAGGCTGACGAGCGTGTGTTCAGCGAAGGCCGCTGGCACTTCGAAGGGCAAGATGCCTTGCGCACCTTGCACCACGTGGCGGGGGGGCACTTCCTGACCATTGGCGAGCCGGTGGATGGCAAGACCTTGCAGGCTTGAGCCGGTCAGCGCTCATATCCACACATCATTCTCGGCCGTGCGTTCGCCACCCTCACTGCCGGTGTTGAGCACGCCCTTGGGTTCGATCAGCAGGAGTTTTACCTCCTGCTCGGCACTGGGCTTGTGCTCGACGCCTTTGGGCACTACATACATTTCCCCAGCGTTCACCAGCACGTGGCCATCGCGAAAATCGATGCGCAGCCGGCCTTCGAGCACGATGAAGGTTTCGTCGGTATCGAGGTGGTCGTGCCAGATAAAGTCCCCCAGCAGCTTCACCACCTTGAACTGGTAGTCGTTCATTTCGGCGATGACCCGGGGCGACCAGTGGGAATCGATCCGGCTGATTTTTTCAGCGAAGTTCAGGCTTTCGTAAGCGTTCATGTAACAGCTCTCGCGGTGGTTGATGAACCCACAATAGCCAGCGACTCAACGCGCTTCTTGTACGATTGTGCGTGGCTCAACGGCGCTGCATGTTGAGCCAGCGGGCCGGTGACAGGCCGTAGGTTTTGCTGAATTGCCGGGTCATGTGGCTCTGGTCGGTGAAGCCTGCGATCAGCGCGGCGCTGACCAGGCTCTGACCCTGAATCAGCAGCGCACGGACCATGTCCAGGCGGCGCATGGTCAGGTAGCGGTAGGGGCTGGTGCCGAACAGCAGGCGAAAATCCCGGGACAGGCTCCAGCGATCCCGACCACTGTGCTGCGCCAGTTCATCCAGGGTCACGGTGCGATCCAGGGCGCCGTGGATGTATTCCCGCGCACGCTGTGCGGCCACGTAATCGAAACCCGAGCGTTTGCCCGGCGCACCGGAAACCATGCTCATGGCTTGCGCCAGATCGAACAGCGCGTCCTGTTCTTCCAGTGGATCGAGCGGGCAATCCAGGCTGCGCAGCAACGCGCCCGTGGCGGCGAACAGGCGGGGATCGTTCGACAGCCCGGTTTTGATGAACGGCAGCGCTTGCCCGCCGAGCATCTGCTGGATCAGCGCCGGTTCGATGTACATCATCCGGTACTGGAAACCGGACTCGGTCCCGGCCTCGCCATCGTGGGCTTCGTCCGGGTGCAGCACGATCGTTGCGCCCGGCAGGCTGTGACGCCAGCCGCCGCGATACTGAAAGCTCTGCACCCCGGCCAGGGTGTGGCCGATGGCATAGGTGTCGTGGCGGTGAAGGTCGTAGCCATGGCCGGCAAAAAACGCCTCGAAACGCTGCAGCCCGCCGACATCGGGCGCGCGAAGGAACCAGTCATTGCGAGGCGGACGCTTGGCCATGGTGATGATTGTCTTGAGCTTGATGCGCAACACGGTAACCCAGCCAACGGTTCGCTGTCTTCTGATCGGAAGGCGGCTTGTCCGCTAGAAAACCAAGGGCAAATACTGCACTGTGGGGCGCATTCGCTACAGGTTGTTTTTTATTTGTCAGGATGAGGCCAGGTCATGAGCAAGTTGCGCGTGGGGATCATTTTCGGGGGCCGTTCGGCCGAGCATGAGGTGTCGTTGCAGTCGGCGAAAAACATCGTCGATGCGCTAGATCGCTCACGCTTCGAACCGGTGCTGATCGGCATCGACAAACAAGGCCACTGGCACCTCAACGACCCTTCGAACTTTTTGCTGAACCAGGAAAACCCGGCGCTGATCGCCCTCAATCAGTCCAATCGCGAACTGGCCGTGGTGCCGGGCAAAGCCAGTCAGCAACTGGTGGAAACCTCCAGCCAGGAAATGCTCGGTCACGTCGATGTGATCTTCCCGATTGTCCACGGCACCCTCGGTGAGGACGGTTGCCTGCAAGGCTTGCTGCGCATGGCCGATCTGCCGTTTGTCGGCTCCGATGTGCTCGGCTCGGCCGTGTGCATGGACAAGGACATCAGCAAGCGCCTGCTGCGCGATGCCGGCCTGGCCGTGACGCCGTTCGTGACATTGACCCTCGCCACGGCGGCGCGCACCGGGTTTGCCGAGGTGCGGGGCAAGTTGGGTTTGCCACTGTTCGTCAAGCCGGCGAATCAGGGCTCTTCCGTGGGTGTGAGCAAGGTCACCGACGAGGCTGAGTACAGTGCTGCGGTGGAGCTGGCCTTGAGTTTCGATACCAAGGTGTTGATCGAATCTGCCGTCAGCGGCCGCGAGATTGAATGCGCGGTGCTTGGCAATGAAGACGCCATCGCCAGTGGCTGTGGCGAGATCGTGGTGCGCAGCGGGTTCTATTCCTACGACAGCAAATACATCGACGACACGGCTGCTGAAGTGGTGGTGCCGGCCAATATCAGCGTCGAGGCCAGCGAGCGCATTCGCGCCCTGGCCGTCGAAGCGTTCCAGGTACTGGGCTGCTCCGGCCTGGCCCGCGTCGATGTATTCCTGACCGACAGTGGCGAAGTGCTGATCAATGAAATCAACTCGCTGCCCGGCTTCACCCGCATCAGCATGTACCCGAAACTGTGGCAGGCCACCGGCATGACCTACAGCGAACTGGTGACGCGACTGATCGAGCTGGCGTTGGAAAAACACCAGGTTCGGCAGGGATTGAAAATCAGTAGATAGCGACTTGCTCATGTACAAAGGGCCTACCCACCGGTAAGCCCTTTCTCATCCCTGCGTACGACTCAATCCCCCAACGCTTGCCCCTCACGCCGCGGATCGGCCCCGCCTGTCAGCGACGCTTTGCCTTGGGCGTCCTTGACCCGAACAATCGCCTGGGTGCCGCTGGTCATGTCGATTTCGCTCACGCTGTGCCCTTTGTCTTTCAGCGCCTGAATCAACGTCGGGCTGAACTGCCCCTGTTCCAGTTCAGTCGGGCCGTTGCGGCTGCCGAAGTTGGGCAGGTTGATGGCGGCTTGCGCATCGAGGTTCCAGTCGAGCAGGCCGATGGTGGATTTGGCCACGTATTCGATGATTTGCGAGCCGCCGGGGGAGCCGACGGTGGCGAGGAATTCGCCGCTCTGGCGGTCGAAGATCAGGGTCGGGGCCATGGAGGAGCGCGGGCGTTTGCCGGGCTCGACGCGGTTGGCGACTTTTTGCCCGTTTTCCTCGGGGATGAACGAGAAGTCGGTCATCTCGTTGTTGAGCATGAAGCCCTGAACCATGATGTGGGAGCCGAACGCCGACTCGATGGTGGTGGTCATCGACACGGCACCGCCTGCATCATCGACGGCCACCACTTGCGAGGTGGAAATCCGCAGCGGCGAACGGTCCGGCGCATAGGCCACCCGGATGCCCGGCGGAGTGCCGGGTTTGGCCGTGCCCATGCTGCGTTCGCCGATCAGGGCGGCGCGACTGGCGAGGTAGGCCGGGTCGACCAAGCCCTTGACCGGCACGGGGACGAAGTCTGCGTCGGCTAAGTATTGTGCGCGGTCGGCGTAGGCCAGGCGTTCGGCCTCGGAAATCAGATGCACGGCTTGCGGATCGGGTTCGATGCCGGCCGGGGCCGTGGTCTTGACCGGTTTCAGCGGCGCCAGCGCCAGGCGCTTGTCGCGAGTCTCCAGGGCTTGCAATGTGCCGAGGATCTGCGCCACGGCGATCCCGCCCGACGATGGCGGCGGCATGCCGCAGACTTGCCAGCGCTTGTAGTCGGTGCACAGCGGCGCGCGCTCCTTGGCCTGGTAGTTGGCGAGGTCGCTTACGGACAAGCTGCCGGGGTTGGCGTGTCCCTGAACCTTGGTCGCGATTTCCTCGGCGACCGGGCCTTTGTACAGGGCGTCCGGGCCTTCATGGGCGATGCGCTTGAGTACGGCGGCCAGTGCCGGGTTCTTCAGGTTTGTGCCGGCGGCTTTTGGGCTGCCATCAGCATTACGAAAGTACGCCATCATTTCCGGCGAGCGCGGCATGGACGGATCCGCGGCGATCAACCGGTGCAGGCGTGGCGAAATGGCGAAGCCTTGCTCGGCGAGCTGGATGGCCGGTTCAAACAGCTGCGCCCAGGGCAGGCGTCCGTGTTTTTGATGGGCCAGTTCCAGGGCGCGCAGCACGCCGGGCGTGCCCACCGAGCGGCCGCCAATCTGCGCTTGGGTGAACCCCATCGGTTGTCCGTTGGCTTGCAGGAAAAGCTTCTCCGTCGCGCCGGCCGGGGCGGTTTCACGTCCGTCGTAGGTGCGCACGGCCTTGCCATCCCAGAGTACGATCAGAGCGCCGCCACCAATGCCCGAAGACTGCGGCTCGACCAGCGTCAACACCGCTTGCATCGCAATTGCCGCGTCGATGGCCGAGCCGCCCCGGCGCAGTATCTCCCGCCCAGCTTCGGCCGCCAGCGGGTTGGCCGCCGCGGCCATGTATTTTTCGGCGTGTTGGGTGCGCAGGTCGGTGCGAAAACCGGAAGCGCTTTCCGGTGCGAGCGGGAGCGGCAGCGTCGGCACCGAAGCGTTGTTGCATGCGGCCAGGGTCAAGGCACTGGCGAGCAGAATCAGGGCTGGCAGGCGATAGCGGCGCAAAGGGAAGGTTGAGAACACGTGGGGTACTCCGTCCGTTGGATCTACGATCAGCCGACTTTATCGGCCGACCGGGAGGGAAGCAAACCGGGTCCTGCGGCACAGACGTTTTTGTCCTTCATCAATGGCGGGATTTTCTGTAGGGTCGTTGCCAACGGGCAGGCCGGAAAATCAACAAGAGGCAGACATGCAAACCGAGTTCCCCACCCAGTCCAGCTATCGCACCCAGCGTGAACAGTTCCTGGCCGCCGCGACCACGGCAGGCGCAACGCTGACGGAGTATCCACACCCGCTCAAAGGACCGTTCGGCGAACCCCTGAGTACCGATGTGGCGGTGCTGGGTGATCCGGGCGCCAAGCGGCTGCTGATCGCGTTGAGCGGCACTCACGGGGTCGAAGGCTTCTATGGCTCGGGCTGCCAGATCAAATGGCTGCAGGAGTTGGGCAAGCGTTCCCTGCCAACGGATGTCGCCGTGGTCATGATCCATGCCATCAACCCTTGGGGCATGGCGTGGTTGCGAAGGGTCAACGAAGACAACATCGACCTGAACCGCAATCACCTGGATTTCCAGCGCCCGCTGCCGGACAACCAGGCCTACAACGCCCTGCATGAAATCTATGCCTGCCCGCAGTTGCGTGGCCCGCAGCGTGATCGCGCCGATGCCTTGCTCGACGAGCAGATTCGCCTGCACGGCTGGCCGGCAGTCATGTCGATTGTCGAGGGCGGTCAGCATGCTCATCCCGACGGCCTGTTTTTCGGCGGGCTGGCGCCGAGCTGGTCGAACCGCACGTTGCACAAGATCGTGCAAAAGCACGTGGCCCATGCCGAGGTCGCCATGTGTTTCGACTTGCACACGGGCGCTGGCGAGTACGGTCATCCGATGTTGTTGACCATCACCGAGTCCGCCTATCCGGCGCTGGCGGATGCGCAGGCGATTTATGGTCCGTGGCTCTACAGCCTGCAAACCGGCGCCGACACCCTGAGCGAAACCGGCGTGGCGGCAACGGCCACGGGCTACACCTCGCAAGCACTGATCAATGCGCTGCCGCAGGTGCGGCTGATGCCGTTTGTCATCGAGTGCGGGACTTATCCGGGGCCGGACGTTCACCGTCATCTGCGCGATGACCACTGGCTGCATCTGCATGGCAACCCGAGTGATGCAGTCGGGCGCGAGATCAAGTTGAATCTGCTTGAGCAGTTCTATCCCGCCGACAGCGATTGGCAGGCGATGGTCTGGTTGCGGACGTGGCAGATCTGGGAGCGGGCATTGGCCGCATTGCCGACGATTCGAACCTGATCGACGGGTGTGTGCGGTTCAGGATTTCCTGCAACCGCGGCCCACTTTTATCGAGGCATAAAAAAACGGCTTACCTTGCGGTAAGCCGTTTTTAGTACTTGGTGGCTACACAGGGACTTGAACCCCGGACCCCAGCATTATGAATGCTATGCTCTAACCAACTGAGCTATGTAGCCAAGTGGCGCGCATTATTCACCGGTAACGGGGATGCGTCAAGCACAAATCTAAAATATTTCTCTGCGCTTTCAACCGTTTATCAAAATCTATCCTCTGAGCAGGGGTGAAGGGCAGCGCTGGAACCAGCGGCTGGCCTGTTCGTACGCGTGCGCCAGTTGCAGGACAGCGAAGTCGGCCTGGTGTCTGCCGATGATCTGCAGGCCCATGGGCAGGCCGTTCTGGTTGAAGCCCACTTGTACGTTAGCCACCGGGCAGCCGGACAAGGTGCCGGGAATCACCACCTCCATCCAGCGGTGATAGGTGTCCATGGTCACGCCTTCGATGGAGGCAGGCCACGGTTGGGTTTTATCGAACGGGAATACCTGGGCGCTGGGCAGCAGCAGATAGTCGTATTTTTCGAATAGCCTGGAGATCGCCCGATACCAGTCGCTGCGCGTCACCGAGGCGGCAAACACGTCAGTGGCCGAGAGTTTCAGGCCGTTTTCCACTTCCCAGCAGGCTTCCGGTTTCAACAGCGCCCGTTTTTGCGGGTCGGCATAAGTCGCGCCCAACGAGCCGGCGACCATCCAGTGGCGCAATGTCCGCCAACTGCTCCACAGCTTCTCTGGCGCGAATTTGGATTGAACGGGTTCAATGTGGCAACCCAGGCTTTCGAAGTCGGCAAAGGCCTTCTCGCATAGCGAGAGGATGCCTTGCTCCA
Organism: Pseudomonas fluorescens; assembly: GCF_040448305.1. Classification (NCBI taxonomy): domain Bacteria; kingdom Pseudomonadati; phylum Pseudomonadota; class Gammaproteobacteria; order Pseudomonadales; family Pseudomonadaceae; genus Pseudomonas; species Pseudomonas fluorescens. Next base: position 5,793,270 of record NZ_CP148752.1, on the reverse strand, counting down.
TCGGCAGGTAGCCGTTGAAGTCGCCGAGCCAGCCCAGACGCGTGCCTTTGAAGTCTCGATCCAGCGGTGCGGCAAAGGCGCTGCCCGATTCGGCAATCGATAGCGGCGCCCGCGCATCGGCCCCGGCCTGCACCGACAACAGCAACGCTGCATCGCGCACGCTGCGAGCCATGGGGCCTTCGTAGCCGAGTTGGTCGATAAACAGATCGGCACTGTCATCGAAGGGCACGCGGCCCTGGGACGGACGGAAACCGAAGATGTTGTTGAAGGCCGCCGGGTTGCGCAGCGAGCCCATCATGTCGCTGCCGTCGGCCACCGGCACCAGGTGCATGGCCAACGCCGCCGCCGCGCCGCCGCTGCTGCCCCCAGCGGTCTTGCTCGGGTCGTAGGCACAACCGGTCGCGCCGAACAGCGGGTTATAGCTTTGCGAACCGAGGCCGAATTCCGGGGTGTTGCTCTTGCCGATGATGATCGCGCCCGCCGCTTTGATCCGCTCGACCATGATGCCGTCGCGTTCGGGGATGAAGTCCTTGTACAGCGGCGAACCCAGGGTGGTGCGGATGCCGCGGGTCAGGGACAAGTCCTTGATGGCGTGGGGCAGGCCGTGCATCCAGCCACGGTATTGACCTTTCGCCAGTTCGGCGTCGCGGATATCGGCCTGGGCCAGCAGGTCTTGCGGCGCTTGCAGGCTCACCAGCGCATTGACCTGCGGGTTGAAGCGTTCGATATGGGCAAGATAAGTCTGCATCACTTCCCGGCAGGAAACCTGGCGCAGGCGGATGCGTTCGGCGAGCTCATGGGCCTGCAACAGGACCAGTTCGCTGATGTTATTCGAGTTCATTGCAAGCGGCCTTTCAGACGGCTGGAAAAACGCCCCGCCATTTGCGTCGGGGCGGTAGAGATCAACGCATCAGGTTGGTCCAGAGACGGTCGGCCAGGCGGATTGCGCCTTCGCCGCAGGTCTTGCTGAACACCACGTTGGTGCCTTCGGGAATGTGCAGCTCCGGCGCGTCCTTCAGGCCCGCATCGAGGAAGGGTTCCACACCCTTGATCGGGCTTTGGTGCTTGAGGAAGTTCTGGGTCATCGCCGCGTTTTCAGGCTGGCTGAGGAACGCGATGAAGGCCTTGGCGTTCGCTGGGTTCTTGCTGCCGGTCGGGATGACCATGTTGTCGACCCAGGCCAGTACACCTTCTTTTGGGTAAAGGTATTTCAGGCTCGGTTTCATCTCCCGGGCGCGCATCGACGAGCCGCCCCAGAAGGTCGACATGTCGATTTCACCCGAGGCGAGGTTTTCGCGGATCGAACCGGCCTTGGAACTGTAGGTCTTGACGAAGGGTTTCTGCGCCTTGAGCAGGGTCAGGACCTGCTGCATCTGCTTCGGGTCTTCACTGCACAGCGGAATGTTCAGGTACAGGCTGGCCATGTCCACCACGTCGCTGACCGAGTCGAACATGTTGATCCGCCCTTGCAGTTCGGCCGGCGGCTCGTAAAGCACCTTGAGGCTGTCGGTGGGGCCCTTGTAGCGCTCGGTGTTGAGCACCACGCTGGTGGTGCCCCAAATGAACGGCACGGAGTAGGCGCCTTCCGGGTCCCAGGTGGGTTTTTTCAGGTTGTCGACGACGCTGGCGTAGTAGGGCTGGCTGACCGGGTCGAAACGCTCCAGCAGTTTTTCCTTGATCAGGATCGGCACGAACTGGTGCGACGGGATCGCCACGTCATAACCGGCACCGCCCTGTTTCAATTTGGCCAGCAGGGTTTCGTTGGAATCGTAGGAGTCGACTGTGACTTCGATGCCGGTTTGCTTCTGGAACTTGGCGAGAATCTCCGGTGAAAAGTAGCCGCTCCAGCTCACCACGTTGAGTTTTTCCGCGGCCTGAACGCTGCCGACCATGGTCAGCGGTAAAGTCAGGAACAACGAAGTGCCGATGCTTGCAATCAACTTGCTCATGCTATTTCCCCACAGTACGTAGAAGGTTCAGGTTTTCTTTTTGCCCAGCAGATAAGAGAGCGTGACGAACAGCACCGAGACGCCCAGGATCAGGGTCGAGACGGCGTTGACGTCCGGTGTCACGCCCATGCGCAACAGGCCGAAGATGAAGATCGGCAGGGTCGTGGTACCGGCCTGGGAGACCATCATCGAGATCACGAAGTTATCCAGCGACACGATGAAGGCAAGCATCAGCCCGGAGAAAATCCCCGGCATCAGCAGCGGCAGGGTGACCTTGCGGAAGGTCCGCCACGGGCCGGCATACAGGTCGGCCGAGGCTTGTTCCAGGGACAGGTCCATGTCGTTCAGGCGTGCCCGTATCGGCAAAAAGGCGAACGGAATGCAGAACACCGTGTGCGCGATGATCAGGTTGCCGTAGCCCAGGGACAGACCGATGGTGGAGAACAGCGCCAGGGTGGCGACCCCGACCACGATTTCAGGCAGCACCAGGGGCAACATGATCGCGCCCATGGACAGTTGCAGGCCCTTGAACTTCGCACCCCGTGAAGTGCCGAGGGCGGCAAGGGTGGCGATGGCCGTGGCGACCATGCTGGCGCACACCGCGATCAACAGGCTGTTTCCGGCCGCCTGGCGCAGGGCCTGATTGGCGAAGGCCGCGCGGTACCAGTCGAAGCTGAAACCGGTCCACACCGTGGCCGACTGGTTGGCGTTGAACGAGAACGCCACCAGCACTACGATCGGCGCGTAGAGGTACAGGTAGAACAGGAAACTGAAACCACCGAAGCCGGGGAAGTCCTGCACGCCCAGCGTATTGCGTTTGAACAGGCCGATCATCACGCACCTCCTTTGGCGATACGCTGGCGTTCGGCACGCAAGGCATAGACCGTCAGTACCAACATCACCGCCGCCATCAACACCAGCGACAGGGCCGCGCCGAATGGCCAGTTACGCGCATCGCTGAACTGGCGGAAGATCAGGTTGCCGAGCATCATCCGCGTGCCGCCGCCGAGCAGTTCCGGGGCGATCATTGCGCCCAGGCAAGGCACGAAGGTGAGGATGGCGCCGGCGAGAATCCCCGGTTTGGCGATGGGCAACACCACCTTGCGCAAGGTTCGAACGCGTCCGGCGTAGAGGTCCTGAGCGGCCTCGAGCAGGCGGATGTCCATTTTTTCCAGGGTGGCGTAGATCGGCAGTACGACGAAGGGCGCGTAGGTATAAACCAGCCCCAGCAGTACCGCGCCGTCGGTGTAGAGCAGTTGCAGCGGCTGGTCGATGACCCCGAGGCCCATCAGGCTGTTGTTGATCACCCCGGTGTTGCGCAGCAGCAGGATCCACGCATAGGTGCGGATCAACAGGTTGGCCCAGAACGGCACGGTGATCAGGAAGATCAGCAAGCCGCGACGATGGGCCGGTTGCATGGCCAGCCATACCGCCACCGGAAAACCGATCAGCAAAGTGATGAGGGTGGTCAGCCCGGCGATGCCGATGGAGCGCAGGGCGATGATCAGGTAGGAGTCGGCGAAGGCCAGGCTGTCGTCCAGTTGCCGCTCGAACAGCAGCGAGGTGTAGGCGTCACTGCTGAATACCTTGTTCACCCCGCCGTAGGGGTTGGCCTCCATCAGCGAGTAACCGATGACGATCAGGATCGGCACGATCAGGAACAGGCCGATGGCGATCAGCGCGGGGCTGACACCGAGAAAGCTCTGGAAGGCCCGCCGACGTTCCAGGGTATTGGCAATCGGTAAAGCGTGCATGGCAATTCCTCGTGCTCAATCGTGCAGGACGCTGGCGCTGCCCTGGTCGAACAACAGACCGGCCTGGCTGCCGACGGCGAAGCGTTTGCTCTGGTCGACGCAGTTGGGGGTGCGCACGGTGAGGCGCGAACCGTCGCTCAGGCTGACCTGGTATTGCAGGTCGGTGCCGAGGTAGATCTGCGCTTCGATCCGGCACGGCAGAGCGTATTCAGTGGTGGCTGGCACCAGATGCAAACGCTCGGGGCGCACGGACAATGCGACGTTGGCCCCGACCCGCACATCGCTGCACGGCTGTGCAGGCAGCGGATGACCGGCCGGACCGGCGAACCAGGCCAGGCCGTCTTCGACGCGGGTGACCGTGCCTTCGATGAAGTTGGTTTCACCGATGAAATCCGCGACAAAGCGATTGCGCGGGCGTTCGTAGATGTCTTCCGGGCGGCCGACCTGCTGCACTTCGCCTTCGGACAACACGGCGATGCGGTCGGACATGGTCAGGGCTTCTTCCTGGTCATGGGTGACGAAGATGAAGGTGATGCCGGTGCGGGCCTGAATGGTTTTCAGCTCTTCGCGCATGGCCTGGCGCAGCTTGAGATCGAGGGCCGAGAGCGGTTCGTCGAGCAGCAAGACTTTGGGGTGCGGCGCCAATGCACGAGCCAGGGCGACACGCTGTTGCTGACCGCCGGACAACTGCGCCGGCTTGCGGTTGGCAAAGCGCTCCATCTGCACCAGGGCGAGCATCTCGCGCACCCGTTCGGCCATTTGCGTTTTGTTCAGGACTTTGCCCATCGGGTGGGATTCAAGACCGAAGGCCAGGTTCTCGGCGATGGTCATGTGCGGGAACAACGCGTAATGCTGGAACACCGTGTTGACCGGGCGCTGAAAGGGCGGGCGGTCGGCGATGTTTTCGCCGTAGAGCAGAATCTCGCCTTCGGTAGGGAATTCGAACCCGGCGATCATCCGCAGGAGCGTGGTTTTGCCACAGCCTGAAGGGCCGAGAAGGGTGAAGAACTCGTTGTCGCGAATGTCCAGGTCGATGCTTTTCAGCGCCACCGGGCCAGTCTTTGGATCACCGTAGACTTTGCGCACTGAGCGGATAGACACCGCCAGCGTTTGCAGCGAATGCAGGGCATTCATGCGTTACCTCCGATTCCCCCATCGCCCGCGCACCTGCTGAAACAGCTGTGCCGTCGGGCCATGGATATTATTTTTCTGGGCAGGATCGAGATTGCGTTCGGGTGTTGTAACCAGCTGTTTTTTTGTTCTGATGTGGATCGATTATCAGCGAGGGGTTGCGGGGGCGAAACTTCAATTTTAACATAGGGGCTGTTAAAAAATTTAACAGCAGAAGGCGCCCGGAAACCATGCCTGACCACCGTTTGCCGCCGCTCAACGCGGTGCGTGCCTTTGATGCCGCGGCCCGGCTGGGCAGCTATGTCGAAGCCTCCAAGGCCCTGCACGTGACCCAGCCGGCCATCGGCCGTCACGTGAAGTTGCTGGAAGACTGGCTGGGCATCCAACTGTTCGAGCGCACCTCTCGCGGGGTCAACCTGACGACGGCGGGGGAGAAGTATCACCGCAAGATCACCGCCGCCTTGCAGCTGATCATCGAGGCCGGAAAAGAGGCGCAGCCAAAACACGCCGAACGCTGGTTGCGCATCATGGTGGTGCCGGGGTTCGCCAAGCGCTGGCTGATGCCGCGCATCGAGGCCATGCGGCACCTGCGTCCGGGCTTGAAGTTCGCCATTGAACCCAATTCGACCTTTACCGAAGTGGATGGCAAAAGCGCTGACCTGGGCATCGTCTACGGGGTGGACGGCCAATATGCCCACTCGCGCACCAGCCTGATTTGCCCTCGGGTGTTTCCGATCTGTTCCCCCGATTATCTGGCCAGCGTCGAGCCCATCGACAGCCCCGCGGACCTGGTGAAACACAACCTGATCCACGTCGATGATGGCGAGTGGTGGAACCTGTGGTTCGCCGCTAATGACCTCGACATCCATCTCAATTCGGACATGCTCTACGTCAACAACGACCACGCATTGTCGGTGGCCGAGAGCGGGCAGGGCATTGCGCTGGCCAACGAAGTGCTGGTGCGCGAAGAACTCCATAGCGGCAAGCTGGTGCGGGTGGTGGACGCGCAGGTGAAGCTGGAAAGCTACCGGGTGCTGACGCCGTCCGCCGAACTCTCGGCGGACGTGGCGTGGTTTATCGACTGGCTCAAGAGCGAGCTGGAGCAGGACTTCCCGGAGGCGGTGATCCGCGCCTGAGAAGTCCTGGCGGACTCAACTCAAACGGAAACGCCCGGTGTTGGCGCTGAGGGCCTTGCTGCCGTGGCTCAGGGTGTCTGCGGCCTGGTTCACCGCGCGGGCCCCTTCGAGCAAACGCACAGCCGCTTGATCGACCTGCTGGATATTGCCGCTGACCTCGTCGGCGGTACTGGCCTGTTCTTCCACTGCTGTGGCGATTTGCGCCAGGGTATCGGTGACGCTCTGTACCGCGCTGGCGATTTCCCCGAGCCGTTCACCGAGGCCGGTGACCGCTTGTGCATCGCTCTCTGCCTGACTGCACGCGGCTTGCATCAGGCTGACGGCCTCATTCACGGTGTTGCGCAGGCTGTCGACCGTACCGGCAATCTGTGCGGTCGACGATTGCGTGCGTTGCGACAGGCTGCGCACCTCATCGGCCACCACCGCGAAGCCACGCCCTTGCTCGCCCGCCCGTGCCGCCTCGATGGCGGCGTTGAGGGCCAGCAGGTTGGTCTGCTCGGCGACGCCGCGAATGGTGTCGACCACCAGTTGAATCTGCTGTCCTTGTTCACTGACCCGACCGAGTGCCGCAGCGGTCTCGTTCAGGCGTTGATTGAGTTGCTGGATGCTCGCGGTGGTGCGCTGGCTGTCACGGCTGCTGTCGGCGGCAATGCGCCGGGTGTGCTGGGCGCTGCCGGACGCCTGTTCGCAACTGTGGGCCACCCCTTGTGAGGTGGCGGCCAGTTGCGTCGCTGCTGCGGCAATCTGGCTGATCTGCAACTGCTGGGCTTCGACTTCGCCCAGGGCGTCGCTGGAGTGATGGTTGAGGGTTTGCACCGCGTTGCTCAGTTGCAGGGTTTCGTGATTCACCCCTTGCAGGCTGGTGCGCAGTTGCACCACGGCGACGTTCAGCGCGGTGCTGATGACCGCCAGTTCGTCCCGGCCCTGAACCGGTACTTGCAGGCTCAGATTGCCATCGCGCAAGGCCTCGGCCAGCACCGTGATGCCGCTGGCACTGCGGCGGATCGAGGCCTGCAAACAGATGAACAGATACAGTGCCGCCAACAGCAGGCAGCCCAACACGGCGGCCACCACAATGAACTGGCGGATCGCCGAGCCGTGGTAGTAATCCAGGCGTTGATCCAGCGACACCAGCGACTGCTGACGCAACGAGGCGAGGTTGGAGAGCAGGGCATCGAGACTGCGTTCGAAATCCTCCGGCTTGAGGTTGATGCTGCCGCCGAACACGCCGTCATCCAGCACCTTCAGACCCGCATCGAGGCGCTTGAGGCTGTCGTGGTATTGCCCGGCCCAGGTTTGCAGGGCGCTGGGCAAGCGCGCTTCGAGCAGGCCTGCGGTTTTCACCAACTGCTCTCGAGCATCGCCGATGCGGCTGCGCAGGTCGCGCAGTTGCAGGCGGCTTTGCAGGGTGAACTGCCCGGACACCACCGAGGCCTGACCCACCGCCGCCAGACGACCGACCCGTTCGATCAGGTCCGGTGCATGCTGGGTGGAGATCTGCGTCAGCAAGTAGGTTTCCAGCCACGGTGCCAGCGTCAGGCGATTGTCCATGGCGATTTGCTCGCGCAAGGCTTGCAGGGCGCTCAAGGCGTTGGTGAAGCGATCATAGCCATCCGGCCACCAGCCGACATTGCTCAGGCTTTTTGAATCGAGGCCATCGAGGGCGGTTTGCAGGGTCTGGTAACGCGACAGGGTTTCACCCACGGCACTTTCTTTTTGCAGGGCATTGCCCAACTCGGCAGCGGCCTGGCTGACGGCGGGCTGAACCGCATCGAAGGCGGCCATCGCGGCGAGGGTGGCCGGCGTTGGCTGGCGATTGGTTTCGGTGGCGCGCCACCGGGCGGCGCGATCACGCTGGGCGGCGAGCAGGTCATCCAGCGCATCGAGCGCAAGCAGTTGCCGCACCCCGGCGCGTTCGCCGGAGATCAGGTTGAGTTTGTCGCGATAGTCCTGGCCGATCATCCACAGGCTGCCGGCCAGCGGCAGGATAAACAGCAGAAACAACAGCTGGAATTTACGTGCGAAGCCAAAACGCCCCAGCAGCCCGATCCCCGGTGATAAAAAAGCCTGCATGCCCCATGACTCCTCTGGACACCACGCACTATTGGCGTGCGTCGGAGGTTGTCGCACCTCCGACTCGTGCCCTCTAAAAAGGCCTCGAAAGTTCACCCTTGTCCGCTCTGTAGGCCGACTCTGTAGCGAAACTTCCCATTGTCGGTCTCCTTTGTAAGGAAGCCGCGTTCAAGCCGACAAGGAAGGCAAGATTCAGACCATGGCTTTGCGCCATCAAGGTTGTGGCGATGAAAAAACGAAGTCGTTAGCAGGCTAAGGGGATGGCGTTGCTGCACTGAAAAATGGCACATTGACGCACCTGCACGTTTGTACCTCCTGTTGTCTGGAAACTCCCATGGCTATCAGCAACACCCAGACCGGCTCAGTGCCGGCGTCCGCTACGCCCCAAAGCAGTCCCCTGGTGATGCGCATCATCGGCGCCGTAGCGCTGGCACACTTGATCAACGACCTGATCCAGTCGGTGCTGCCGTCGATCTATCCGATGCTCAAGGCCAACTATGGCCTGACCTTCACCCAGGTCGGCCTGATCACCCTGACATTCCAGTTGACGGCCTCGCTGCTGCAGCCGTGGGTCGGTTATTACACCGACCGCCATCCCAAGCCGTGGTTGTTGCCGGCGGGGACGGTCTGCACCCTGGTCGGCATTCTGATGATGTCGGTGGTCGCCAGTTTCCCGCTAATCCTGTTGGCGGCGGGGCTGATCGGCATCGGTTCATCGACCTTCCACCCGGAAGCGTCCCGCGTGGCGCGCCTGGCTTCGGGCGGGCGCTTCGGGCTGGCGCAATCGACCTTCCAGGTCGGCGGTAACGCAGGCTCGGCGTTCGGCCCGTTGCTGGCGGCGGCGATCATCATTCCCTACGGTCAAGGGCACGTGGCCTGGTTCGGCCTGTTCGCGGTGTTTGCACTGTTCGTGCTCTACCGGATCAGCCGCTGGTACGCCAACCACTTGAGCCTGTTCAAGCTCAAGCAAGGCCAGGCGGCGACTCACGGCCTGTCCAAGGGCCGAGTGACCAGCGCGCTGGTGGTACTCGGGTTGCTGGTGTTCTCCAAGTATTTCTACATGTCGAGCCTCACCAGCTACTTCACCTTCTACCTGATCGAGAAGTTCGACCTGTCGGTGGCCAGTTCGCAGTTGCACCTGTTCCTGTTTCTCGGCGCGGTCGCGGCGGGGACATTCTTCGGCGGACCGATCGGCGACAAGATCGGGCGCAAGGCGGTGATCTGGTTCTCGATCCTTGGCGTTGCACCGTTCACCTTGTTGCTGCCCCATGTCGACCTGTTCTGGACCAGCATCCTCAGCGTGGTCATCGGCTTCATCCTCGCCTCGGCGTTCTCGGCCATCGTGGTGTACGCCCAGGAATTGGTGCCGGGCAATGTCGGGATGATCGCCGGGGTGTTCTTCGGTTTGATGTTCGGTTTCGGCGGGATTGGCGCGGCATTGCTTGGCCATCTGGCGGACATACACGGCATCGAATACGTGTACTACCTGTGTTCGTTCCTGCCGCTGTTCGGGGTGTTGGCGATCTTCTTGCCGCGTACGAAGAAGTCCTGACCCAACACATTTCCCAATGTAGGAGTGAGCCTGCTCGCGATGACGGTGTGTCAGTTGGCGACTCAGTCGACTGACAGTCTGCTATCGCGAGCAGGCTCACTCCTACAGGGAATTGGTGGTGTGGCGGATGATTGTTTCGGGAACAAAAAAGCCGCGTATCAAACGCGGCTTTTTCTTGGGCGGGTGCTTAGCTCTGTATAACGTTACACGTTGAAGCGGAAATGCATCACGTCGCCGTCTTTGACGATGTAGTCCTTGCCTTCCAGGCGCCATTTACCGGCTTCCTTGGTACCGGCTTCGCCCTTGTACTGGATGAAGTCGTTGTAGGCGATCACTTCGGCGCGGATGAAGCCTTTTTCGAAGTCGGTGTGGATCACGCCAGCGGCTTGAGGTGCGGTGGCACCGACGCGGACGGTCCAGGCGCGGACTTCTTCGACACCGGCGGTGAAGTAGGTCTGCAGGTGCAGCATTTCGTAGCCGGCGCGGATCACGCGGTTCAGGCCAGGCTCTTCGAGGCCCAGGGCTTCGAGGAACATGTCTTTCTCTTCGCCGTCATCGAGCTCGGCGATTTCCGCTTCGATCTTGTTGCACACCGGTACAACCACGGCGCCTTCTTCTTCGGCGATGGCGCGTACAACGTCCAGGTGCGGGTTGTTCTCGAAACCGTCTTCAGCGACGTTGGCGATGTACATGACCGGTTTGGTGGTCAGCAAATGGAAGCCCTTGATCACCGCTTTTTCGTCGGCCCCCATGTTCTTCATCAGGCTGCGCGCCGGCTTGCCTTCGGTGAAGTGGGCGATCAGTTGCTCCAGCAGGCCTTTCTGGACCACTGCGTCCTTGTCACCGCCCTTGGCGTTGCGCGCGACTTTCTGCAGTTGCTTCTCGCAGCTGTCGAGGTCGGCGAAGATCAGTTCCAGCTCGATGATTTCGATGTCGCGTTTCGGGTCGACGCTGTTGGAGACGTGAATCACGTTCTCGTCTTCGAAGCAGCGGACCACGTGGGCGATGGCATCGGTTTCACGGATATTGGCCAGGAACTTGTTACCCAGTCCTTCACCTTTCGACGCACCGGCAACCAGGCCGGCGATGTCGACGAACTCCATGGTGGTCGGCAGGATGCGCTTTGGATTGACGATGGCTGCCAGGGCATCCAGGCGCGGATCCGGCATCGGCACGATACCGCTGTTGGGTTCGATGGTGCAGAAGGGGAAGTTCTCGGCCGCGATCCCGGATTTGGTCAGGGCGTTGAACAGGGTGGACTTGCCGACGTTAGGCAGGCCGACGATGCCGCAATTGAATCCCATGGTGTTTCCCCTCGGATAAGAGTCAGGCCTTCTGGCTGTGCAGGTTTTTCATCGCGCGGTTCCATTCCCCGGCGAGGATATCCGGCAGCACGCCGAGGGCAAAGTCGATGCTGGCATCGAGTTTTTCCTGTTCGGCGCGTGGCGCACGACCCAGGACGAAATTTGAAACCATACTGGCAACGCCCGGGTGGCCAATGCCAAGCCGCAAGCGATGAAAGGTATTCTGATTGCCCAGTTGCGCGATGATGTCGCGCAACCCGTTGTGACCGCCATGGCCGCCGCCCTGCTTGAGCTTGGCAACGCCGGGTGGCAGGTCGAGTTCGTCGTGCGCCACGAGGATTTCTTCAGGCTTGATGCGGAAGAAACCGGCGAGTGCCGCCACGGCCTGGCCGCTGCGGTTCATGTACGTGGTGGGAATCAGCAGACGAACATCCTGACCCTGATGCGAATAGCGCCCGGTCAGGCCGAAATATTTGCGGTCCGCCACAAGGTTCACGCCTTGTGCGTTCGCGATGCGCTCAACAAAAAGGGCCCCTGCGTTATGCCGGGTCTGTTCGTATTCAGCGCCTGGATTTCCCAGGCCAACGATCAGTTTGATGGCAGTCACGATAGGGGCCCTTCCTTGGAGTGGTGGATAACATCGCCGCAATCAGGGAAAGCGGCGAAAGTGGACGAAAATTGCTCATTTACCATGATGTAAACTCCGCGTTCTCGCCCGCTTTCTCGCTATGCTCTAGTCCGCGATGTTTCCGGTCACTCCGGCGTACAGAGTAAAATTACTCTGCAGCGCCTTCTGCAGCTTCTGGAGCAACACGTGGAGCGTGGACGTTGGCAACAGCCTTGTCATCGCCGTGTGCCAGGGCCACGAACTCAACGCCTTTAGGCGCCTTGAGGTCCGACAGGTGAATGATCGAACCGATTTCAGCGTTAGCCAGGTCGACTTCGATGAACTCAGGCAGATCTTTCGGCAGGCAGGAAACTTCGATCTCGGCAACAACGTGCGAGATTTCGCCGCCTTTCTTGGTCGGTGCTTCTTCGTTGATGAAGTGCACTGGAACGATAGCGGTCAGTTTCTGGCCAGCTACTACGCGTACGAAGTCAGCGTGCATCACGTGGCCTTTGGCCGGGTGACGCTGCAGGGCTTTGATCACGACGTTCTGCTTGGTGCCACCAACGTTCAGCTCGATGATGTGGCTGTAAGCCGCTTCGTTTTCGAGCAGTTTGGCAACTTCTTTGGCCAGCATGCTGATGGATTCAGGGGCTTTTTCGCCACCGTAAACTACAGCTGGAACCAGGCTTGCGAGACGACGCAGGCGGCGGCTCGCACCTTTCCCCAGGTCGGAACGCACTTCAGCATTCAGGGTAAAATCGTTCATGTTGTATCTCCAAAATAACCACATTCGCCCCAGCGTTTGCGACCAGCGCTAAAGGCGATATGGGCAAAAAAGCCCCGCCCCGACAGGAATGCCGGGGCGGGGCGCTTTTCGTCAACGAGACATTTCGAGAAGGGCAGGGCCCTTAGCGGAACATCGCGCTGATCGATTCTTCATTGCTGATGCGGCGAACCGCCTCGGCAACTACCGGCGCGATATCCAGTTGACGGATACGCGAGCAGGCTTGTGCAGCAGCGGACAACGGGATGGTGTTAGTCACCACCAGTTCGTCCAGCATGGAATTTTCGATGTTTTCGATCGCCCGACCGGACAGCACAGGGTGTGTGCAGTAGGCGAAAACCTTGGCGGCGCCATGCTCTTTCAGGGCCTTGGCCGCGTGGCACAGGGTGCCGGCGGTATCGACCATGTCATCGACCAGAATACAGGTACGCCCTTCGACATCACCGATGATATGCATCACTTCAGAGTGATTGGCTTTCTCACGGCGTTTGTCGATGATCCCGAGATCCACGCCCAGGGATTTGGCAACGGCACGTGCACGCACGACGCCGCCAATGTCCGGGGACACGATCATCAGGTTTTCGAAGCGCTGATCTTCGATGTCATCCACCAGAACCGGGGAGCCGTAGATGTTATCTACCGGAATATCGAAGAAACCCTGGATTTGGTCAGCATGCAGATCAACCGTGAGAACACGGTCGATGCCGACTACGGTAAGCATGTCAGCCACGACTTTCGCGCTGATAGCCACACGTGCGGAACGCGGACGGCGATCCTGACGGGCATAACCAAAGTAAGGAATAACAGCAGTGATACGAGTAGCCGAGGAGCGGCGGAAGGCATCAGCCATCACTACCAGTTCCATCAGGTTATCGTTGGTCGGAGCGCAAGTCGGCTGAATAATGAAGACGTCTTTACCGCGGACGTTTTCATTGATCTCGGCTGTAATTTCGCCGTCGGAGAATTTACCGACAGAGATGTCACCGAGAGGGATATGCAGCTGACGTACGACACGCCGAGCCAGATCGGGGTTAGCGTTCCCCGTAAAGACCATCATCTTGGACACGCGCAGTACCTGAAGGCTGAGGGTAACCTGGATGAGTATAGGAAAATGGCAGGGGCGGCTGGATTCGAACCAACGCATGGCAGGATCAAAACCTGCTGCCTTACCGCTTGGCGACGCCCCTGTATCTGTTGCAACGATTACCCAGTAATCGGTTCCTTTAGAGCAGACCTTGAAGCTTGCGATGCAACATCGAAATGTTGCTTCCTTTTGCTACAAAACCTGTAAGGGTCTCTGTAAGAAGGGCCGAGACTCTATCAGCTTCAGCTTTGCTTGGGAAGCCCCCAAACACACAACTTCCAGTTCCGGTGAGTTTTGCTTCGGTAAATTTACCTAGCAAATTCAAAGCGTTACGTACCTCTGGATAACGCCTTGTTACCACCGGCAAGCAGTCATTTCGACTGTTTCCCTTGGGAACGGGGCGCACTTTAATGGGAGGAGTGTTACGTGTCAACAACGGATCTGAAAAAATTTCTGCCGTACTTACAGAGACTTGCGGTACCAGCACGAGATACCACGGTTCTTCCGGGTCTACAGGGGTCAGTTTCTCCCCCACGCCCTCGGCAAAAGCCGCGTGGCCACGTACGAAAACCGGGACGTCGGCGCCCAGCGTCAACCCCAGGCCGGCCAGGCGATCTTCATCCCAGCCCAATTGCCACAGATGGTTCAAGCCAAGCAATGTTGTTGCCGCATTCGAGCTGCCGCCACCGATGCCGCCGCCCATGGGCAGGATCTTGTCGATCCAGATATCCACGCCCAGCGAGCAAGCGGATTGCTCCTGAAGTTTTCTGGCGGCCTTGACGATCAGGTTGCTGTCGTGGGGGACGCCCGGGAATTCGGTGTGCAGTCGGATGACTCCGTCATCGCGCAGGGCATAGGTGATTTCGTCGCCGTAATCGAGAAACTGAAACATCGTTTGCAGTTCGTGGTAGCCGTCTTCGCGGCGCCCCAGAATGTGCAGCATCAAATTGAGTTTGGCCGGCGAGGGCAGCGTCAGGCGATTGTCAGGCATGTCATTGCCCCAGTTTGCGTGGTTGCCAGACCTTGATCACCAGCGTGACATCAAGGTCGGTGCCGCTGAGCTTGATGCGCTCGGGCAACCAGAAACCGTTTTGTTGCGTGTACGAGGTGTAGTCGACCTTCCAGCCATCCTGTTCCAGGCTGGCCAGGCGGCTGTCGCCGTCCAGGGTCAGGCGACTTTTGCTGTTGGGAGCCGGGAGCCCGCGCACCCACCAGGCCAGGTCGGACACAGGCAATTTCCAGCCCAGCTGTTCTTCGAGCAGCACTTCCGGATTCGGTGCGTCGTAACGTCCCTGGTTGGCGACTTCCAGCGACACCTTGCCCGGACGTCCGGTCAGGCGAGCCGCGCCGCGGCCCAGTGGTCCCGACAGGCGAATGTCGTAGTAATCCTGGCGCTGCAACCAGAACAGCGTGCCGCTTCCCGAGTCTTTCGGGGCGCGGATGCCGATCTTGCCGTCGATCTGCCAGCCATCGAGGCCGGTCAGTTGCTGTTTGTGCTCGCGCCATTGGGCGGCGTTGCCATGACCCTCGACCGATTCGCGGGGACCCAGGCCCGCGCAACCGGCGAGCAGGGCGATAAAACTGAAAACGATGAAATGGCGCAAAAACATAATCTTAAAGAGTCTCTGATCCGGTCAGGCGTTTGATGGTGCCGCGCAGGGTCGGGCTGTCAGGCTGTTCCTTGAGGAATTTGCCCCAGACTTGTCTGGCTTCGCGCTGTTTGCCGTTGGCCCACAGGACTTCGCCCAGGTGAGCGGCGACTTCCTGATCGGGGAAGCGATCCAGGGCCTGGCGCAGCAGGCGCTCGGCTTCGTCGAGATTGCCCAGGCGGTAATTTACCCAGCCAAGGCTGTCGAGTACCGCCGGGTCTTCCGGACTGATCTGGTGCGCCTGTTCGATCAGGGCCTTGGCTTCGGCGTAGCGCGTGGTGCGGTCGGACAGGGTGTAACCGAGGGCGTTCAACGCCATGGCATTGTCCGGGTCGCGCTTGATGATCGTGCGCAGGTCCTTTTCCATCTGCGCCAGGTCATTGCGTTTTTCCGCCTGCATGGCACGGGTGTAGAGCAGGTTCAAATCGTCCGGGTATTGCTGCAAGGCTTGATGCAGAACGCTCCAGGCCTTGTCGCCCTGATTGTTGGCGGACAGGGTTTCGGCTTCGATGAGGTACAGCTGGATCGCGTAATCCGGCTGCTCGTCGCGCTCTGCCGCCAGCTTTCTTTGCGCTTCGGCGGTCCTGCCGTTGTCTATCAGGATGTCGGCCTGACGCAATTGCGCCGGCAGGAAATCGTTGCCCGGGCCAACCTTGGCGTACTCGATCAATGCGCCTTGCGGGTCGTTTTGTTCTTCGGCGATGCGGCCGAGGTTCAGGTGTGCCGAGTCGACGTGGCTTTCCCGGGCGATCAGGTCTTCAAGATAACCCTTGGCCTCGTTCCAGGCCTTGGCTTCCAGGCAGACCAGCGCCAGCGAGTAACGCAGTTCGTCGTCTTCCGGGTACTGCTGAACCAGGCTCGAGAACTCGGCCTTGGCGTCGTCCATGCGGTCCTGTTCAACCAGCATGCGCGCGTAAGTCAGGCGCAGGCGCTTGTCGTCCGGGTATTTCTTGATGCTTTTCTGCAGCAGCGGCAAGGCTTCGTCACCGCGATTAAGGGTTTGCAACAGCCGCGCACGCAGCAGGATCGGGGCGATTTCGCCGTCTTCAGGTGGATTGTCTTCCAGCAGCTTCAACGCGCCTTTGGTGTCGCCGTCCTGTTGCATCAGCAAGGCCTTGCCGAAAATCAGCTGGCTGTTGTCCGGATGACGCTGCAACAAACGGTCGAAGCTTTGCATCAAGCCGTTGCGGGTGTCCTGGTCGGTGTCGGCCGCAGACAGCGCAAGGAAGTCGAAATGGGTGTCGCCCTTGCCTTGCAGGACTCTCTCCATATAGACCATGGAGTCGTCATAACGCCCGGCGCGTGCCAGTTGCACGGCGGCGGCACGTTGCGCTTCGAGGTCGTCGGGGGCGTTCCTGGCCCAGATCAGCGCAGTATCCAGGGCTGCCTGATCGGCGCCCAGATATTCGGCGATACGAAATGCCCGCTCGGAGATGCCCGGATCTTGGGTGTTGATGGCCTGGGTCACATAGTTGTCCAGGGCAATGTCGAAACGATTGCGCTGGCCAGCCAGTTCGGCGCTCAACAGGCTGAAGACGGTTTCCTCGCTGAATGAGCTGTAGACCTTGGGCTTTTCAGGGGCCGGGGTGCTGTCTTCAACCGGCGGCGCACTGTCCGACGACACGGGTGCCAAGGCCTGGCAGCCGCTGAGGAAGACAAGAGCGAGGAGCAACGCGGAAGATCTATTCATATAGGAGGAGGACGACTAACCTGCGGTCGGATCATCATGACACAAGCTTTCGGCCAAACATAACCGGCCCGGCAATTTACCTGCCAGCCCGATAAACGACTCTGGGCGATCCTTTAAACGAGAACCGCTCGCAACGTCGGCGTCGCCTACTGGCACGATAGATATCGAGTGGTTGTTCTGATTCCGTCGAAGTAGGACAATTGTCGGCTTCACGTCACAATCAGCGACTTTGAATGGCCTTCCTTGCACTCGGTATTAACCACAAGACTGCTTCAGTAGACGTCCGCGAGCGCGTGGCTTTTACCCCTGAGCAGCTGGTTGAGGCCTTGCAGCAGCTCTGCCGACTCACCGACAGCCGCGAAGCTGCGATCCTCTCCACCTGCAATCGCAGTGAACTCTATATAGAACAGGATCACCTGTCGGCGGACGTCGTGCTGCGCTGGCTGGCCGAATATCATCATTTGAGCTACGACGAGCTGCGCGAAAGCGCCTATGTGCATGAAGATGATGCGGCAGTTCGTCACATGATGCGGGTCGCTTCCGGGCTCGACTCGCTGGTGCTGGGCGAGCCGCAGATTCTCGGCCAGATGAAGTCGGCCTATGCCGTGGCCCGCGAGGCCGGCACCATCGGGCCGTTGCTCGGGCGGCTGTTCCAGGCCACGTTCAATGCGGCCAAGCAGGTGCGCACGGACACGGCCATCGGCGAGAACCCGGTGTCGGTGGCGTTTGCCGCGGTGAGCCTGGCCAAGCAGATTTTCAGCGACCTGCAACGCAGCCAGGCCTTGTTGATCGGCGCCGGCGAGACCATCACCCTGGTCGCCCGCCATCTGCATGACCTGGGTGTGAAGCGCATCGTGGTCGCCAACCGTACCCTGGAGCGCGCGAGCATTCTGGCCGAGCAGTTCGGTGCTCATGCGGTGTTGTTGTCGGATATTCCGGCAGAGCTGGTGCGCAGCGATATCGTCATCAGTTCCACCGCCAGCCAGTTGCCGATTCTGGGCAAGGGTGCAGTGGAAAGCGCCTTGAAACTGCGCAAGCACAAACCGATCTTCATGGTGGATATCGCTGTACCCCGTGACATCGAGCCAGAAGTCGGCGAACTGGACGACGTTTACCTCTATAGCGTCGACGATCTCCACGAAGTGGTCGCCGAGAACCTCAAGAGTCGTCAGGGCGCAGCCCAGGCCGCCGAAGAGATGGTCTCGATCGGCGCTGAAGATTTCATGGTCCGCCTGCGCGAGCTGGCGGCGGTGGACGTGCTCAAGGCCTATCGTCAACAGAGCGAACGCCTGCGCGACGAAGAATTGCAAAAGGCCCAGCGCATGCTGGCCAACGGCAGCAGTGCCGAAGAGGTGCTGGTGCAACTGGCCCGCGGGCTGACCAACAAACTGTTGCACGCCCCGAGCGTGCAGTTGAAAAAGCTCTCTGCCGAAGGTCGCCTGGATGCGCTGGCGATGGCCCAGGAACTCTTTGCCCTCGGTGAGGGCTCATCGGATAGCTTTTCGGATAAAAAACCGCAATGAAAGCGTCACTGCTCAATAAGCTGGATATCCTCCAGGACCGTTTCGAGGAATTGACCGCCCTGCTGGGCGACGGCGAGGTCATTTCCGATCAGAACAAGTTCCGCACCTATTCCAAGGAGTACGCGGAAGTCGAACCGATCGTGGGCGTCTATAAAGAACTGCTGAAAGTGCAGGACGACCTCGAAGGCGCCCAGGCACTGCTCAAGGACAGCGACCCGGACATGCGTGAAATGGCCGTGGAAGAAGTCCGCGAGGCCAAGGAGCGCCTGGTCACGCTCGAAGCCGACCTGCAGCGCATGCTGCTGCCCAAGGACCCGAACGACGGGCGCAACGTGTTCCTCGAAATCCGTGCCGGTACCGGCGGTGACGAAGCGGCGATTTTCTCCGGTGACCTGTTCCGCATGTATTCGCGTTACGCCGAGCGCCGTGGCTGGCGGGTGGAAATCCTCTCGGAAAACGAGGGTGAACACGGCGGCTATAAAGAGGTGATTGCCCGGGTCGAGGGTGACAACGTCTACGGCAAGCTCAAATTCGAATCCGGCGCGCACCGCGTGCAGCGGGTTCCGGCGACCGAATCCCAGGGCCGCATCCACACGTCGGCCTGCACCGTGGCGGTACTGCCCGAGCCGGACGAACAGGAAGCCATCGAGATCAACCCGGCCGACCTGCGCATCGATACCTATCGCTCCTCCGGCGCCGGTGGCCAGCACGTCAACAAGACCGACTCGGCGATCCGTATCACGCACTTGCCGTCCGGCATTGTCGTCGAGTGCCAGGAAGAACGTTCACAGCACAAGAACCGCGCCCGGGCGATGTCCTGGTTGTCGGCCAAGCTGAACGATCAGCAGACCTGCGCCGCAGCCAACGCCATCGCCAGCGAGCGCAAGTTGCTGGTCGGCTCCGGCGACCGTTCCGAGCGCATTCGCACCTATAATTTTGCCCAGGGTCGGGTCACCGACCACCGGGTCAACCTGACCTTGTATTCCCTCGACGAGATCCTCGCCGGCGGTGTCGAGGCGGTGATCGAGCCGTTGCTGGCCGAGTACCAGGCCGATCAACTGGCCGCGATAGGTGAGTAAATGACGATCATTGCCAGTTTGTTGCGCGCCGCTGATTTACCCGACTCGCCGACGGCGCGTCTGGATGCCGAATTGCTGCTGGCGGCGGCCTTGGGCAAGTCCCGCAGTTTCCTGCACACCTGGCCGGAGCGCATCGTGCCGAGCGAAGCGGCGCTGACGTTTGCCGAATATTTGCAACGCCGTCGCGGCGGCGAGCCGGTGGCCTATATCCTCGGCCAGCAGGGCTTCTGGAAGCTGGACCTGGAAGTGGCGCCGCACACGCTGATCCCGCGCCCCGACACCGAACTGCTGGTGGAAGCCGCGCTGGAACTGTTACCGGCCACACCGGCCAAGGTGCTCGACCTCGGCACCGGCAGCGGCGCCATCGCCCTGGCCCTGGCCAGTGAGCGTCCGGCGTGGAACGTCACTGCCGTGGATCGCGTGCTGGAGGCCGTGGCCCTGGCCGAGCGCAATCGCCAGCGTCTGCACCTGAACAACGCCAAGGTACTGAGCAGTCATTGGTTCAGCGCCCTGGAAGGTCAGCGTTTTCAACTGATCATCAGCAATCCGCCCTACATCGCAGCGACCGATCCGCATCTGGTTGAGGGCGATGTGCGCTTTGAACCGGCCAGCGCTTTGGTGGCGGGAGTCGACGGGCTCGACGATCTGCGCCTGATCGTCGCCCAGGCGCCGGAGCATCTGGATGCCGGCGGTTGGCTGATGCTCGAACACGGCTATGATCAGGCCGAGGCAGTTCGCGATTTATTGCTGACCCGCGGATTTGAAGAAGTCCACAGCCGCACCGATCTGGGCGGTCACCAACGCATCAGTCTGGGGCGCCTGCCGTGCTGAATGATCAGGAGTTGTTGCGCTACAGTCGGCAGATTCTGCTGCAACACATCGATATCGACGGCCAGTTGCGGCTCAAGGAAAGCCGCGTATTGATCGTCGGTCTTGGCGGCCTTGGCGCGCCAGTGGCGCTGTATCTGGCGGCCGCCGGGGTTGGCGAGTTGCACCTGGCGGACTTCGACACGGTCGACCTGACCAACCTGCAACGCCAGATCATTCACGACACCGACAGCGTCGGCATGACCAAGGTCGATTCGGCGCTCAAGCGGCTGACGGCGATCAATCCCGAGATCCAGTTGATCGCCCATCGTGCGGCGCTGGACGAAGACTCCCTGGCCGCCGTGGTGGCCGGGGTAGATCTGGTCCTCGATTGCTCTGACAATTTTTCCACCCGTGAAGCGGTCAACGCCGCTTGCGTAACCGCCGGCAAACCGCTGGTCAGCGGCGCGGCGATTCGCCTCGAAGGGCAACTGTCGGTGTTCGATCCGCGTCGGCCGGAGAGTCCGTGCTACCACTGTTTGTACGGGCACGGCAGCGAGGCCGAATTGACCTGTAGCGAGGCCGGCGTAGTCGGTCCGCTGGTGGGTCTGGTTGGCAGTCTGCAAGCGCTGGAGGCGTTGAAGTTACTAGCCGGATTCGGTGAGCCACTGGTGGGGCGCCTGTTGTTGATCGATGCCTTGGGCACGCGCTTCCGTGAATTGCGGGTCAAGCGCGATCCGGGTTGCAGCGTCTGTGGGTCGAAACATGCGTGAAGCGCCGATAGGCGTGTTCGACTCCGGTGTCGGCGGGCTCTCGGTACTGGCCGAGATCCAGCGTTTGCTGCCCAATGAATCTCTGCTGTACGTCGCCGACTGCGGGAATGTTCCCTACGGCGAGAAAACCCCGGAATTTATCCAGCAACGTTGCAGCGTGATGGCCGACTTCTTTCGGCAACAGGGCGCCAAGGCCCTGGTGCTGGCGTGCAACACGGCCACGGTGGCCGGCGTCGCCGACTTGCGTCGCGACTACCCAGAATGGCCCATCGTCGGCATGGAGCCGGCAGTCAAACCGGCCGCCGCCGCAACCCGCTCCGGCGTGGTGGGGGTGCTGGCCACCACCGGTACTTTGCAAAGTGCCAAGTTCGCAGCGTTACTCGACCGCTTCGCCACGGACGTGAAAGTGATCACCCAGCCCTGTCCCGGGCTGGTGGAGCTGATTGAAAACGGCGACCTGCGCAGCCCCGAGTTGCGCCAGCTATTGGCCGGGTATGTCCGGCCATTGCTGGCTGCCGGCGCGGACACCCTGATTCTCGGCTGCACCCATTACCCCTTTCTCAAGCCGATGCTGCGGCAGATGATCCCCGAGGACATCAGTCTGATCGACACCGGCGCCGCCGTCGCGCGCCAGCTTCAGCGGCTGCTGGCCGAAGGCGAGCTGCTCGCCGAGGGGCCTGCTCGCGAAGCGCAGTTCTGGACCAGCGCCGATCCGCTACATTTCAGAAATATCTTGCCGATACTGTGGAATACCGCTGGCGTTGTGCGAAGCTTCAACAGGTAGAAGGCTGTCCGGGGGGGAATACGAAGAGTCGGGTGAACTTCTGATAAATCGCTGACTTCTATAGTTTTGCAAGGCTTGGCAACAAAAAAACCATACGAAATCGTTCGGAAAAGGAAGTTTCTAGTGAAGCGACTATTCTGCTTGGCCGCGATTGCGGCCGCACTGATGGGGCACACTTTTACCGCGCAGGCGGCAGGTGTGGAGTTTGCCGTGGGGCAAACCGGCGAGTCGACCATGACCTATCGATTGGGGATGCAATTCGATTGGGACCAGAGCTGGTGGCAGAGTGACGTGGGTCGTCTGACCGGTTATTGGGACGGCGCCTACACCTATTGGGAAGGTGACGAGCAATCCAGTAACCACAGCCTGTCGTTCTCGCCCGTGCTTGTTTATGAATTTTCCGGCCAGAGCGTCAAACCCTACATCGAGTTTGGGGTTGGCGTGGCGGCCTTTGCCAGCACCGAAGTCGAAAACAACGATCTGGGCAGCGCCTTCCAGTTCGAAGACCGCTTTGGTTTCGGTTTGCGCTTTGCCGGCGGACATGAAGTCGGGGTTCGTGCGACGCACTATTCCAACGCCGGGATCACCACTCCGAACGATGGTGTAGAAAGCTACGCATTGCATTACACGATGCCGTTGTAAGCACCACGGTTTCAGCGGGTTGCAAATCCCTCTGTGGGAGCGTGCTTGCTCGCGATAGCGGCTTTAAATTCAACATCAATGTTGAGTCTGAAATCGCTATCGCGAGCAAGCTCGCTCCCACAGGGGCGCGCGTTGTTTTTCAATTCAGCGATACGCCGTCGAAATCCCCTGGCGTTCCTCGATGCACTCCGGTGCGCCCATCTCGAATTCCCGGCAGATCAGCGGGCGTTTTTCGTAGATGGTGCACATCATCGTGTTGCGATCCAGCGCGGCGCACCAGCCGTCATCCAGGCGCAGCATCACTTCCCCGCCCCAATCATCGGTATCGATGAACCGTTCAGGCACACCCGTATCGGTGATCAGCATGACTTCGAGCTGGCAGCAGCAGGCCGCGCAGGTCGAGCAGGTGACCGCGGGTTCCGCGATTTGCGTATGGGGGATGGTTTTCATGGCGCGCAGTGTAAGGCAGTCACCGGGTGCTGTGTGAAAGGTCTGACGGACGCTCAAGTATCGGAACGTCCGGGATACCGCTGCCGATGATGGCGATTTTCAGGGTTGATCCTTGATCGGCGGCTGGCTGCGCACCATGCGCATGCCGATCTCCAGTTTCACTCGGTCCGGCCGTTTGGAGAGCGGCCAGAGGGTGGCCATGAACGCTGCCGGGAAAGCGATCTCCAGCGGGCGGTCCTTGAGTTTTTCGAAGATGTGCCGCGCGGCTTTCTCCACCGGCCAGCTCAAGGGCATGGGGGAGTCGTTTTTCGCCGTCAGCGGCGTTTCGACAAACCCGGGGCTGATCACCGTGAGTTCTATGCCTTCCGGGGCCAGATCGATGCGCAGGGATTCGAACAGGTAACGAAGCCCGGCCTTCGAGGCGCCGTACGCTTCTGCCTTGGGCAACGGCAGGTAAGTCACCGTACTGGCCATGGCGACCATATGCGGTGCGATGCCGGCCCGCAGCAAAGGCAGGGCGGCGTCGATGCAATAGCTGCTGGCCAGCAGGTTGGTGCGCACCACATGCTCGACAATCGACGCATCGAACTGCTTGGCGTCCACGTACTCGCTGGTGCCGGCATTGAGTATCACGGTGTCCAGCGAGCCCCAGTCCTCGGCAATCTGCTCGCCGATCTCGCGTACGGTCTGGCTGTTGGTCAGGTCTCCGGCGACTACCAGCACTTGTCCCGGATAACGTAGCGACAAGTCTTTCAGTGGTGCCACGGTGCGCGAACTGACGGCCAGGTGCGCACCGGTTTTCAGGATTTCTTCGGCCAGGGCGGCACCGATGCCGCTGCTTGCACCGGTCAGCCAGTATCGTCGTGCGGGTGTACGACTCATCCCAATCTCCTTTTCAGCCAGTCAATTGCCCGGCCCAATGCGGGTAAATGTTCATAATGCAAAGCCCCGGCATCGAAGTCATCCCGGTGGCGGTAATTCATGACCCAACGGCGGCGTATTGCCGCGAGGGCAGGTTTTTGAATGCCGTCAACGCACGCGTACGGGAAGTACTCAGGTCGACGATCGGTGAGGGGTAATCCACAACACCGAAAAGGCCGCCGAGATTGGCGGGGTTGTGCACGTCTTTTTTATTCAGCTCGGCCAGTTCCGGCAGCCATTGCTTGATGAACATGCCTTCGGGGTCGAATTTTTCCGACTGGCTCAGCGGGTTGAAAATCCGGAAGTAAGGCGCCGAGTCGGTGCCGGTGGAGGAACTCCACTGCCAGCCACCATTGTTCGCCGCCAGGTCGCCATCAATCAGGTGACGCATGAAAAATCGTTCGCCTTCGCGCCAGTCGATCAGCAGGTTTTTGCTCAGGAACATCGCCACCACCATGCGCAGGCGGTTGTGCATCCAGCCGGTTGCCAGCAGTTGGCGCATGGCGGCGTCGATGATAGGTAAACCGGTACGCGCCTGTTGCCAGGCGGCCAGTTCTTCGGGGGCGTTGCGCCAGGCCAGCGCTTCGGTTTCCGGACGAAACGCGCGGTGCCGGGAAACCCGTGGGTAACCCACCAGGATGTGTTTGTAGAACTCGCGCCACAGCAGTTCGTTGATCCAGGTGACGGCGCCGGTCTTGCCGCTTTCGAATTCACCTTGATTGCTGTTCAAGGCAGCGTACAGGCATTGACGCGGAGAAATTACCCCGGCGGCCAGATAGGCCGAGAGCTGACTGGTGCCGGGCTTCGCCGGGAAATCCCGTTCGCTTTGATAGTGCTCGATCTGTGCATCGCTAAAGCTGTCGAGGCGATGCCGGGCTTCTGCTTCCCCCGCCGGCCACAGGTTGCGCAAGTTATCAGCGGGTGTTGCGAAGCCGTCGACACTCAAGGGGATCGCATCGCTGGCAATGTTCAGCGGCGCTTGTTTGTGCGGCGCGCGGACCAGGCTGGGCAGCGAGTGGTGCAGTCGCTCGTAGCAGACTTTGCGGAACTGGCTGAAGACCTGAAAGTAAGTGCCGGTCCGGGTCAGCACGCTCCCGGGCTTGAACAGCAATTGATCGAGGTAGCGGTGAGCTTCGATGCCTTCGGCCTGTAGCGTCCGGGCGACCACTGCATCACGGCAGGACTCATGGATGCCGTATTCATCGTTGAGGTGCAACGCGTCGATCTGCCACTGTCGGCACAAGTTCAGCAATACGCTTGGCGCGTCATCCCAGCGGGGAGCCTGGCGGATCAGCAGGGGAATGTTCAGTTGACCCAGTTCGCGGCTCAGTTCGCGCAGGTTACGCAGCCAGAAGTCCACTTTGCAGGGCGCATCGTCGTGTTCCAGCCATTGTTCCGGACTCAGCAGATACACCGCCACGCAGGGGCCGCGAGCCGCGGCGGCCGAGAGGGCGGTGTTGTCATGTAGACGCAAGTCGCTGCGCAGCCAGATCAATTGCATTTTGGTATCCACGCGTTTCATTTAAATCAGCCCGCGCTGAACGAGTGCCTGATGTGCCGACAACGGATTTTCGGCCAGGTACAAATCAGCGATCTCGGTAGTACTTGCGGACAACTCGGCGTGGTGGATGCATACCGTTGGTCCGGCAATCATTTTTGGGCAACTGATTCCTTTCAATAGTTTCGGCAGTTGTACCAGGTTCAGGGCTTTGCTGGAGTACAGCAGAACCCCTCGGGGTTGCAGCAGTTCGACTGCCAATGCCAATTCGCCGACAGGCAGCGGCCAGTCGAAGACCTCCACCGGGCAGTCCGCGCTGCTGATCAGCCAGGCCGTGAGCCACAGGTGCGGTTCCACGGGCAGGTCCGAGTGGTTGACCAGCAACAGCGGCGCGGTGCGCAACTGACGATTGTTATGGTAGATGCGCGCACCGAATTTGCTGCGTAGCCAGGCACAAAAAAAGCCCCGCTCCATCTGCGCCCCGAACTGGCCTTGCCAGCGTTGCTCCAGAGCGGCCAGCAAGGGCATCAGCAAGTGCTCGCACAGGGTTCGCGGCGGATACAACGCCATCGCCTGATTGACGCTGTCATCCAGGGCACGTTCCTGCAATCGGCTGACTGCCTGCAGCAACGTTTGCAGCAAGGCGTGCCAATCGTTGTCGACGAACTCGCTGAAGGTTTGCGGCGTGTCGAGCAATGGCTTGACCTGGCTGACGGCAACGCCACGGTTGAGCCAGGTGAGGATGGTCTGGATGCGTTGTACATGGTCGGCCGAGAACAACCGATGGCCCTTGGGTGTGCGTTGCGGCACGATCAGGCCGTAGCGCCGCTCCCAGGCGCGCAAGGTCACGGCATTGACCCCGGTTTGCCGCGCCACTTCACGGATCGGCAGCCAGCCTTCTTCCAGCGCCTTTTTAAAGTCATCGCCGAGGTCTTCGCGGGCGCTGGTGTCGAGTGCCTTTTTCATCAGATGGCGTTTCGCAGGCTGTGGTTTTCCGGGTGCGGTTGCAGGCAAACCTGCTGTGCGATGTACGGATCAGGGTGTTGGTTAAAGTGATGTTTGAGCAGCGTCAGCGGCACCACCAGCGGCACGATGCCCAGGCGGTACTGGCTGATCACGTGTTGCACTGCCTGCTTTTCTTCACGGCTGATGGCCTGTTTCAGGTAGCCACTGAGGTGTTGCAGGACGTTGGTGTGAGTGCGACGGGTGGCGCACTTTTTCAGCGCCGCCATCAGTTCGCTGAAATAGCGGGGCCCCAGTTCCTGCGGATCGGTATGGCCCATGTTGCCCAGCAGGTGGCCCAGGGTTTTGTATTGCACCGGGTTGTGGGCCATCAGCAGGTATTTGTAGCGCGAGTGAAAGTCGGTGAGCCCGCGCCGGGTCAGGCCTTCCTGGCACAGTTGCTGCCAGGCGTTGTAGGCGGACACGCGGGTGAGGAAGTTTTCCCGCAGCACCGGATCATTGAGCCCGCCATCTTCCTCCACCGGCAAGTCCGGGTGCAGCAGACAGGCGCTGATGGCGATTTTCGGTTTGGTGGGGGAGTGGAACATCGGAGCACCTCGAATCTGAACCTGTGCAGACGGTCGAGTTTGTACAGGATAACTTCATCATAGATTCGAAGTTGTACAAGTCAAATGTTATGTATAGGTTTTGTGGCGGGCTGCTGTCCATGGTGACAGCAGCGATTTGCTCGGGTTGATGCTCTTTACTGCAGGTGCTCATGCAAGCGGCGAGCGGCTTCCTGACCGCTGAGCCAGGCCCCTTCGACACGTCCGGACAGGCACCAGTCGCCACAGGCGTACAGCCCCAGGTCGGCATCGGCCAGGGTGCCCCATTCGTGACTGCTGGCGGGGCGGGCGTAGAGCCAGCGGTGGGCGAGGCTGAAGCTTGGTGCGGGCATGGAATCGTGCAGCAGTTCGGCGAAGGCGCCGTGCAACTGCTCGATCACCGCTTCCTTGGACAGGTCGATGTGCTGGCGACTCCAGGCGCTGGTGGCATGCAGGACCCAAGTGTCGAGGGTGTTGTCGCGTCCAGGTTTGCTGCGGTTGCGGGCCAGCCAGTCGAGGGGGCTGTCCTGTACGAAGCAGCCTTCCATGGGCGTTTCCAGCGGCGTTTCGAAGGCCAGCGCGACGGCCCAGGTGGGGTCCATTTTCACGCCGGCCGCGGCGCCGGCGAGTTTCGGCGCTGACGCCAGCAGAGCCGTGGCCTGTGGGGCCGGCGTGGCGATGACCACGTGGCTGAACGGTCCGTGGGTGAAGCCCTCGGCGTCCTGCAGGTGCCAGTGTTCTTCACCGCGATAGACCTCGGTGATCCGGCAGGCGAAATGCACTTCCAGGTCACCGAGCAGGGCGCGGGTGATGGCGCTCATGCGGGGCGTGCCGACCCAGCGGGTCTGCTCGTCCGGTGACAGGTTGAGCTGGCCGCCATGGTAGGTGTACAGCTGCGGCGTCCACTCGGCGACCCAGCCTTTGGCCTGCCAGCGCTGGACTTCCGTGACAAAGCGGCGGTCGCGGGCGGTGAAGTATTGCGTGCCCATGTCCAGGGCACCCGCATCGCTGCGCTTGCTCGACATGCGCCCGCCGCTGCCGCGACTTTTATCGAATAGTTGAACCACGTACCCGAGGTCCGTCAGGGCCTGGGCGGCGGAGAGTCCGGCGATGCCGGTGCCGATGATTGCGATAGGTACAGTCATAGGGGCCTCGTTTACCTTTCTGTACAGACTACGCCGGGGTTCAAACCTGTACAATATTGTTTTTTGGTATAACTTTTAGCGTTCTCGTTCTGACAGCTTGGCCTATTGTTAAACATAGAGCCTGCTCGATACCAAAGATCCCTGCTTATAAAAATAGACTAATGGACAAGGTAAAACGCCACGCGAGGAAGAAGTCATGCACATATTGCTGACCGGCGGTACTGGTTTGATAGGACGTCAGCTCTGCCGGCACTGGTCAGGGCAGGGCCATCGCCTGACAGTCTGGAGTCGCCAGCCTGAAAAAGTCGCGAAAATATGTGGTACCCAAGTGCGTGGAGTTGCCCGGCTGGAGGATCTGGGGCAGGAGCCGGTCGATGCGATCGTCAATCTGGCCGGAGCGCCGATTGCCGACCGGCCCTGGACACACAAGCGTAAAGCCTTGTTGTGGAGCAGCCGCATCACGCTGACTGAAACCCTGCTGGCGTGGCTTGAAAGTCGCGAGCAGAAACCATGGGTGATGATTTCCGGTTCGGCTGTCGGCTGGTATGGCGACGGTGGCGAGCGCGAACTGACCGAGGACTCGGGGCCGGTCAGCGAAGATTTCGCCAGCCAGTTATGTATCGCCTGGGAAGAGACTGCACAGCGGGCAGAAGCGCTGGGCATTCGCGTCATCCTCATTCGAACCGGGTTGGTGCTGTCGGCGGAGGGCGGCTTTTTGTCGCGGCTGTTGCTGCCCTTCAAATGGGGCCTGGGAGGGCCGATCGGCAACGGCCGGCAGTGGATGCCGTGGATTCACATCAACGATCAAATCGCCCTGATTGATTTTCTTCTGCATCGCAACGAGGCCAGCGGTCCCTATAATGCGTGCGCGCCCAAGCCTGTGCGCAACCGCGAGTTTGCCACGGCGCTGGGTGGCGTACTGCATCGCCCGACCTTCATGCCGATGCCGGCCTTCGTATTGAAGGTCGGGCTGGGCGAGTTGTCCTTGCTGTTGCTGGGCGGCCAGCGCGCCACTCCGGTGCGTTTGTTACAGGCTGGTTTCACTTTTAAGTTCACGGATTTGCGCGCGGCTCTGGACGATCTGTCCGGTCGCCTTTGAAATAGGACGTTGCATGACCGATCACGCGTTGCTTCTGGTCAATCTGGGTTCACCTGCCTCCACCTCGGTGGCGGATGTGCGCAGTTACCTCAATCAATTTCTGATGGACCCGTACGTGATCGACCTGCCATGGCCGGTTCGACGGCTGCTGGTGTCGCTGATTCTGATCAAGCGTCCCGAGCAGTCGGCCCATGCTTATGCCTCGATCTGGTGGGACGAGGGCTCGCCGCTGGTGGTGCTCAGCCGTCGCCTGCAACAAGCCATGACCCGTCAATGGCAGCATGGCCCGGTCGAACTGGCGATGCGCTACGGCGAGCCGTCGATTGA
Organism: Pseudomonas fluorescens; assembly: GCF_040448305.1. NCBI lineage: Bacteria > Pseudomonadati > Pseudomonadota > Gammaproteobacteria > Pseudomonadales > Pseudomonadaceae > Pseudomonas > Pseudomonas fluorescens. Next base: position 5,763,959 of record NZ_CP148752.1, on the reverse strand, counting down.
ATCGACGCTGGTGCGCATGGCCGCCGGGGGGCACAAGCGAATCACCCTGGCGCCGCTGTATCCACAGTTCGCCGACAGCACCACGACTACGGTCATCGAAGAGGCCATACGCGTGGTGCGCGAGAAAAACCTCGACGTGCAACTGTCGGTGCTGCAACCGTTCTACGATCAACCGGAATACCTCGATGCGCTGGTGGCCACGACCCAACCCTATCTGGAGCAGGATTTCGATCACTTGCTGATGAGCTTTCACGGCTTGCCGGAACGGCATCTGAAGAAGCTCAACCCCGGTCACAGCTTCGAGGGTGGTGGTGATTGCTGCGCCGGCGCGCCGCCGGAGGTGGTCGCCACCTGTTATCGCGGCCAGTGCCTGCGTACGGCGGCAGAGTTTGCCAAACGCATGGGGTTGCCGGAGGGCAAGTGGTCGGTGTCGTTCCAGTCGCGTCTGGGGCGCGCCAAATGGATCGAACCCTACACCGAAGCGCGCCTGGATGAGTTGGCCAAAAGCGGCGTGAAAAAGGTTCTGGTGATGTGCCCGGCGTTCGTTGCCGATTGCATCGAGACCCTGGAAGAGATCGGTGATCGCGGCAAGGAGCAATTCCGCGAGGCGGGGGGCGAGGAGTTGGTGCTGGTGCCGTGCCTCAACGATGATCCGCATTGGGCGCGGGCGTTGAGTGTGTTGTGCGAGCGCGCGCCGTTGGCGCTTTAAAAGCTTCGCGAGCAGGCTCGCTCCCACAGGGAAATGCATTCCGAATTGTGGGAGCGAGCTTGCTCGCGATAGCTATCTTGCAGACTGCAAATATCTCAAGCTGTCAGATCAGCGGCTCATTCGCCTTCTTGTGCTTCCAGCTGTCATTGCCCGGCAGGATCAGGTTCAAGCCAATCGCCACCACCGCGCACAGCGCGATGCCCTTGAGGCCGAAGTCGTCCGGCCCGGTGCCGGTGCCGATCAGCACGCCGCCGATCCCGAACACCAGGGTCACCGACACAATCACCAGATTGCGCGCCTCGCCCAGATCGATCTTGTGGCGGATCAGCGTGTTCATCCCCACCGCCGCAATCGAACCGAACAGCAGGCACAGAATCCCGCCCATCACCGGCACCGGAATGCTTTGCAGCAGTGCGCCGAACTTGCCGATGAACGCCAGGCTGATGGCGAAGATCGCCGCCCAGGTCATGATTTTCGGGTTGTAGTTCTTGGTCAGCATGACCGCGCCGGTCACTTCGGCGTAGGTGGTGTTGGGCGGACCGCCGAACAGACCGGCCGCCGTGGTGGCAATACCATCGCCGAGCAGGGTGCGGTGCAGGCCGGGTTTCTTCAGGTAATCGCGACCGGTCACGCTACCCACGGCAATCACGCCGCCGATGTGTTCGATGGCCGGGGCCAAGGCCACCGGAACGATGAACAAAATCGCCTGCCAGTTGAACTCCGGCGCGGTGAAGTGCGGGATGGCGAACCACGGTGCCGCCGCTATCTTCGCCGTGTCGACCACGCCGAAGTAGAACGCCATGCCAAAGCCCACCAGCACGCCGGAGATGATCGGCACCAGGCGGAAGATGCCCTTGCCGAAAACCGCAACGATCAGTGTGGTCAGCAGCGCGGGCATCGAGATCAACATCGCCGTCTGGTAATGAATCAATTCACTGCCGTCGCCGGCCTTGCCCATGGCCATGTTGGCGGCAATCGGCGCCATGGCCAGGCCGATCGAAATGATCACCGGCCCGATCACCACCGGCGGCAGCAGGCGGTCGATGAACCCGGTGCCTTTGATCTTCACGGCCAGGCCGAGGAAGGTGTAGACGAAACCTGCCGCCATCACGCCGCCCATGGTCGCGGCCAGGCCGAACTGGCCCTTGGCGAGAATGATCGGGGTGATGAAGGCAAAGCTCGATGCCAGGAACACCGGCACCTGACGCCCGGTGACGATCTGGAACAGGATCGTCCCCAGGCCGGCCGTGAACAGCGCCACGTTCGGGTCGAGACCGGTAATCAGCGGCATCAACACCAGGGCGCCGAAGGCCACGAACAGCATCTGTGCACCCGACAGCACCGTGCGCCAGAGCGGATCGTTGAACTCTTGCTGCATGCTCACGCGTCCTTCTGCTTGGTGCCGAAGATCTTGTCACCGGCATCGCCAAGCCCAGGGATGATGTAGCCATGTTCGTTCAGTTTTTGATCAATGGATGCGGTGTAGATGATTACGTCCGGGTGAGCTTTCTCGACCACAGCGATGCCTTCTGGCGCGGCGACCAGCACCATGGCGCGGATGTCCTTGCAGCCGGCTTTTTTCAGCAGGTCGATGGTGGCAACCATCGAGCCGCCGGTGGCGAGCATCGGGTCGATGATCATGGCCAGGCGTTCGTCGATTTCCGGGACCAGTTTTTCCAGGTAGGTATGGGCTTCGAGGGTTTCCTCGTTGCGGGCCACGCCCACGGCGCTGACCTTGGCGCCCGGGATCAGGCTGAGCACGCCTTCGAGCATGCCTATGCCGGCACGCAGGATCGGCACCACGGTGATTTTCTTGCCGGCGATTTTCTCGACCGATACGGTGCCGCACCAGCCTTCGATATCGTAGGATTCCAGCGGCAGGTCTTTGGTGGCTTCATAGGTCAGCAGGGCGCCGACTTCCTGAGCGAGCTCACGGAAATTCTTGGTGCTGATGTCTGCGCGGCGCATAAGGCCAAGTTTATGACGGATCAGCGGGTGGCGGATCTCATGGATGGGCATGGGGAAAGGCTCCGGCGGCGGGCAAAAAAACCGGCCTAGATTAATCTATCCGAGGGTGTTGTCCTATAGACATACAGTACGTTAGTCCACAAACGCTTGATCTGGCCTCGCTGGATGCGTACCTTTGCCCGCTTTTCCTGAATCCGCCACCCCTTGGAGAGCGCCATGTCCGCTGATCTCGAGCATATCCGTCAAATCATGCGAGAGGCTGACTGCCTGTACACCGAAGCTGAAGTCGAGGCGGCCATCGCCCGCGTCGGTGCACAAATCAACGAACAAATGGCTGACAGCAACCCGGTGGTGTTCTGCGTGATGAACGGCGGGCTGATTTTCTCCGGCAAGCTGCTCACCTACCTGCACTTCCCACTGGAGGCGTCTTACCTGCACGCCACCCGTTATCGCAACGAAACCAGCGGCGGCGACCTGTTCTGGAAAGCCAAGCCGGAAGTTTCCTTCATCGACCGTGACGTGCTGATCATCGACGACATCCTCGACGAAGGTCACACCCTGGGCGCGATCATCGACTTCTGCAAACACGCTGGCGCACGTAAAGTGCATACTGCGGTGCTGATCGACAAAGACCACGACCGCAAGGCCCGTCCGGACCTGAAGGCCGATTTCGTCGGCCTGCCGTGCATCGATCGTTACATCTTCGGTTACGGCATGGACTACAAAGGCTACTGGCGTAACGCCAACGGGATTTTCGCCGTTAAAGGAATGTAAGACATGGATACGCCTCGCTTTCTGGATCAGACCTTGTTCGCCGAGCTGGCCGGGAAAGCCGCGGTCAATCCTCGTGGGCGCCAGCATCACAACTTCCATCAGATGAAAGACGCTTGCCATCGCATGGCGGTGGGGTTGCAGCCGTCCACGTATATCCCGCCTCACCGGCATTTGGGTGACAACAAGGCCGAAACCCTGTTGGTCCTCAAGGGGCGGCTGGGCGTGTTGATCTTTGATGAGGCCGGTGCGGTGCTGAGCAAGACTGTGCTTCAGACCGGTGGCGACTGTGTTGGCGTGGACCTGCCGACCGGTGTGTTCCACGGATTGGTGGTGTTGGAGGCCGACAGCCTGATGTTCGAATGCAAGGCCGGTCCTTACCGCCCGGTCGGTGAGGGTGAGCTGGCGCATTGGGCGCCGCGCGAAGGCGAGCCCGGTGTTGCCGAGTATCAGGCGTGGATGCGCGCGCAGTTCGACTGATTTTCAACCTGTGGGAGCGGGCTTGCTCGCGAAAGCGGTGTATCAGTTACAGTGATGTTGACTGACACTCCCTCTTCGCGAGCAAGTCGAATCGTCGCACCGCCGCTCCCACAGGGTTTCGTGTTCACAGACCCACCTCCGCGCGCCCATGCTAGAGTGCTCGGCCCCGATTCCGGAGCCTGTCATGAGCCCTTTTATCCGCAGCTGCGCCGTCCTGTTGCTGACCCTCAGCCTGCCCCTGGCCGCCGCGCCGGCACCCATGCACAGTCAATTCCTGCCGCCGGACGATCTCACTCTGCGCGATGCCGACCCCGAACAGCAGCAACTGATGCAAGTCACCGATTATTCGGTGGTGGTCGGTGCCCAGCGTCAATCCAATCAACAGCCGATTCCGGTCACTTCGCCGTTGATGATTCGGCTCAAGGGCAAATCACTGAACAAGGGCGCCACCATCAGTCAGGTGCTGGTCAACTTCGATGGTGAAAGCAAAAGCCTGAAGAAGCCGGTTTACGACGAGCCGAGCAAAACCCTGACCCTCTATTACCCGCTGACGCAATACCGGGTGGTGATCGACTTGTTGCGCAACGACACGGTGTATTGCCAGTTTCTCAGTTACGCCAATGGTCATGTCTGGGCCGATCTGCACACCGGCAGTACTCGTCCGCGTTGAGCCTTGAGCCCGCGCAGGGGTAAACTGCCCGCCCCGTGAAATGTCTGCGAGCTGGAGTCGGCAATGCGTAAAGATAAAAAACAAGTGATTGGTGACGAGATCGGCGATGAGCAGATCAAGTTGTTCCTCGATTTCGAACCGGTCGACGCGACTTCTCCGTCCCTGCACAAACTGATCAAGGCCTACCGTGGCCTGCGCATCGACGATTTCGCACGTTTCCTTACGTTCTTCGTCGAAGCGGGTTACGACGTGAATGGCAAGGATGAGCACGGCAATGACTTCATTGCCCTGATCAAAGATCAGCGCAACGCGCCGGATTACATCGAGCTGATCGAAAAAGCTCGCGGCTGAGTAAATTTCAGCCATAAAAAAACGCCCCGCTCTCAGTGAGAACGGGGCGTTTTTTATAAGGCCGAATCAAGCGTAGCTTTCGGTCTCGCTGCTGGCTTCAACCAGTTCCAGGGCAACGTTGTTCTGCGTGTTGATCTTGCGATACAGCGCAGCGTCGGTTTCCAGGACCTTTTCCCGGGCCGGGAAAATTTCCGCCAGTTTGGTGGCCCATTCGCCCTTGGTTTTGCTCGGGAAGCATTTTTCGATCAGCTCAAGCATGATCGAAACGGTCACCGAGGCACCTGGCGAAGCGCCGAGCAGTGCCGCCAGGGAACCATCCTTGGCCGCGACAAGTTCGGTACCGAATTGCAGGACGCCGCCTTTCTTCGGGTCTTTCTTGATGATCTGTACCCGTTGGCCGGCCACTTCCAGGCGCCAGTCTTCAGCTTTCGCCTCAGGGTAGAAGCGACGCAGGGACTCCAGGCGCTGCTCCATCGACTGCATCACTTCGCTGACCAGGTACTTGGTCAGGTCCATGTTGTTTTTTGCCACGGACAGCATCGGCCCGATGTTGCCGGCGCGAACCGACATCGGCAGGTCCATGAAGGAGCCGTGCTTGAGGAACTTGGTGGTGAAGCCGGCATAAGGTCCGAACAGCAGGGACTTCTTGCCTTCGACCACGCGGGTGTCCAGGTGCGGCACGGACATTGGCGGCGAACCTACGGCAGCCTGGCTGTAGACCTTGGCCTGGTGGTGCTTGACCACTTCCGGGTTGTCGCAACGCAGCCATTGGCCGCTGATCGGGAAGCCGCCGAAGCCTTTGCTCTCTTCGATGCCCGAAGCCTGCAGCAGCGGCAGTGCCGCGCCGCCAGCGCCGAGGAAGACGAACTTGGCGTCGACTTCACGGGTGTTGCCGCTGTTGACGTCCTTGATGCTGACGGTCCAGCCGCCGTTGCTGCGCTTGAGGCCGGTCACGCGCTTGCAGTACTTGACCTGGGCATCGGGTGCGCTGGTCAGGTGCTTGAGCAACTGGTTGGTCAGGGCACCGAAGTTGACGTCGGTGCCATTGATCACGCGGGTCGCGGCGAGGGTTTCGCCAGGATCGCGGCCAGGCATCATCAGCGGCATCCACTCGGCCATTTTGGCCTTGTCTTCGGTGTATTCCATGTCCGAAAAGGCGTGGTGCTTGCTCAGTACCTTGAAGCGCTCCTTGAGGAAGGAAACACCACTGTCACCTTGCACGAAGCTCAGGTGTGGCACCGGGCTGATAAACGATTTGCACGAGCCGAACGTGCCTTTCTTGGTCAGGTACGACCAGAACTGCTTCGACACCTCGAACTGGGTGTTGATGTGCACGGCTTTCTTGATGTCGACGGCGCCATCGGCGGCCTGCGGCGTGTAGTTGAGCTCACACAGCCCGGCGTGACCGGTACCGGCGTTGTTCCACGGGTTGGAACTCTCCGCGGCACCGGAATCCATCAGCTCGACGACTTCCAGCTTGATCGCGGGGTCGAGCTCTTTGAGCAGTACTGCAAGGGTGGCACTCATGATGCCGGCCCCAACCAGTACTACGTCGACTGCTTCGTTATGCGCCATTTAACGCGTCTCCAAAATCTGCAGCACCAAATTGTCGGCATGGCTGCCAGGAGTGACGGGGCGTGTCAGTGTTGCCCCAGGTACCCATGGCAGGATCGCCATGTCCGAATCTTCGCAATTTATCGCAACTTCGACGGACGCTACCTGCCGGGCCTATGAGCCATATGAACTCATTTCAGCGCGCGGGAGGCAATTCGACTTATGGTCGATACATCCGTTTGTGCAACCAAATCCGTAGCGGACAGGCTTCAGGCTCCGGTGTTCGAGGAATACTCGGTCCTGTGTCGTTGGGCTGTTGTAGACGCTAATGGTGCATATTCAGACGCAAAACTATTCATTTGCTCGCCACACTCTTGTGAAGTTGTGAAAACCCGTTTTTTTCACGCTCTTTTGAAGACGTGAACCTCAAAAAGGGCTGTCCCAGCCTGGCACCGTGCCCGGATGAAATTGCCGCCATGGGAAACAAGGCAGGCAAAACGGGCAGACAGCTCAGTGACCGAGCGTAATGACAGCTCTGCAGATTCGCGAAAAGTGGAGGTTTTGCTCAACAAAACAGCAAGCGCGCCAGCTTCACTCGATCTGTGTGGGCGGCTCTCTGTGGGCGGTGCGGGGTGTCAATACAAGCGCATTGACGATGCTGCGAGGCCCGATCAGGAGACGTCCTTATAATCGGGGGGAGATTGTATCTAAGAAACGCAGGGAAATGGTCGTGTTTAATGACTTTTATTAGGTGTTTGGTCAGGTCGTCATCAGTTGCTGTGCACGCGAGCGTGGCCGGTGCTGCTGCGAAACGACCCGGGCGCCGGCAGGCAGCGGTTGATTCAGCCAGTTCAGGCGGATCTCTTCGATTTCAACCCAGCCATCGCCCATGGGCTGGAGACTGCACTGCTTGAAGGCCTGGCAATGGCCGTTGCGGTCGAGCAGAGCGAAGCAGCGATGCAGTGGGCGTGGCGCGAACAGAGAGATCAGATGGCGCATGGTGAAGTACCGTGTGGGTGACTACTGAGAAGGTTGCCTGTAGGCCATTACGTGCAAGTGTATGGAGGGTGACATCTGTGTGACAGGAACCGCGTTGCCAGGGGGTTGTCAGAGATTTCATCAAACACTGTGAGGTGCTGGTTACCCGCAGTGGCGCACCGCTATACTGCCGGCCTGTTTGTGCCTGATTCTGGAGAGAAGAGCATGTTGCAACGCCTGTTGTTCGGTTTGATCACTGTGACCAGTTTGACCCTGGTTGGCTGCGCCCACAGCCCGCAACAACTGAGTCCGGAACCCAAGCTGACGGCTCAACTGGCGCCCGTCGGCCATGGTCAGCCTGTTGTGGTGCGTGTGGTGGACGGACGTCCGTCGCCAACCCTCGGCACCCGTGGTGGCCTGTACCCGGAGACCAGCGCGATTACCGTACAAGGCGCGCAGATCCTGCCGAAGCTGCAGGCCCAGGCCGAAGCTGCCGTGCGCCTGTTGGGCTTCACCCCGACCGCCAATGCGGCGAACGCACCGCAAATCACCGTGACCCTGGCCGAGCTGAAGTATCAGTCGCCTAAAGAAGGCATGTACGTGACCGAAGCGACCATCGGCGCGACGTTCCGCTCCGATGTACAGAACGCCAACCGTCGCTACAGCGGCCGTTATGGTGCGTCCCTGGATCAGCGCTTCGGTATGGCGCCGAACCAGGAAACCAACACCAAGCTGGTCAGCGATGTGCTCAGTGATGCGTTGACCCGCCTGTTCAAGGACCCGACCGTGGGTCAGGTTCTCGGCGAGTAATGCGAGCCCCTGTAGGAGCGAGCCTGCTCGCGATGGTCGTTAACGATTACGCGGGGAATCTGATACCCCGCGGCGTCTTCAAGTCCATCGCGAGCAGGCTCGCTCCCACAGGAGATCTGGGGTGTCAGGCGGCTTGCGAGTAAAAATCCAGCACGCTCACGCCCGTCAGCAAATCCGTCTCCGGTAAATCCGCATGCTGGTGGCCACCGAGTGCGCAATACACCAGCCAATGGCGGTCCTGAACATTGAAGGCGAGACTGCCGACGAGGGCTTGTTGTTCTTCGCTGGGGGTGATGAGGTAAAGACGATCCTGGTTTTCGGCGTGGAGCATGACGTGGTCCCTGTCGGTTTCGAGGCGCGTATGGTCGCCGATACAGATGACGAAGCCGTGACTCAGGACAGCCTTTGATCAAAAGCTTCGTTATTTGTCGGAAACAGAGGGCAGGCGCGCAGGCTTTCGGTAGAATCCGCGCCGCGGTCGCCGGCCCGGCACCTGCCACCTGATTTACCTGAGGTTTGTGATGTCGCTGCACTTGATGACGCTGTTTACCGCCCATCCCGCCAAATTGATCAATCTGCTGGCCTTGCTCTTTGCCTTCCCGGGCGGCTGGTTGCTGCACGCCACCCGTCGTCGTGAACTGCGCGCGATGGCCAGTTTGCAGGCGCAGCGCCAGAGCAGCCCCAACGCAGAGCCCACACTGGACTGGGCGACCTTGCGCATGAACCGGTTTTTCTACATCTTCGGCTTTGCCTGCATGGGGATGGCGCTGCTGGTGTCGTGGATCAGCACGCAAGTCTGAAGTCTCGCCACAGGTTATGTGGTGAACAGATACAAAAGCGGCGCCTCGAGGGCGCCGTTTTCACATCTGGCCGAAACCGCTTACAGCGGCAACCCTGCCTTCACGCGGTACTGATTGCGCACCGGCGTCGCATATTGCAGCACCAGGAATGGACGATGCTCTTCAGGGCAGGCATCCAGGCGGCGTTGCCATTCTTCCTGGGCCTTGGCCAGCTCGTCGGCCGGGAACACCTCGGCCGCTTTCGGCACCTGCAACTGCGGGTCGGCGTCCTTCCACTGTGCATAAGCCAGGTAGTGCACCGGGAACAAGCGGTATCCGCTGAGGATTTGCCTGTCCATCTCGACCGCCAATTGCTTGGTGTCGTCGAACAGTTCGGTGATCGGCGCGGCAAAGTTCACATGCACCCGGCCCTTGTAGCCGGTGATGCCCTTGGCGATGCTCACGTCATCCTCGCCCGGCACCTTGGTGTAGCTGCCGCTGGTGGCGCGGATGTAAAGCTCGCGGGCCTTGGCCTGATCGCACGGGTCGTACTCGTAGCTGATCGACACCGGGGTCAGGTTCAGCGACTGTATGACTTCGCCGAACGGCTCGTCCTTGCGGCTCATGTGGAACATCTTGAGGATCGCCGATTCGGTACGGTCGTCACCGTCCTTGGCGCGGCCTTCGGCCTGGGCGATCCAGATCGAGGCGCAATCGTTGCGGATCGAATGGTTGATGTACGCCGACAACAGTTGATAAGCCGCCATTTTTTCCCGGCGTCCGCTGATCGAGCGGTGCACGATGAAGCTCTTGTTCAGGCGCATCAGGTCGCTGACGAAAGGCTTTTGCAGCAGGTTGTCACCAATGGCGATGCGCGGTGTCGGCAGGCCGGCGTGGTACACGGCATAGTTGACGAAGGCCGGATCCATCACGATGTCGCGGTGGTTGGCGATGAACAGGTAGGCGCTGCCGGACTTGAATTGCTCCACCCCGGTATAGGTAACACCGTCGGTGGCGCGCTCGATGGTATGGTCGACGTAATGCTCGACTTTGTCCTGTAACGTGGCCACCGAGGTAATGCCGGCAAACTCACGGCGCAACCGATGGGCTATAAGAGGTTTGAGTGCCCAGCCTAAAGCGCCGGCGAAGCGCGGGAAGCGGAAGTGGGTGAGGATATCTAGAAACGCCTTGTCGCCGAGCAGTCGTGCCAGCACTGCGGGGACTTCACTGTCGTCGTAAGGTCGGATGGCATCGAATTCGCCCATCATGCTCTCTTGTTAGAAACGGCTAGGGTAAGTAAAGGTTTTGATTGAAAACCGGCGGGGTACGGTCTGAAAAAGTAGCCAGACAAAAATAGCCCTGCAAATAGACCGGCGATTATACGCACAAGTCACCTGGGAGACCGCGATGCTGGAAACTGCGCAATATGAATGTCCGTATTGTGGTGAGGAAGTCGAGACGACGCTGGATTTGTCCGGTGGCGATCAGACCTATATTGAAGACTGTCAGGTGTGCTGCCGGCCGATAACCTTCGTGTTGCAGGTTCATGAAGAGGAATGGCATCTCGAAGTGTTCAGCGAAAACGAGTGAGGAGCGTGTATGCAGCGCATCTACGATCCGGAAAACCTGATGGAAGGCGAGTTGCTGCAAGGCATGCTCGCCAGCGAGGGCATCGAGGCGCATCTGGTGGGACGCGATCTGGTGGGAGCCACCGGTGAGTTGCCGATTTTCGGTTTGCTGGGTTTGGCAGTGGATAACGACCAGGCCGAATACGCCCGCGAGCTGATCACCGCGTACAATGCCGCGCTGCCGCTGTCCGGCGATGAACCGGACAGCTTTCCCGGCACGCTGGTCTGTTAGGCTGGCGTTCGTTTGATCAAGAGCCGTGTTGCCCCATGTGTGGACGTTATGCCCTGTTTCGCTGGAACCCCGCCTTCGCGGCGCTGCCCGGTTTTCCTGCCGACCAGCAGGCGCAGTGGAACATTTCCCCCAATGATTCGGTGTTGATGCTGCGGGCCGAACCTGACGGCCAGCGCACACTGGCCCGCGCCCGCTGGGGCCTGACGCCACCCTGGCTGACCGATCTGTCCCGCACCCCGGCCCACGCCCGCGCCGAAACCGTTGCCGAACAACCGATGTTCCGCCAGGCCTTGCGCGAGCGCCGTTGCCTGTTGCCGGCCAATGGTTTCTACGAATGGCGCGGCACGACGCGCAAGCGCCCGTACTGGCTGACACCGGGGGAGGGCTCGTCATTATTTTTTGCGGCGATCTGGGAGGCGTATCCGGTACAGGAGCAGGTGTGGCTGAGTACCGCCGTGATTACCCAACCGGCGGCAAGCCAGCGGCGGCCGTTGATTCTTGATGAGGCGGGGCAGGCCGCGTGGCTGGATCCCGAAACGCCATTGCACGTTTTGCAAGCATTGCTGGCCAGTGAGCCTGCCGCATTGCGCGAGCGGGTCCTGGCCAACATGGTGAATGATCCGAAGCTCAATGGGCCGGAGTGTTTGACCCCGGGTTAATTCGGCGCCAGTTCTGGCCCCTTCGCGAGCAGGCTCGCTCCCACATTGGATCTGTGGTGTACACAAATCCCCTGTGGGAGCGAGCCTGCTCGCGATAAGGTTAAACCCTGAACTGATTGATCAATCGCCGCTGCTGTTCCGCCAACTTGGTCAAGTCCGCACTGGCCGCACTCGACTCATCCGCACCACCGGCCACTTCATTGGTCACCTGATCGATCTCGGCCATCTGCTTGAGTGGGCGGGCATGAGCGCGGGCAGTTGAAATGACTGTTTTTGCGTGCCTGATGTCGTAATTGAATCAATGCGCGGTGTGATGGGCAGCGGGTTGTCGCCGTATGTGAATTTTTTCTACGGCGATGAGAGCTTTGTCCGAATTGTGCGTCTTACGTCCATTGTATCTGGCGTCGTTACATTTCCACGCCTAGGATACGCGGCATGTTTTCAGGGAGTTTTTTGATGAACAAGATTTTGGTTGTCAGTGCACTGGGCGCAGTGCTGCTCAGTGGTTGTCAGTCGGTCAATACCACCAGTGGCGGTGCCGTGGGTGTGGAGCGCAAGCAGTACATGTTCAGCATGTTGTCGGCGCAAGAGGTCGACCAGATGTACGCCCAGTCCTATCAGAAGACAGTGGGCGAGGCGTCCAGCAAAGGTGTGCTGGACAAGACCAGCAATGAAGCCCGGCGGGTTCAGGCGATTGCCGACCGGCTGATTGCCCAGGCGCCGAACTTCCGTCCGGACGCGGCCCAGTGGAAGTGGGAAGTCAACCTGATCAAGAGCGATGAGCTCAACGCCAACTGCGGCCCTGGCGGCAAGATCATCTTTTACACCGGGCTGATCGACAGCCTGAAGCTGACCGACGATGAAATCGCCGCGATCATGGGTCATGAAATCGCCCACGCCCTGCGCGAGCACGGTCGTGAAGCGATGTCCAAGGCTTACGGCATCGAAATGGCCAAGCAGGGCGCCGGTGCTTTGCTCGGATTGGGGCAGGACAGCATGGCCCTGGCCGATACCGTGGCCAACTACGGCATGACCTTGCCCAACAGCCGCGCCAATGAAAACGAGGCGGACCTGATCGGCCTGGAACTGGCCGCCCGCGCCGGTTACAACCCGAATGCCGCGATCACCTTGTGGAACAAGATGAGCAAGGCTTCGGAAGGTTCGCCACCTGAGTTCATGAGCACTCACCCGGCGTCGTCGAGCCGTATTGCGGCGTTGCAGGCAGCGATTCCGAAGGTCATGCCTTTGTATGAGCAGGCCAGGAAGTCCTGATAGTCATGTGCTGAGGCTACTGGCCTCTTCGCGAGCAAGCCCGCTCCCACATTGGTTTTGTGCTCGACGCCGAACCTGTGGGAGCGAGCTTGCTCGCGATGAACGATAACTTGGTCTGTCGACCTAAACCGTCAAATCCACCCGCTGCTCTGCATCGCCTTGTACACCGCGACAATCGCCAGGACGAAGAACGCCGACGCCGCCAGTCGACGGATCAGGGTCAATGGCAATTTGTCCGCGGCAAAGTTACCGGCCAATACCACGGGCACGTTGGCAATCAGCATGCCGAGGGTGGTGCCGATAATCACCAGCCACAGCTCCGGATACTGCGCAGCCAGCATCACGGTAGCGATCTGCGTCTTGTCGCCGATTTCCGCCAGGAAGAACGCGATCAACGTGGTCAGGAACGGCCCGAACTTGCGGGCGGTGCTGGCCTCGTCGTCATCCATCTTGTCCGGGACCAGGGTCCACAGCGCCGTGGCGGCGAAGCTCGCGGCGAGGATCCAGTGCAGCATCGTATCCGAGAAGAAACTCCCGACCCAGGCGCCTACCGCACCGGCGGCCGCGTGGTTGGCCAGGGTCGCGGCGACGATACCGGCGATGATCGGCCAGGGCTTACGGAAACGGGCAGCGAGAATGAGCGCGAGCAGTTGCGTCTTGTCGCCGATTTCGGCCAAGGCAACGATTGCGGTAGGTACGAGTAGTGAATCCAGCATCAGGGGTTTTCCTAAGGGGCGGGTCGACACGGCTATGACACGTACAGCCTTCCCGCCCCGGGTAAGGTGTTCGTGTCATAGGTCTTGTCAAACCCTGCGATCCATCTGATGTGGATGCTTGGGTCGCATGCGCCATGGTCTGAGGACCAAGTATGTTGACGCATGCCGGACGAGCGTGGCGCTCGTGGGAGACTACTCCCCTAGGACGGGGCGGATTCTGCCTAGGCAAAACCCATTCGGCAAGCCTTCTTTTTCAAAAGAAGTTCAACCGCGTTTGGCCCGGTAGATTCGGAAACCCTGTCCTTCGGCCTTGATCGCACACACGCCAAGGTGCTCTTCGATCAGCGGTTGATACTTCAGGAAGCTGTTCGCTACCAAGCGAAGTTCGCCACCGTTTTTCAGATGTTTTGCCGCTTTTCGCAGCAAGTTCTCCGTTGCGAAATAGTCGGTGTGCACACCGACATGGAACGGCGGATTGCTCAGGATCGCACTCAAGCCCATTGGCGCGGCATCGATGCCGTCACCGGTAATCACCTCGGCTTCCAGTCCATTGGCCGCCAGGGTCAGACGACTGCTGGCAGCGGCAAAGGCATCCACATCCAGCAACGTGACCTGGTTGTGCGGGTAACGACGTTTCACTGCCGCCCCCAGAACCCCTGCACCGCAACCGAAATCGAGCAAGTGACCGCTAGGCAGTTTGTCCAGATGCTCCAGCAGCAGCGCACTGCCGCGATCCAGGCGACCATGGCTGAACACCCCCGGCAGGCTGATGACCTTCAACGGGCCTTCGGCCAGCGGCAGTTCGTAGGTCTGCGCCAGGCTTTCCAGCGGTTTGGCTTCAGGCGCGTTGGCCACGGTGACCAGCCAGAGCTGGCAGTGCCGCGCGCTGTCGAGTTTGCGTGGCTTGCCGAAGGGGTTGAGTTGTTTGGCGGCACCTTCGATGCCGCTTTTTTTCTCGCCGACCAGGTACAGCTCGCGGCCGGCCAGCCGCGAGGCGAGGGCGTTGAGGATGTAGTCGGTCAGGTCCTTGGCCTTGGGCAGAAAGACCACCGCTGTATCGAACTCGCGCTCGGGCGCATTCACGCCAAAATGGCTGCGCTCGGCGAAGCGGGCGTCCAGCGCGGCCTGATCGCCGGCGTGCCAGCACCAGCCATGAGCTTCGGGCAAGCGGCCCAGCAAGTCGTCGGCGGGCAAACCGGCCAACAACACCGAACCCTGGAATAACTCGGCCTGACGAAGCAGTACTTCACTGCGCGGATCCATAACTGCTCCCGTGGAAAAAAGTGCCGCAGTTTATCAACTGACGACTCGCAGCGCCTTACCGCTGAAGTATTCCAGTGCGTTTTCGGTCACTTGGCCAACGATTCGCTGGCGCGCTTCGCGGCTGCCCCAGGCGTTGTGCGGGGTAACGATCAGGCGCGGGATGTCGTGGGCCAGCAGCGGATTGCCGTTGACGGGAGGCTCGACGCTCAGCACGTCAGTGGCGGCGCCGCCCAGATGCCCGTTGCGCAAGGCGTCGGCCAGCGCCTGTTCATCAATCAATCCACCGCGTGCGGTGTTGACCACGAACGCGCCGGGTTTCATCGCGGCCAGTTCACGGGCGCCGATGAAGTGGCGAGTGTGCTCGTTGAGCGGGCAGTGCAGAGTCAGTGCGTCGATTTGCGGTAACAGTTCATCCAGCGGCAGGCGGTCCGGCCGGGCAGGGCGTCCGGGAATTTGCCCCAGCAGAACACGCATACCGAAGGCTTCAGCCAACCGTGCGACCGCGCCGCCCAATTCGCCATGACCGAGCAGGCCAAGGGTTTTGCCTTCGAGTTCGACGATCGGGTAATCCAGCAAACAGAACTGTCTGGCCTGCTGCCAGCGGCCTTCGCCGACGGCTTTTTGATAATCGGCCAGGCGCGTGGCCAGGTTGAGCAGCAGCATGATCGTGTGCTGCGCCACCGACGGTGTGCCGTAACCCTGGCAGTTACACACGGTAATCCCATGGGCGCGGGCGGCGGCGAGGTCGACATTGTTGGTGCCGGTGGCTGTGATCAGGATCAGCTTGAGATCAGGGCTGGCGGCCATGGCGGCGGCATCGATCAGGATCTTGTTACTGATGGCGACGGTGGCGCCCTTGAGGTGTTCGATGACTTGATCGGGCAAGGTCTGGGCGAACAGCTGCAAATCGCTGAAACAACTGCGCAGCGGGTTGAGGTCAAGGTCGCCGAGGTCCAGGGACGGGTGGTCGAGGAATACGGCGCGGCGAGTGTTCGTCATCAACTGTACCTTTTGTGCAATGAACTGAAGGCGTAATCTGCCGAGCCTACCAGATGAAATAAATAGTTACGCTTGGCCTGAAGGAGCCCCCATGTACTGGACAGAGTTCTTGACCGTTGCCCTGATTCACCTGCTGGCCGTGGCCAGCCCCGGCCCGGACTTTGCCGTGGTGGTGCGCGAGAGTGTTACCCACGGTCGCCGCGCGGGCACCTGGACCGCGCTGGGTGTGGGTACGGCGATTTTCCTGCACGTGGGTTACTCGCTATTGGGTATCGGCCTGATCGTGTCCCAGTCGATCGTGTTGTTCAATGCCTTGAAATGGGCTGCCGCCGCTTACCTGCTGTACATCGGTTACAAGGCGCTGCGCGCGCAACCGGCCAAGCCTGTGGCGGACGATCTGCACAAGGAAGCCGGCGAGCGCACTGCCCGTGGTGCCTTCACCTCGGGTTTTGTCACCAACGGTCTCAACCCGAAAGCCACGCTGTTCTTCCTCTCGCTGTTCACCGTGGTCATCAACCCGCACACGCCACTGGCGGTGCAAGCCGGTTACGGGGTTTACCTGGCGGCGGCGACAGCGGGCTGGTTCTGCCTGGTGGCGATGCTGTTCAGCCAGCAGCGCGTACGCGCCGGTTTCGCCCGCATGGGTCACTGGTTCGACCGGACCATGGGCGCGGTGCTGATTGCGATTGGCGTGAAGCTGGCGTTTACCGAGATGCATTGATTCCGTAGTCACTACAGACAGAGAATCCCTGCGGATAGTGGCGCAACGCTAGCATCTGCAGGGTTCTGCAAATCATTCCTTTGGCTGATTTGGCTGGCGTTCAAGGGCACTACAGTGCGTACTTTCAGTCACGACCGTGCAGTCAGATTAAAGGGATTATTATGTTGCAGACTCGCGTTATCCCCCCGGCCGAAGGCGCTTACCAGTACCCGCTGTTGATCAAACGCCTGCTGATGTCCGGTGCCCGTTATGAGAAAACCCGCGAGATCATCTACCGCGACAAGTTGCGCTATAGCTACCCGACCCTGATCGAACGGGTGGCCCGCCTGGCCAACGTGCTGACTGCGGCCGGGGTCAAGCCCGGGGATGCCGTGGGTGTGATGGACTGGGACAGCCATCGCTACCTGGAATGCATGTTCGCCATCCCGATGATCGGCGCGGTGATCCACACCATCAACGTGCGCCTGTCGCCGGAACAGATCCTCTACACCATGAACCACGCCGAGGACCGCTTTGTGCTGGTCAACAGCGAGTTCGTCGGTCTCTACAAGGCCATCGAGGGGCAACTGACCACGGTCGACAAAACCCTGCTGCTGACTGACCTGCCGGAAAAAACCGCGGACCTGCCGAACCTCGTCGGCGAGTACGAACAGCTGCTGGCCGCGGCGAGCCCGCAGTACGACTTCGAGGACTTCGACGAAAACTCGGTCGCGACCACGTTCTATACCACCGGTACCACCGGCAACCCCAAGGGCGTGTACTTCACCCATCGGCAACTGGTGCTGCACACCATGGGCGTGTCGACCATCATGGGCGCGATCGATAGCGTGCGCCTGCTGGGCACCAACGACGTGTACATGCCGATCACCCCGATGTTCCACGTGCACGCCTGGGGCTTGCCGTATGTGGCGACCATGCTCGGACTCAAGCAGGTGTATCCCGGCCGCTATGACCCGGAGTACCTGGTGGAGTTGTGGCGCAAGGAGAAGGTCACGTTCTCCCATTGCGTACCGACCATTTTGCAGATGGTCCTCAATGCCAAGGCCGCGCAGGACGTCGACTTCGGCGGCTGGAAAATCGTCATCGGCGGCAGCGCCCTGAACCGCTCGTTGTACGAGGCGGCCAAGGCCAAAGGCATTCAGTTGACCGCCGCTTACGGCATGTCGGAAACCGGGCCGCTGGTGTCGTGCGCGCACCTCAACGACGAATTGATGGCCGGTACCGAAGACGAACGCACCACTTACCGGATCAAGGCCGGCGTGCCTGGGCCACTGGTGGAGGCGGCGATCGTCGACACCGAGGGCAACTTCCTGCCCGCCGACGGCGAGACCCAGGGCGAGTTGGTGTTGCGCGCACCGTGGCTGACCGAGGGCTATTTCAACGAGCCGCAGAAGGGCGCCGAGCTCTGGGCCGGCGGCTGGCTGCACACCGGTGACGTGGCGACCCTGGACAGCATGGGCGTGATCGACATTCGTGACCGGATCAAGGACGTGATCAAGACCGGTGGCGAGTGGATCTCCTCCCTGGACCTGGAAGACCTGATCAGCCGTCATGCGGCGGTACGTGAAGTAGCAGTGGTGGGGATCCCCGATCCGCAGTGGGGCGAGCGGCCGTTTGCCCTGCTGGTGCTCCGTGAGGGTCATGCAATCGGGGCGCGGGAACTCAAGGAACACCTCAAGCCGTTTGTGGAACTGGGGCACTTGAGCAAGTGGGCGATTCCGAGCCAGATCGCCCTTGTTACTGAAATTCCCAAGACCAGCGTCGGCAAACTCGACAAGAAGCGCATTCGCGTCGACATCACCGAATGGCAAGCCACCAACAGCACCTTCCTCTCGACGCTTTAAGCGCCTCCCGGCGTGCCCGAAAGGGCACGCCAGCCCCACCAAGCAAGCGCTTGGCTTGTCAAATCGAAATTTTCAGCCATCCTTGCCGTGCCGACGGGTGTCGGACTGGCGAAAGGACTGTTCCAGAGTGGCTGGCAACTGCAAATCACACTTTAGAGGGATCAAGCGCTACTACCTGCTGGCTATAGTCCGCTCAAGGATTTTTAAGAACGGGGCAACCGCACAAACCGGGGCGATGCAACTTTGGAATGACTTTGGGATGCCATGGCTCCCGGTTATCCACAGCGTTTTTAGAAGTGCTCTTGCCATAAAAATAAAATGCACATGGAGTAGCGTCGATGACATCAGTTAACCAGTTCTGGCGCCGGGCGAAACTGCCCCTGGCTGTCAGTCTTGCCTCTACGCTCGCCGGGCCAGCATTCGGCGTCAGTTTCAACGTCGGTGAAATCGAAGGTCAGTTCGACTCATCCCTGTCGATCGGTGCCAGTTGGTCTACCGAAAGTGCCAACAAGAACCTCATCGGTGTCAACAACGGCGGCAAGGGTCTGTCCCAGACTTCTGATGACGGTCACCTGAACTTCAAGAGCGGGGAAACCTTCTCGAAGATCTTCAAGGGCATCCATGACCTTGAACTGAAATACGGCGATACCGGTGTTTTCGTCCGTGGCAAATACTGGTACGACTTTGAACTGAAGGACGAAAGCCGTCCGTTCAAGGACATCAGCGACGAGGGCCGCAAGGAGGGCGCCAAGTCTGCCGGCGGCCAGATCCTCGACGCCTTCGTCTACCACAACTACGCCATTGCCGATCAGCCAGGCTCCGTGCGACTGGGCAAGCAGGTCGTGAGCTGGGGTGAAAGTACCTTCATCGGTGGTGGCATCAACTCGATCAACCCGATCGACGTGTCCGCGTTCCGTCGTCCGGGTGCCGAGATCAAGGAAGGCCTGATCCCGGTCAACATGTTCTATGTGTCCCAGAGCCTGACCGAAAACCTGTCGGCCGAAGCGTTTTACCAAATTGAATGGGACCAGACTGTCGTCGACAACTGCGGCACGTTCTTCTCTCAGCCAGACATCGTTGCCGATGGCTGCGACAACAACCTGCGTGTACTGAACAAACGCTCGCAAATTCCGGCGATTGCCCTGGGGCCTTTGGCCGCCAACGGCGTTGACGTCAACGAGGAAGGTGTTCTGGTTCGTCGCGGCCCGGATCGCGATGCCCGGGACAGCGGTCAGTGGGGTGCGTCCTTCAAGTACATGTTCGATCCGCTGGACACCGAGTTCGGCGCCTACTTCATGAATTACCACAGTCGTGCGCCGATCTTCAGCGCCACCGGTGCGCCGCAATCGGTCTACAACACAGCAGCGGGGCTTCCAGGCCCGTTCGCCGCGCTGGCGCCATTGCTGGTGGCGGGTAATTCGCAGTACTTCATCGAGTACCCGGAAGACATCCGCCTCTACGGTCTGAGCTTCTCCACCACCCTGCCTACCGGTACGGCGTGGAGCGGTGAGATCAGCTACCGTCCGAACGCTCCGGTGCAGCTCAACTCCACGGACATCCTGTTCTCCGGTGTCCGTCCTATAGGCAACAACAACCCGAACAACCCGTTGACCAATGCATCGCTGCTTACCGGCGTGCCGGGTCAGGACCTGCACGGGTATCGTCGCAAGGAAATCACCCAGTTCCAGACCACCCTGACGCACTTCTTCGACCAGGTCATGGGCGCCAGCCGTCTGACCCTGGTGGGTGAAGTGGGCGTGACCCACGTTGGCGGCCTGGAAAGCACTTCCGACGTTCGTTATGGCCGCGATCCGGTCTACGGCCCGGGTGAGTTGCCAGCCTCTGGCGCGCTCGATACCTGCGTGGCGCTCAACACTAGCACCATCAACGGTGCCGGCCCGGGTACGCCGACCAACAACCGCAGCCGCAACTGCGACGACGAAGGTTTCACCACCGCGACTTCGTGGGGTTACCGCGGTCGCGCCATCTGGGAATACAACGACGTGTTTGCCGGTGTGAACCTCAAACCGAACGTTGCCTGGTCCCATGACGTGAGCGGTTACTCCCCTGGCCCTGGCGGCAACTTCGAGGAAGGCCGCAAGGCAGTGAGCCTGGGTGTCGACGCCGAGTACCAGAACACCTATACCGCGAGCCTGGCGTACACCAACTTCTTCGACGGCAAGTACACCACCGTGGATGACCGCGACTTCGTTGCGCTCAGCCTCGGCGTGAACTTCTAAGCACAGTATTTTCAGGACGAACACACATATGAAAATAACAAAGAGTCTGTTCCACGCCGGTGTTCTGGGCCTTTCGCTGCTGGCGACCAGCGTCATCGCAGCGGTTCCCCAGGCCGAGGCCGACAAACTGGGCAAGAGCCTGACCCCGATGGGCGCCGAAATGGCAGGTAATGCCGACGGTTCGATCCCTGCCTGGAAACCGATGCCGAAGAACGCCGGTACGGTCGACAGCAAAGGTTTCCTGTCCAATCCGTTCGCCAGCGAAAAACCGCTGTTCACCATCACGGCGCAGAACGTCGACCAGTACAAGGAAAAGCTCGCACCGGGCCAGTACGCGATGTTCAAGCGCTACCCGGAAACCTTCAAGATGCCGGTCTATCCGTCCCATCGCGGTGCTACCGTGCCGGATGACGTGTTCGCCGCCATCAAGCGCAATGCCACCAACACCAATCTGGTGTCCGGCGGCAACGGCCTGGAAAACTTTGAAACCGCCATTCCGTTCCCGATTCCGAAAAGCGGCGTTGAAGTCATCTGGAACCACATCACCCGCTATCGCGGGGGCAGCGTGACCCGTCTGGTAACCCAGGCCACACCACAGCCGAACGGTTCGTTCAGCCTGGTGTATTTCCAGGACCAGTTCGTGTTCCGCGACAAGATGAAGGACTACGACCCGAAAAACCCGGGCAACATCCTGTTCTACTTCAAGCAGAAAGTGACTGCTCCGGCACGTCTGGCCGGTGGTGTGCTGCTGGTGCACGAGACCCTCGACCAGGTGAAGGAGCCGCGCTCGGCGTGGGTCTACAACGCCGGTCAGCGTCGTGTGCGCCGTGCACCGCAAGTGTCCTATGACGGCCCGGGTACTGCAGCCGACGGCCTGCGTACCTCCGACAACCTGGACATGTTCAACGGTGCACCGGATCGTTACGACTGGAAGCTCGAAGGCAAGAAAGAGATGTACATCGGCTCCGATGCCTACAAACTCGACGATCCGAAGCTCAAGTACGCCGACATCATCAAGGCCGGTCACATCAACCAGGACCTGGCTCGTTACGAGTTGCGTCGTGTGTGGCATGTGGTTGCAACCCTGAAGGACGGTCAGCGTCACATCTACGCCAAGCGTGACTTCTACATTGACGAAGACACCTGGCAAGCCGCGGTGATCGATCACTACGACGGTCGCGGTCAACTGTGGCGAGTCGCCGAGGCCCATGCCGAGAACTACTACGACAAGCAAGTGCCGTGGTATGCCCTCGAAACCCTGTATGACCTGCAATCGGGTCGTTACCTGGCGCTGGGCATGAAGAACGAAGAGAAATCGGCCTATGACTTCGGCTTCACTGCCACCACCAGCGACTTCACCCCGGCCGCCTTGCGTCAGGATGGTGTTCGCTAAGGTGAACTGAGTAGAGGCCGCACCCTCTGAAAACGCCCCGACTGGTTCGGGGCGTTTTTTTTGTTTGTAGACTTTTTGTAGCCATTTGTAGCAATTACCTTCATTCCCTATCCGTTTACGGCTAGGCTGCGGACATCTGCAACGCCGCCACCCGCAATTCAAACAAGAGCCGGCTATGACTGATTTGTCTACATCCCCAGGTTCTGCACACGTTGCTGTCGCAACACTCGACGGGCGCTTCTTCCGCCCGCCGTTGCCCGACGGCCATGTGCTGCGTCCACGTTTGTGCGAGCGCCTGAGTGCCGGGCTCGGTGGCAGGTTATTGCTGGTCAGCGCACCGGCAGGGTTCGGCAAGAGTTCGTTGGCGGTGGAATTTTGTCAGGGGTTACCGGCGCACTGGCAAAGTCTCTGGCTGGGGTTGAGCCCGCGCGACAGTGACCCGGGGCGTTTTCTCGAGCGCCTGCTGGAAGGCCTCCAGGACTATTTTCCGCACCTGGGCAGGCAATCCCTCGGGCTGTTGAAAATGCGCCAGCGCCATCAGCCGTTCGCGTTTGAAGAATGGCTGGACGGCCTGCTCGACGAATTGGCCGAGCACCTTTCCCCGGCGACGCCATTGCTGCTGGTGCTGGATGATTACCATCTGGCCCAGGGGCCGGTGCTGGACCGTTGCCTGCAATTTTTCCTCAATCATCTCCCCGATGGCTTGCTGGTGATGGTCACCAGTCGCCAACGTCCCGACTGGCATCTGGCGCGGCTGCGGCTGTCGCGGCAATTGCTTGAGTTACATGAACAGGATCTGCGCCTGACCCACGACGAGGCCTTGAGCCTGCTCGACCGGCACAGCAGTTCCTTGCGCGGTGAGGCACTGGAAAACCTGATCGAGCGCAGCGAAGGTTGGGTTGCGGGGTTACGCTTCTGGCTGCTGGCCGCCTCGGAGGCGGGCACCGATGGCGCGCTGCCGCAATCGTTGCACGGCGGGGAAGGGCTGATCCGCGATTACCTGCTCGAAGAGGTCATCGATTGCCTGCCCGCCGAGGTCCAGTCGTTCCTCTATGACACGGCGCCCCAGGAACGCTTTTGCAGCGAACTGTGCGACGCCGTTCGCGACGCCCATGACAGCGCAGAGATCCTGCGCTTCCTGCTCGCCCACCAAGTATTCCTGGTGCCGCTGGACGAACATGGCCATTGGTATCGTTACCACCATCTGTTTTCCGATCTGTTGCGCACGCGGCCGACTTCCCAGTCGATAGTGCCGGCCGCCAGCCTGCACCTGCGTGCCTGCCGCTGGTTCAATGCCCAGGGGTTGCTCGATGAGGCCGTGGAGCAGGCCTTGCGCGCCGGTCACCTGGACGTCGCGGCGAACCTGGTGCAGAACCTTTCCGAAGAGCAACTGCTGGCCGAGCAGAATGTCGGCATGTTGTTGCGCTGGAAAATGGACTTGCCTGACAGTTTGCTGATCAGCACGCCGCGACTGATCGTGCTGTATAGCTGGGCATTGGGGATGGCGTGCCAACTGGATGCCGCCGAAGAGCTGGCCAGCCATTTGAGCCGTTTCCTACCCGCTCCGTCGGCCACCGCCCAGAAGTCGATGCTGGCTCAATGGCTGGCGTTGAGCGGCATCATTGCCCGTGGGCGCGGCAACCGCGAACTGACGCTGCGGTACTGCGGCGAAGCGCTGGAAAGTCTTCCGTCCAAGCGTTACGGCCAGCGGCTGATGTGCCTCTCGACCCTGTCCAACCTGGCCATTGCCGACGGTGATTTGTGGCGGGCACGAGGGCTTAATCGCGAATCGCTGGAACTGGCGCAACGGGTCGGCAACCCCTTGTTCGAAGCACTGGCGCACTACGACCGTGCCCGGGTGCTGCAAGCTCGCGGGGAAATCTGTCGGGCGCTGGAAGAGGTCCGTCAGGGTATGCAGCGCCTGCAGAGCTTACCTGCGCAACGGCTGTATGCGGTTCGCGCCCGGCTGACCTTGTACGAAGGCTTTTTGCTGGCCCTGCGCATGCAGCCGCAATTGGCGCGGGCGCGATTGCAGGCCGGTTTGAGCGAGGCGCGGGCCTGTCGTGACATCAGCGTGCTGATCGGCCACTGCGTGATTGCCAGGCTGGAAGGCAGCAGCGGCGAGTTCGCCAAAGCCTTTGCCGAACTTGCTGAAGCCGAACGGCTGATGCACATCTGGGACGTGCCGCCGATCTACTACCTGGCCATGATCACCCTGGTCAAATGTGAACTCTGGCTGGCCCAGGGGCGCACCGATCTGGCCGAAGCCTGGCTGGCGCGCCTGGGGCAGACCTATAACGGTGAAAACGGGGCCGCGCCACCGGAATTCCACCCGCAATTGCCGCTGCATATCGAATTGCAACAAGCCTTGCTCGACGTCATCCAGGGCCAACCGATGCTGGCCGAAGGGCGTCTGAATGCGCTGCTCGAACATGGCCAGCAAAGCGGTCGGCAGATGCTTAGTGCCATGGCGCTGACCCAGAAAGTGGCGTTGTTGCTGGGCAGCGGACGGGAACCGGAAGCACGCAAGGCACTGGCCCAGGCGCTGGACGCCGCTGGCGGAGGGGGGCTGCAACCCTTCGAGGGCTTGTTGGTCGAGCACCCGGACTGGCTGCGTGGGCAGCTTCAAAACTGTCCGCCAACCCCCGTTTCCCTGAGCCTCAGTGAAAAACTTCCGGCATTGGCCGCCCGTCCCGGACTGGAGCCCTGTGCGGCCACGGAACAACTCAGCACCCGGGAAATGGCGGTCCTGCGATTGATTGCCCAGGGCTGTTCGAACCAGGAAATCAGCGATCAGCTGTTTATTTCCCTGCACACGGTCAAGACCCACGCCAGCCACATCAACAGCAAGCTCGGGGTCGAGCGGCGTACGCAGGCGGTGGCGCGGGCCAAGGAATTGGGGGTGTTGGGTTAAGGATTTTTCATGTTACCCATCGCAGCCATTGGCTCGCTGCCCAATTGTGCGAAAATCGCTCGTCCCCGTTTATCGAGCAGGCCACGATGTCCCAGCAACCCACCCTCATCCGCGAAACCTTCCCAGTCGGCCCGTTGCAGTGCAACTGCACGATCATCGGTGATCCGATAACGAAAAAGGCCATCGTCGTCGATCCGGGTGGCAATCATGAGCTGATCCTGGCGCGTCTCGACGCCCTGGGGCTGAAAGTGGTCAGCATCATTCACACCCATGCGCACCTCGATCATTTCCTGGCTTCCGGCCAACTCAAGGAGAAAACCGGCGCGACCCTGCATCTGCACAAGGAAGACCAGTTTCTGTGGGACAACCTGGAAATGCAGTGCCAGATGTTCGGCGTTCCTTATACCCCGGTGCCGTCCCCGGATCGCTGGCTGGCCGATGATGAAGAGCTGGCCTGCGGTTGTGGCGTGGCGCTGCACACGCCAGGCCATACGCCGGGCTCCATGAGCTTCTGGTTTTCCGAGGCCAAGCTGCTGATTGCCGGCGATACGCTGTTTCGTCGCGGCGTCGGACGCACGGATTTGTGGGGCGGCGACCAGGCGACCATCGTGCGTTCGATCAAGCAGCGGCTGTACACCCTCGACGAAGACGCGACCGTGGTGACCGGGCATGGTCCGGATACCCGTCTGGGTGACGAAATGCGCGAGAACCCCTTTGTTCGGGGCTGATTTGTAACATTCGGAATTTTTACCCGTTAACATGATCCAACGCCCGCAAAGGCTGATGCCTTGGTCCGTTGCACCACAGAATGCAAAAAAAGTAGGAGCTTTACATGTTCACCACGCGTCGTTTGATGATTGTCGCTACAGCTGTGGCCGTTTTGTCCGGTTGTGCCTCGCCTAACCCTTACGGCGGTCAGGGTCAGACTCAGGGCCAGACGGATAGCGGCTCCGAAGGCATGAGCAAGACCGCGAAATACGGTGGCCTCGGCGCTCTGGCCGGTGCGCTGGCCGGTGCTGCGATCAACCACGATAACCGTGGCAAGGGCGCACTGATCGGTGCAGCGGTGGTCGGTGCTTCCGCCGCCGGCTACGGCTACTACGCCGATCAGCAAGAGAAAAAGCTGCGCGCCAGCATGGCCAACACCGGTGTTGAAGTGCAGCGCCAGGGCGACCAGATCAAGCTGATCATGCCGGGCAATATCACGTTCGCCACCGATTCGGCGAACATTGCCCCAGGTTTCTATCAGCCGCTGAACAACCTGGCGGGCTCGCTGAAAGAGTTCAGCCAGAACCAGATCGAGATCGTCGGCTATACCGACAGCACCGGCAGCCGCCAGCACAACATGGACCTGTCCCAGCGTCGCGCCCAGAGCGTGGCAACCTACCTGACCTCGCAAGGTGTCAGCGGTGCCAACCTGAGCGCTCGCGGAGCCGGCCCGGATGGCCCGGTTGCCAGCAACGCTGACGTCAATGGTCGTGCGCAGAACCGCCGTGTCGAGGTCAACCTCAAGGCGATTCCGGGCCAGCAGTATGGTGCTCAGCAGCAAGGTACTGTTCAGCAGTACCCCTAAGCATCTGACTGAACCCCAGGTGTAAAAAAGCCGCTCGGTCCTTATGGGGGTCGAGCGGTTTTTTTGTGTCGTCAGTTTTGGCCCCTTCGCGAGCAGGCTCGCTCCCACAGGGGATCTCCTTTGGTCGTAGAGGTTGTGTCCGCTGAAGATCAATTGTGGGAGCGAGCCTGCTCGCGATGGGGCCAGTACAGGCAACGAAGAACGCAGAAACAAAAAAGCCCCCGGACAAGTGAATGTCCGGGGGCTTTTTGCCATGCGCGAAAGCTGCTTACTTCTTCAGGCCATAATGCTCATCGAGCATGCCCGGCGAGTTCGGGGCTTTCGGTGCGTAGTCGCGCGGCGGTTCCTGATCGCGCGGTGGCGTCAGGCGCTCACGGGGTGCCTGCGCCGCATCGGCGTGCAGGGAAGCCAGCAGGCGTTGGCGAGTCTGTTCGTCCAGGGCCAGGCGGTTGGCGCCCTCGGCGAGATGGTCCTGCACTTCCTGATAGCTCTGAGTCAGTTTCTTGACCAGTGTCGCGGTGCTGTTGAAGTGGGTCACCACCTCATTCTGATAACTGTCGAAACGTTCCTGAATATCGTCCAGCTGACGCTGCGTGCGGCTGGGCGCGGCGTTCGGTGCAACGCGAGCGATCAGGAACCCAATGGCGACACCCACAACCAGGGCAAGAGTCGGTAACAACCAAACTAAGAGCGAGTGTTCCACGAGTCCTTCCTCTATAAACGGCTTTGCTTTACGTTAACGGCTCGAACCTGCGCTGTATACCGCGATTCACTCGCAATAGACAGCCACAGACAATTTGCTAGACGAGTCGACCTGATCCGAGGTCACGGAGTTCCTTCCTTGCTTATGCGTGAAACCCCTGTAGTGATTGATGGCCCGGTGGGTCAGCTTGAGGCTCTGCTTCTGGAAAACAAGAGCTCGGATAATGAGCAGCCGCGCGGCCTCGCGCTGATCTGCCATCCGAACCCGGTGCAGGGCGGCACCATGCTCAACAAAGTGGTCTCGACCCTGCAGCGCACCGCGCGCGATGCGGGTTTGATCACCTTGCGTTTCAACTACCGTGGTGTCGGCGCCAGTGAAGGTACACATGATATGGGCACCGGCGAAGTCGATGATGCCCAGGCTGTCGCCGAATGGTTTCGCGCCAGACACCCGGAATTGCCGCTGACCTTGTTCGGTTTTTCCTTCGGCGGTTTTGTTGCCGCAAGTCTCGGCGGGCGCCTTGAGGCCAAGGGCGAGCAAATCAAGCACCTGTTCATGGTCGCGCCGGCGGTCATGCGCCTGGGCGATCAGGATCAGCTGCCACAACAGGGCGAATTGACCCTGATCCAGCCGGAAACCGACGAAGTGATCGATCCGCAGCTGGTTTACGAGTGGTCCGACAAGCTTGAACGCCCCCATGAGCTGCTGAAAGTGGCAGAATGCGGACACTTTTTTCATGGCAAGCTGACCGATCTCAAGGATCTGATCCTGCCGCGTCTCTCGAATTGATTGCAGTCTGACAAGCGATTACCCATGACGACTCGTACCCGTATCCTCACCGGCATCACCACCACCGGCACGCCGCACCTGGGCAACTACGCTGGCGCCATCCGCCCGGCGATCGTCGCCAGCCGTGACAGCAATGCCGATTCGTTCTACTTCCTGGCCGACTACCACGCCCTGATCAAGTGCGATGACCCGCTGCGCATCCAGCGCTCGCGTCTGGAAATCGCTGCGACCTGGCTGGCCGGTGGCCTGGATGTCGAGCGCGTGACGTTCTATCGCCAGTCCGACATCCCGGAAATCCCTGAGCTGACCTGGCTGCTGACCTGCGTTGCCGCCAAGGGCCTGCTCAATCGCGCCCACGCCTACAAGGCTTCGGTGGACAAGAACGTCGAGACCGGTGAAGACCCCGACGCCGGCATCACCATGGGCCTGTACAGCTACCCGGTGCTGATGGCCGCAGACATCTTGATGTTCAATGCGCACAAGGTGCCGGTCGGTCGTGACCAGATCCAGCACGTGGAAATGGCGCGGGACATCGGCCAGCGCTTCAACCATCTGTTTGGCCAGGGCAAAGAGTTCTTCACCATGCCCGAGGCGTTGATTGAAGAGAGCGTCGCCACGTTGCCGGGCCTGGATGGCCGCAAGATGTCGAAGAGCTACGACAACACCATCCCACTGTTCAGCAGCGCCAAAGAGATGAAGGACGCGATTTCGCGGATCGTCACCGACTCCCGCGCGCCGGGCGAAGCCAAGGATCCGGACAACTCGCACCTGTTCACTCTGTTCCAGGCGTTCGCCACTCCGGCGCAGGCCGACGAGTTCCGCAGCGAACTGTTACAGGGCCTGGGTTGGGGTGAGGCGAAGAATCGTCTGTTCCAGTTGCTCGACAACGAACTGGGCGAATCCCGCGAGCGTTATAACCAGCTGATCGAGCGCCCGGCGGATCTGGAAGACATCCTGCAACACGGCGCGAAAAAGGCCCGTTCGGTAGCGACACCCTTCCTCGACGAACTGCGTGAAGCGGTGGGCCTGCGCTCCTTCGTTGCCCAGGCTCAAGTGGCGGCGACCACCAAGAAGAAAGCCGTGAAGGCCGCGCGTTTTGTCAGCTTCCGTGAAGACGACGGCAGTTTCCGCTTCCGTCTGCTGGCGGCCGATGGCGAACAACTGCTGCTGTCGCGCAACTTCGCCGACGGTAAAACTGCAGGGCAAGTGACCAAGCAGCTGCAAGCGGGCCAGGATCTGGACGTGCGCAGTGAAGACCTGAGCTTCAGCGTCTGGCTGGAAGGCGAGTGCGTTGCCGACAGCCCGGCCTTCGCCGACAGCGCCGCACGCGACGCGGCCATCGAAGCCTTGCGCATCGCCCTGACGCCGGTTCAGGAATAAACAACGGTTCGGTCCGACCAAGGGCCGATTGCCATTCCTCGGGGCCGTCGCTACAGTGTCGGCCCGTTTTTGTTGCCTTGCTAACGAATTATGACGCCCCTAGAACGATATCAAGCTGATCTGAAACGCCCGGAATTCTTCCATGACGCCGCACAGGAAACTGCCGTGCGTCATTTGCAGCGCCTGTACGACGACCTGGTCGCGGCCGAGCAAAACAAGCCGGGCCTGCTGGGCAAGTTGTTTGGCAAGAAGGATCAGACCCCGGTCAAGGGCCTGTATTTCTGGGGCGGCGTAGGTCGCGGCAAGACTTACCTGGTGGACACCTTCTTCGAAGCACTGCCCTTCAAGGAAAAGACCCGTACGCACTTCCACCGCTTCATGAAGCGCGTGCACGAAGAGATGAAAACCCTGGGCGGTGAGAAAAACCCGCTGACCATCATCGCCAAGCGTTTCGCCACCGAAGCCCGGGTCATCTGCTTCGATGAATTCTTCGTTTCCGACATCACCGACGCCATGATCCTTGGCACCCTGATGGAAGAACTGTTCAAGAATGGCGTGACCCTGGTCGCGACTTCGAACATCGTGCCGGACGGCCTGTACAAGGACGGTCTGCAACGCGCGCGCTTCCTGCCGGCCATCGCGCTGATCAAGCAGAATACCGAGATCGTCAACGTCGACAGCGGCGTCGACTATCGTCTGCGTCACCTCGAACAAGCCGAACTGTTCCACTATCCACTCGATGAAGCCGCCAACGAAAGCCTGCGCAAGAGCTTCCGTGCGCTGACGCCGGAATGCACGGCAGCGGTCGAAAATGACGTGCTGATGATTGAAAACCGTGAAATTCGTGCCCTGCGCACCTGCGATGACGTGGCCTGGTTCAACTTCCGTGAACTGTGCGACGGCCCGCGCAGCCAGAACGACTACATCGAACTGGGCAAGATCTTCCACGCCGTGCTGCTCAGCGATGTCGAGCAGATGAGCGTCACCACCGACGACATCGCCCGACGCTTCATCAACATGGTCGATGAGTTCTACGACCGTAACGTGAAGCTGATCATCTCCGCCGAAGTCGAGCTTAAAGACCTGTACACAGGTGGCCGCCTGAACTTCGAGTTCCAGCGTACCCTCAGCCGACTGCTGGAAATGCAATCCCACGAATTCCTGGCCCGGGCGCACAAGCCGTAGGACGATTCGGAAAATAAAAAAGGCCTGCGATTGCAGGCCTTTTTTGTCAGCGTAAATCCTCCGTCCACAGGTTTGTACATTGTTTTGAAGTCAAATGTCTTCGTTGAGATACTGCGCAAGCTCGTGCTGCCGTTGGCAACCAAGCAGCAGCCAGAGCAGAATTCTGGCTTTTCGCGGACATAGAAAACCCGCCATCGATGCCCCCTTGCGGATCAAGTCCATTTCACCACCGCCAAAACCGTAAGAGGCACGTGCGGTGGAGCCGGAGCCGGTTCGGGTCGCAACGATCACGGGGATTCGTTCGGCAATATGCTCAATCATTGTCGCCCAGCGCTGCGAGATGTGGCCGGCGCCGAAACCGCCGATCACCAGCCCGTCGTAATCGAGTGCGAGAATATTTTCCAGTAGCAGGGTGTCGGCCGAAAGTGAGGCCTCAAGCAGCGCAACCTTCTGTGTGGTCTGTTGCGGCAACGGTAACACCGTGCGCGGCCCCGGCGGGCGCAGGTAGTGAACACGGTCTTCCAACAGTAGGCCCACGGGCCCCACGACCGGAGAGGAAAACGCCTGCAATGCCAGCGAATCGGTTTTGCGTACGCTGCACGCTTGATGAATCTGTCCGTTCATCACGACCTGGACACCGCGCTGCCGGCTGTTCTGCGCCAAGGCAACGCGACATGCATCCAGAAGATTGGCCGGTCCATCGGCACCTGGTTGCGCTGCGGAACGCATGGCACCGGTCAGCACCAAGGGGGTGTCGTAGGGCCACAGGTAATCCAAAAACACCGCGGCTTCTTCGAGGGTGTCGGTGCCCTGGGTTATCACGACCCCAACGGCTCCCTGTTTGACCTGAAACTCAGCCCAGGACAATACGTTCAGCAAAAACTCGAAATCCAGGGACGCACTGGGCAGCAGGCCGAGGGTCTCGACGGTCACTCCGGCCAGTGTCGTCAGTTCCGGTATGGAAGTCAGCAGGGCTTCGCCGCTGACGGTCGGGATGACGCCTTCACCGGCATTGCTCGCTTGCATGCTTACCGTGCCGCCAAGTGCCGCGATGGACAGTTTGGGCAGGTCCATGGGATACCTCGCTTGTTTGTAATGAAAAGTGGCTGTATCCGCTTGTGAGGCCGCGATACAGCCGAATGGCTGGGGCATTAATCTGCGATCAAAAAACCGATCAGCGGCACGATCAGCAGTGTGCTGATGGCCATCGACAGTACATTGGCGATGTAGGCGTGCATGTCGGCCGGTAATTTCCTGGCAATCACACAGGCCAGCGGTGGTGCGAGTAATGCCCCCAGTAGTGCACTTGAGACGATAATCTGCCAGCTGCCGCCATAGGCTAGGATCGCCGCGGGCACCACTGAGACCAGCGGGATGTAAGTGGGATACCAGCCGCGCAACATCCATTGTCGACGCCAGATCAGCACGCCAATGGCCGAGGCCAATGCCTGCGCGCCGATGATGTGCAGCAACAGGCCCGATCCGTACGCGGGGCTTGAAGGGTTCAAGCTGTACGCCAGCAATGCACCCAGTATCAGGCCAAGGCTGGCCAGCTCATTGCCGAAGAACGGTGCTTCGGAAAAGTCCGCCAGAATCCGACGCAGGCTCCAGATGACGCCATAGTCAGGCGCCTTGGCGGTGGCAATCGAGGCGGGTGGCGTTTGCGATGACCTGGATTTCACCAGGTTCGGCCAATAGCGGCAAAACAGAAACGCCAGGACACTGGCAACCGCCATGCCCAGCACATTGCCAATCACTGCAGGCAAGGCCAGCGGTTGGCACACGTAGTTGACGATCAGCAGGCACATTGGTGTGACGAGTACGGCGCCCATGAGTGCGCCGTTGATCGTGACCCTCCAGCCTCCGCCAAACATCAGCACCATCGCCGCTGGCAGTGAGACGAATGCAACGAATGTGGGTTGCCAGGTTGTGGCTGTCACCGTCCAGCCCCACAGCAGATTGCTCAGCAGCAGCCCGAGCAACGAACTGGTGACCAGCCAGGGCCAAAGTCCCGTTCCATAGGAGATGGCAAACCCTTGCCAGGATTTCCCCGTTCGATTCGCCCAGTAAGCCAGATAAGCGCCCGCCAGCAGGCCAATCGAGGCGAACTCGTGCTTGTAGAAAGCCACCTCGCTGATGTCGCCTAACACCCAACGCAACCAGGCACTCGGTTCGGGTAGCAGCGATACCATGTCGCCGTAACCTGGCCAATGCGCTCCCCAGAAAGTCCGGTTGCTGAAAGAAAGCCAGGCGATCAGCAGTGTCGCGCCGATCATTAGCAGGACGACGGCTGTATCAATCGGTGATTTGCGCGATGGTTGGTTTTTGTCGGTTGTAACTTCCATGGGATAGGCCTCCTGATCAACGTGGGAGGCAAGGGTGTTGGGTGTAGCCGAGCATCTGATCGTAAAGATCGGCTCGGCGATCGCGATGCAGATCGTTCAGGTTGTTCCAGATGGGCGCACTGCGGGAGCTGGTCAGGTCAATATCGGCAAACAGGATTTCCTGCCTGTCTGCCGAAGCCACGGCGCCAATCGGCCAGCCGTTGGTTCCGGCAATCAACGAGCAACCCAGGTAGCGCGCGCCGCGCTCCTCGCCGATCCGGCTGGCGGCAGCGATAAACACGTTGTTGACGTGAGCGGCGGTCATCGTCAGATACGACGCCATGCACTTACCGGCATCGTCGAACAGCGGCGGCGGTGTCCAGACCCAGTTGTTCAGGCTGCAAATGATGTCTGCGCCTTGCTGGGCGAGGATCCGTGGCACTTCCGGGAACCAGATGTCCCAGCAGATCAACAGCCCGATGCGGCCGATCGGTGTGTCGAAAACCGGGAAACCCAGGTCGCCGGGGGTGAACCAGAGCTTCTCCAGATTCCACAAATGGGCTTTGCGGTACTTGCCGATAAAACCGTCTGGTCCCACCAGAACGCCGGTGTTGAAGAGTCGCATGCCGTCGCGTTCGGCCAGACCGGCCACGAGGTAAACGTTGTGTTCGCGGGCGAAGTCGATCCAGCACTGCACGCTTGGCCCGTCGGGAACCGCTTCTGCGTGGGCGAAGGCATCCTGTCGATTACTGAAGAAATAGCCAGTATTGGAAAGCTCGGGCAGAACGATGAGATTCGCACCGCCGTTTACCGCTTCAAGCGCCAATTCCAGGCTGCGACGCAGATTACCTACACATTTCTCGACGCCGACTTGTGGATCGAATTGCACGACTGCTACACGGACAGGGCTTGTTGGCTCAGTCATTCCGTCGTTCCTCTTTTTATTGTTTTTCAAACTGTTAAATGGCGTGTGTATAAGAGGGGAATCAGGAATGGGGTGTAAGTCAGCTATTTCCGTTTAGGTCGTAGTCCTTGTCCGAAAATGGATCGGAGTGATGTTTGATGACAATGGGTAGCCGACGCGAGAGGTAGAGCCATGTATTGCGTGCATGGCTCTAAAACGGGGATGTGATCAGATTCTGACTTGATAGTGCGGGTAGTCGCTCAAGGAGAATCCGCCATTGAAGGTCGCGGCGGTTTTGTTGCAGATATGAATCACTGCATCGACAGCACCGCGAAAACATGGCTCCGTCCAACCGGCATCGACGGAAAATGACTCGCCGGACAAATACAAGCCTGATACATGAGCAAAGTCCCGGTTGTATTTCATCAGGCCGACGGCATCGTAGTAGGTGCCCGGTCGGTAAAGCTTGGCACAACCCAGAGCATTTTCATCAGTGATCCAGCGCTGAACAACCGCTTGATCAATGCCGATGTAGGGAGAGATTTTTTCCTGGACGTTGGCAGAGTTCATGAGTATGCGATCCAGCTCTTCGGCGCATTTTGATACCAGCTCCTTATCGCTGAATGAGGCGAGCTTGGTTGCGTCATCTTCCCAGGTATAACTCAGCAGGATGCAGTCATAGCTGTAATTGTCGTTGTAGCGGTAGGTATAGACATCGTGGATAAAACTGTCGGTTACGATGGCTTGCGGGATGTTTTTGTTTTTCGAGAGAAATGATTTTTTCAGCGGTGCAAACACTTTGCAGCTAGTTTCCCAGTGTGCGGTTTTGTAGGCGTTAATCGTCTCGAAAGGCAGCATCTCCCGGGTGAAATTTTCGAGCTTGATTCGAGTTTCAATCAGCCAGGAGGGTAGTGTCATGATGACCGAGTCAAAGTCATCAAATTGCTCCTGGATTTGCTCGGGTTGACTGTGTTTCCAGTTGTAATAGACGCGTATTTTTTGATTGGGCAGCTTTTCCAGTTTTGTGACGGATGAGTCGGTGAGAAGCCCATTGCTTCTTTCGAGGCAATGTTCGTAGATGGACTTTCCGGTTTCGTCGGTTTTCACAAACAGCAGGCATTCGTCCAAAGCGGCGAGGCCGATGTAGCGGGGCCTGTCGAAACTCTGTCCCATTGAGTCAAAAACGGCTTCGCTATTCAGGTAGGGCGAATCCAGTGGATCGCCGTTTGAGTCCACTCGACCATGGATCAGTTGCAATTGGCTGCTGAAACCGAAAATCGCGGTACGCAGAGGGTAGAGGCAGCAGACGTCGTAAAAAGCTCCCCAGCTACCGTCACCTATACCTATCGCGTAAAAAATTGCGGACTCTTGCGCAGACATTCCCATTCCGCCGAAATCCCCGGGTGAGCGGCCATCCCAAGCTTCCAGTGCTGGCATGCTGACCAGGTCGCGGAACGAGACACACTCGTATTTTTCAACGATAGAAGCCCATATGGCTTCCCATTCCTGGCTCGCATAGAGCTCAGCAACGTGGCGGGTCATGCGATCGGCAAAGGCTTTCCACTTGGCATAAACCTTTTGCAATTCATCGCCGGGAGGTGGTGTGACGCCGTCTTCGTTTTTCCATATCAACATTTGCGGCGCCGATCCGCCGCCCATGCTGCCCTCCCGGAGATAGATGCCTGTCGAGTTAACCCATTGGCTACCGGGGTTGGCGAAGTCTGAAAACGCCAGTTCAAATTGATTGGCGTAGTAAGCCATCAGCGACCGACCTTCTGTCGGTGGCTCATCCGCCCGGTTGAAGAAGGGCATGCGCATGGCGCCCATTTCAAACGGTGTATGGCTTTCTGCCGAGTTTCGGCTACCGGGAACGGTCAGATGCCTGCCACCGATGCGTCTGGATTGTTCGATGAGAGTGATATGGGTAAAGCCGCAGCGATAGAGTTCTCTGGCGGCGGTCAAGCCTGTGACGCCGGCGCCGATGATGCAGATTTTATGTTGCGGGTCAGTTGCCCTGGCGATGCCGTTTTCCTGTTCTACCAGTGCACGATAGTCAAAGCACAAATCCGGAGGATTGGGAAAGCGAGCCGCCCATTTGTTTTTAGCCGAGCGCTTTGTTCGGGCGGCCTCCTTGGCGATGTATGAAGGGTAGTTGTAACTTGATCCGATAGTCATGGTTGATCTTCCCTGATGGTGTTTGCGGGGAAGATGTTGAAGTTTTTAAGGGGCTGCGTATGTGGGCCGGGTTGGGTTCTCCGGCGCTCTGTATTCCGCTTTTTGCGTAGGAAAGTACACAGCGAAAAGAACGGCGTGGCCGGCGCAAGATTCTATGTGGAAGCGAGCCGGCTCGCTCCCACATTCGGTTGGTGTTTGGCTATGCAGCCTGCTGAAACTGCTGCCGATACTGATTCGGCGACAACTCCGTGTGCTGGCGGAACAGCCGGGCGAAGAAGCTCGCATCGTCATAGCCAACTTCATAGCTGATGGTCTTGATGCTCTTGCGGCTGCCGGACAGCAAGCCCTTGGCGGTTTCGATGCGCAGGCGTTGCAGGTAATGCAGTGGCTTGTCGCCGGTGGCGGTCTGGAAGCGGCGCATGAAGTTGCGGATGCTCATGCCGTGTTCGCGGGCGACGTCTTCGAAGCGGAACTTGTCGGCGAAGTGTTCTTCGAGCCAGTGCTGGATCTGCAGGATGATCACGTCCTGGTGCAGCTTCTGCCCGCCGAATCCAATCCGTCCCGGTGAATAGCTGCGCTGCACCTCATACAGAATGTCCCGTGCTACAGCCTGGGACACGTTGGCGCCGCAGAAACGCTCGATCAGGTAAATGTACAGGTCGCAGGCCGAGGTGGTGCCGCCGGCGCAGTACAGGTTATCGGCGTCGGTCAGGTGCTTGTCCTGATTGAGCTGGACCTGGGGGAAGCGTTCGGCGAAGGCATTGAAGAAGCGCCAGTAGGTGGTCGCTTCCTTGCCATTGAGCAGCCCGGCTTCGGCCAGCCAGAAAACACCGGTGGCTTCGCCGCACAGTACGGCGCCGCGCGCATGTTGCTGGCGCAGCCATGGCAGGACTTGCGGGTAACGTTTGCAGAGGCTGTCGAAATCGTCCCAGAACGCGGGAAGAACGATGATGTCGGCGTTTTCCAGCCCGCCATCCACCGGAATCATCACATCGCTGAAGGTGTTGACCGGTTTGCCGTCGGGGCTGACCAGACGGGTTTCGAACGCCGGTGTCAGGCCCTGGCCCAGCTGTTTGCCGTAGCGCAGGCTGGCGAGGTGGAAGAAATCCTTGGCTTGCATGAGGGTGGAAGCGAAAACCCGGTCGATGGCCAGGATGCTGACGCGCCGCAGGGGCGTGGAGGCTTGGTTAGACATAATTCAACTTTATTTTTATAGGGGGAAGTGGTCACCAGACGGCTGGATCGTCTTATTTTTTGTCGGATGTGTCCAGTGTCCTGTATCGGAAGCGAGGCTTAGTCTCTGAAGGTCAACTCCTTCTAAAAACAAAGAAAAGGTGCCGCATGATCCCCAGAACCCTGTTCAGTTCCGAGCACGAGCTTTTCCGCGACAGCGTGCGGACGTTTCTCGAAAAAGAGGCGGTGCCGTTCCACGGGCAATGGGAAAAACAAGGCTATATCGACCGCAAACTGTGGAACAAGGCGGGGGAGGCGGGGATGCTTTGCTCGCATCTGCCGGAAGAATATGGAGGCCTGGGGGCAGACTTTCTCTACAGCGCGGTGGTGATCGAAGAAGTGGGGCGGCTGGGCCTGACCGGCATCGGTTTTTCCCTGCACTCGGACATCGTGGCGCCGTACATCCTGCATTACGGCAGTGAAGCGCTGAAGCACAAATACCTGCCGAAACTGGTGTCCGGCGAGATGGTTACCGCGATCGCCATGACCGAACCGGGCGCCGGTTCCGATTTACAGGGGGTGAAAACCACGGCCGTGCTCGATGGCGATGAGTACGTGATCAACGGCTCCAAGACCTTTATCACCAATGGCTACCTGGCCGATCTGGTGATCGTCGTCGCCAAGACCGATCCGAAGGCTGGTGCGAAGGGCACCAGTCTGTTTCTGGTGGAAGCCAATACGCCGGGCTTCGACAAGGGCAAGCGCCTTGAGAAGGTCGGGATGAAAGCCCAAGACACCTCGGAGCTGTTCTTCCAGGACGTGCGTGTGCCCAAGGAAAACCTGCTGGGCCAGGCCGGGATGGGCTTTGCTTACCTGATGCAGGAGTTGCCCCAGGAGCGCCTTACCGTGGCCATTGGCGGGCTCGCGTCAGCCGAAGCGGCGCTGCAATGGACGCTGGACTACACCCGCGAGCGCAAGGCGTTCGGCAAGTCGATCGCGGATTTCCAGAATACCCGGTTCAAGCTGGCGGAGATGGCCACGGAAATCCAGATCGGCCGGGTCTTTGTCGACCGCTGCCTGGAGCTGCATCTGCAAGGCAAGCTCGACGTGCCGACGGCGGCGATGGCCAAGTATTGGGGCACCGACCTGCAGTGCAAGGTGCTCGACGAGTGTGTGCAGTTGCACGGTGGTTACGGTTTCATGTGGGAGTACCCGATTGCGCGGGCATGGGCGGATGCGCGGGTGCAGCGGATCTATGCCGGCACCAATGAAATCATGAAGGAGATTATTGCGCGGTCACTTTGACTCGGCAGTGATTGTCAGATCGTCATCGCGAGCAGGCTCGCTCCCACAGGAGATCACCGTAACCTGTGGGAGCGAGCCTGCTCGCGATGGGGCCTATGAATCAATCAAGGTGCGGGATTCGGATGGTCCTTGTGAATCGCCTCGATCCCTTCCAGTACTTCCTCCGACAGTTTCAGATCAAAACTGGCGATGTTGCTCTCCAGTTGCTCCATCGTCGTCGCGCCAATGATGTTGCTGGTCACGAACGGCTGCTGCGTTACGAACGCCAGGGCCATTTGTGCCGGGTCCAGGCCGTGCTCGCGAGCCAGGGCCACGTAACGGCTGCAGGCAGCTTCCGACTGCGGGTTGAAATAGCGGCTGAAGCGGCTGTAGAGGCTCAGGCGACCTTTTGGCGGGCGGGCGCCACCTTCGTACTTGCCTGACAGGAAACCGAACGCCAGCGGCGAATAGGCGAGCAGGCCGCATTGCTCGCGGATGGCGATTTCCGCCAGGCCGACTTCGAAGCTGCGGTTGAGCAGGTTGTACGGGTTCTGGATCGACACGGCGCGCGGCCAGCCTCGGGCTTCGGCCAGGGCCAGGAAGCGCATGGTGCCCCAAGGCGTCTCGTTGGACAGGCCGATGTGGCGGATCTTGCCGGCGCGGACCTGCTCGTCCAGCGCTTCGAGGGTGTCCTCCAGCGGGGTCAGGTTGGCTTCGATCTTGTGCTTGTAGCCCAGTTGTCCGAAGAAGTTGGTGCTGCGCTCCGGCCAGTGCAGTTGGTACAGGTCGATGTAATCGGTCTGCAGGCGCTGGAGGCTGGCGTCCACGGCTTCGGTGATGTGCTGGCGGTTGTGGCGCAGGTTTTTATCGCGGATGTAGTCGATGGTGTTGCCGGGGCCGGCGATCTTGCTGGCCAGGATCCAGTCGGCGCGGTCACCGCGGCTTTTGAAGTAATTGCCGATGTAGCGTTCGGTGCTGGCGTAGGTTTCGGCCTTGGGTGGTACCGGGTACATCTCGGCGGTGTCGATGAAGTTGATCCCGGCACGCTTGGCCCGCTCAATCTGGGCGAAGGCGTCTGCCTCGCTGTTTTGCTCGCCCCAGGTCATGGTTCCGAGGCAGAGGGCACTCACGTTCAGATTGGTTCGGCCTAGCTGGCGATAGTCCATCGGGTGCTCCTTGGGCAAAACAATCATAAAAGCAGGTTGAATTATTTTTCGCAATCTGCATAATTGCGCACCTCTTTCTGCAGTGGAAGTGATGCGCCGCCGCCGAAGAATCTTGCCGTTGAACGGACGCGCCGACCCGAGCCCCCGAAAGCGTCTGTATCCGGCTGCCTTTGACTTGTCAAAGTACGCACTATTCAGTAAGATCCGCCGTCTAATTTACAGGGCGGCCCCTGAGGCTATAAAGAATGAAAACTTTTACTGCTAAACCAGAAACAGTAAAGCGCGACTGGTTTGTCGTCGACGCTGCTGGTCAGACCCTGGGTCGTCTGGCCACCGAAATCGCGAGCCGTCTGCGTGGCAAGCACAAGCCTGAGTACACTCCTCACGTTGACACCGGCGACTACATCGTCGTAATCAACGCTGAGCAGATTCGTGTTACCGGTGCTAAAACCACTGACAAAATGTACTACTCCCACTCCGGTTTCCCGGGCGGCATCAAGTCGATCAACTTTGAAAAGCTGATCGCCAAGGCCCCTGAGCGCGTGATCGAGACCGCGGTTAAAGGCATGCTGCCTAAAAACCCACTGGGTCGCGACATGTACCGTAAGCTGAAAGTCTATGCGGGCGCTGCACACCCACATACTGCTCAGCAGCCCCAAGAACTGAAGTTTTAACGGAATAGTACATTATGTCGGCGACTCAAAATTACGGCACTGGCCGTCGCAAGACCGCAACCGCACGCGTTTTCCTGCGTCCGGGTACTGGTAACATCTCCATCAACAACCGTTCGCTGGATAACTTCTTCGGCCGCGAAACTGCCCGCATGGTAGTTCGTCAGCCGCTGGAGCTGACTGAGACTGTCGAGAAGTTCGACATCTACGTCACCGTGATCGGCGGTGGTGTGAGTGGTCAGGCTGGCGCAATCCGCCACGGCATCACTCGTGCTCTGATGGACTACGACGAGACTCTGCGCAGCGCCCTGCGTAAAGCCGGCTTCGTAACCCGCGATGCTCGTGAAGTTGAACGTAAGAAAGTCGGTCTGCGTAAAGCGCGTAAGCGTCCGCAGTACTCGAAGCGTTAATTCGCTTTCACGTTCAAAAAAGAACGCCCAGTTTCCTCACGGAGCTGGGCGTTTTTTTGTGTCTTCGATTTATCAAAGAATTGCGCTGTGACAACTTGCCACATCCGCAGACGCCCTATACTACAAGGCTTGGGGGTGAGGGGCTCGGGTAATTACCTTGTCAGAATTGGGGCTTTTCATTACCATTCGGCAAAATTTTTATAAGTACATAGTTTTACTTAGTAGATGCCTGATTTAACAGGCCACAAAGCTGATGGGAGAGGACTGAATGAGCAATGACGGCGTGAATGCAGGCCGGCGTCGCTTCTTGGTAGCAGCCACATCCGTGGTGGGTGCTGCAGGAGCGGTGGGGGCTGCGGTCCCGTTCGTGGGGTCATGGTTTCCCAGTGCCAAGGCGAAAGCCGCAGGTGCACCGGTGAAAGTGAATGTCAGCAAAATCGAGCCAGGCCAGCAGATGATTGCTGAGTGGCGCGGCCAGCCGGTGTTCATCGTCCGCCGTACACAGGAAATCCTGGGGAATCTGAAGAAGATCGAGGGCCAGCTCGCTGACCCGACCTCCAAGAACTCGACACAACCGACTTACGTTGATCCGGAAACCCGTTCGATCAAGCCTGAGGTCCTGCTGCTGATCGGTATCTGCACGCACCTGGGTTGCTCGCCGACCTTCCGTCCCGAAGTGGCACCTGCGGATCTGGGTAAAGACTGGGTAGGCGGCTATTTCTGCCCTTGCCATGGTTCCCACTACGATCTGGCTGGTCGCGTCTACAAGTCGCAGCCTGCGCCTTTGAACCTGCCAGTTCCCCCGCATTCCTATGAGACCGATGAAATTATTATCATTGGCGTCGATACGGAGAAAGCGTGATGAGCAAGTTCATGGATTGGGTTGATGCGCGCTTTCCCGCCACCAAGATGTGGGAAGACCATCTCAGCAAGTATTACGCTCCGAAGAACTTCAACTTCTTCTACTTCTTTGGTTCCCTGGCGCTGCTCGTTCTGGTCAACCAGATCGTTACCGGTGTCTGGCTGACCATGAGCTACAACCCGTCGGCGGAAGAGGCGTTCGCTTCCGTCGAATACATCATGCGTGACGTCGAGTACGGCTCGATCCTGCGTCTGCTGCACTCCACCGGCGCTTCGGCGTTCTTCATCGTGGTCTATCTGCACATGTTCCGTGGCCTGCTCTACGGTTCGTACCAGAAGCCGCGTGAGCTGGTGTGGGTCTTCGGCATGCTGATCTACCTGGCGCTGATGGCCGAAGCCTTCATGGGTTACCTGCTGCCGTGGGGCCAGATGTCGTACTGGGGGGCCCAGGTGATCATCTCGCTGTTCGGTGCGATCCCGGTCATTGGTAACGACCTGACCCAGTGGATTCGTGGTGACTACCTGATTTCCGGTATTACCCTGAACCGCTTCTTCGCCCTGCACGTGGTTGCCCTGCCGATCGTTATCCTGGGTCTGGTGGTGTTGCACATCCTGGCGTTGCACGAAGTCGGTTCCAACAACCCGGACGGCGTGGACATCAAGAAACACAAGGACGAAAACGGCATACCGCTGGACGGCATTGCCTTCCACCCGTACTACACCGTGAAAGATATCGTCGGCGTGGTGGTGTTCCTGTTCATCTTCTGCTCGATCGTGTTCTTCTTCCCGGAAATGGGCGGCTACTTCCTCGAAAAGCCGAACTTTGAAGTGGCGAACGCCTTCAAGACCCCAGAGCACATCGCTCCGGTCTGGTACTTCACCCCGTTCTACGCCATCTTGCGTGCGATTCCGGACAAGCTCCTGGGTGTGATCGCCATGGGCGCGGCCATTGCTGTGCTGTTCGTCCTGCCGTGGCTGGACCGTAGCCCGGTCAAGTCGATGCGCTACAAGGGCTGGCTGAGCAAGATCTGGCTCTGGGTGTTCTGCATCTCGTTCGTGATCCTGGGCGTGCTGGGTGTTCTGGCTCCGACTCCAGGCCGTACGCTGTTGTCGCAGGTATGTACCTTCCTGTACTTCGCCTACTTCATTCTGATGCCGTTCTACACCAGGCTCGAGAAGACCAAACCGGTTCCGGAAAGGGTGACTGGCTGATGAAAAAACTATTTGCTGTATTGATGCTTGCTGCGCTGCCGGTGTTCGCTTTCGCAGCAGAACACGGTGGTCCCGAGCTGGAAAAAGTCGACATCGACGTTTCCGATAACGCAGCCATGCAGGACGGTGCACGTACGTTCGCCAACTACTGCATGGGTTGCCACAGTGCCAAGTTCCAACGCTATGAGCGTGTTGCCGATGACCTGGGCATTCCCCATGAGTTGATGCTGGAGAAGCTGGTGTTCACGGGCGCCAAGATCGGCGACCACATGAGCATCGGCATGCAGCCAGCGGACGCCAAGGCCTGGTTTGGCGCAGCGCCGCCTGACCTGACCCTGGTTGCCCGTGTTCGCGGCACCGACTGGCTCTACGGTTACCTGAAGTCGTTCTACGAAGATCCTTCGCGCCCATGGGGCGTGAACAACAAGGTCTTCCCGAACGTGGGTATGCCTAACGTCCTGGCCGGTCTGCAAGGTCGCCAGGTGGTTGGTTGCAAACAGGTTCAGATCGTCGAAGACGGCAAGAAGCAATTTGATCCGTTGACTGGCACGCCATTGACTCATGAGGCGTGCGATCAACTGACCATCGTGCCGAAAAGCGGTGCTCTGACTGAAGAGCAGTTCGATGAGAAGGTCAAGAATCTGGTAACCTTCCTGGCTTACTCGGCTAACCCGGTTAAGCTGCAACATCAGCGCATCGGTACGTATGTATTGTTGTACCTGGCGTTCTTCTTCGTCTTCGCTTACCTGCTCAAGCGCGAATACTGGAAAGACGTGCACTGATAAAGCTTCAAGCTATTGCTGTTAATCGCGCGCGCCCAAGGGCGCCTCTGAAGATGTAGCGAAACTGGTGATCCAGTCGTTACGGGAGGCGCCCTCTGGGCGCGCTCGTTTTTGAGCTTTCGATAATTTCTACAAGCGAGGAGGATCGC
This sequence comes from Pseudomonas fluorescens, assembly GCF_040448305.1. NCBI lineage: Bacteria > Pseudomonadati > Pseudomonadota > Gammaproteobacteria > Pseudomonadales > Pseudomonadaceae > Pseudomonas > Pseudomonas fluorescens. Next base: position 5,720,267 of record NZ_CP148752.1, on the reverse strand, counting down.
CATGGGCGTGACCAATCGGTTGGCCTGTTACTCCGACCCCGCCGACCACTATTCCCACCGAGTGCGCATCGTACTGGCAGAGAAGGGTGTCAGCGCCGAGATCATTTACGTGGAGGCTGGTCGCCAGCCACCTAAACTGATTGAAGTGAACCCTTACGGCAGCTTGCCCACCCTGGTCGATCGCGACCTGGCGTTGTGGGAGTCGACTGTGGTGATGGAATATCTGGATGAGCGTTACCCGCACCCGCCGCTACTGCCGGTTTATCCCGTGGCGCGTGCCAACAGTCGTCTGCTGATACACCGCATTCAGCGAGACTGGTGTGGTCTGGTGGATCTGATTCTGGATTCGCGGACCAAGGAGGCGGCCCGTGCCGTGGCTCGAAAAGAGTTGCGCGAAAGCCTGACGGGTGTTTCGCCACTGTTTGCCGACAAACCGTTTTTCCTCAGTGAGGAACAAAGTCTGGTGGACTGCTGCCTATTGCCAATACTCTGGCGATTGCCGATTCTGGGTATAGAACTGCCGCGGCCGGCCAAGCCGCTGCTTGATTATATGGAGCGCCAGTTTACGCGTGAGGCTTTCCAGGCGAGTCTGTCTGGTGTCGAACGCGATATGCGCTAAGGCTTAAGGAGCCGTTATGAACTCCAGTCGACCTTATCTGGTCCGCGCGCTCTATGAGTGGATTGTGGACAACGATTACACCCCGCACATGCTGGTCAATTCCGAGTACCCGTCGGTGCAGGTGCCTCAGGGGTTTGCCAGTGACGGACAGATCGTCCTGAACGTATCGCCACAAGCCGTGCGTCACTTGCACATGGATAACGAAGCGGTCAGTTTCGAAGGGCGCTTCGGTGGCGTGCCGCACACCTTGTACGTGCCAATTGCTTCGATCCTGGGTATCTACGCCCGGGAGAATGGCCAGGGCATGGTGTTCGATCTGGAATCGCCGATGGGCGAGGACGACGAGATCGAACCGGATGACGATCTTCCGCCACCCGACAGCGAACCGCCGCGTCCAAGCGGTCGACCCAGTTTGAAAGTGGTGAAGTAATAAAAAAGGCGATCCAGATGGATCGCCTTTTTTATTGCGTGGGATTGCAGGTCAGTCGATGTACTCGAACAACTTCACAATCTTCTGCACGCCGGATACGCCTTGTACCAGATTGGTCGCCTGCGCGGCTTCCTGCTTGGTCAGCAGGCCCAGCAAGTAGACGATGCCGTTTTCAGTGACAACCTTGATGCGCGAACCGGGGATGTTCGCATCGGCGAGCATCTGGGTCTTGATCTTGGTGGTCAGCCAGGTGTCGTTCTGGCGTGCCAGCAACGAGGAGGGCGGCAGGACTTGCAGTTCGTTGTGCACCTGTTTCACGCGCTGGACAGCGGCGGCGGCCTGTTCGGCCTTGGCCTTGAGGTCCGCGCGTGGCGTTTGCCCGGCGAGCAGCACGACACCGTTGAAGCTGGTGATGACGATGTGCGAATCCTTATCCAGGGCCGGGTCGGCCTTGGCGATGTTCACGCCAACCTTGGTGTCGATCAGGGAATCGTCGATCTTGCTGCCCAGTGTGCGAGTGCCGCGGTCATCTTCAATCGGTGCTTCACGGCTGGCAGTCACCACCGAGGTGCAGCCGCTGATGCCGAGGCACAGGGTCAAGGCCAGTAGGCCAAGGCGATTAGGGGTCATTCTTCACTCCCGAACAATTGGCTGTCGATCAAGTCGCAAAGGCAATGGATCGCCAGCAGGTGGACTTCTTGAATACGAGCGGTGACGTTGGCCGGTACGCGAATCTCGACGTCCTCGGGCAACAGTAGCGACGCCATGCCGCCGCCATCACGTCCCGTCAATGCTACGACAATCATTTCGCGATCATGTGCGGCCTGGATCGCTTGAATTATGTTGGCCGAGTTGCCGCTGGTGGAGATGGCCAGCAGCACATCGCCGGGTTGGCCGAGTGCACGGATCTGCTTGGAGAAGATTTCGTTGTAGCTGTAGTCGTTGGCGATCGAGGTGATCGTCGAGCTGTCGGTCGTCAGGGCGATGGCCGGCAGGCTCGGGCGCTCGCGCTCAAAGCGATTGAGCAGCTCGGACGAGAAGTGCTGGGCATCGCCGGCAGAGCCACCGTTACCGCAGGAAAGCATTTTGCCTTCGTTGAGCAGGGCGTTGACCATGACCTGGCTGGCTTGCTCGATGTGCGGTGCAAGTACTTCCATCGCCTGTTGCTTGGTGTCGATACTGGCCTGAAAAAGCTGGCGAATTCGCGATTGCATGTCCATCTGTGTGACCTTAAGTAGCGCGGCTGTTCGGCACGTGAATGTGCAGCCCGCAAAGCAAAGAGCAAAAGTGTTGGGTGATAGTGTCCGGTTCGCAATGCCGGCGATCAGCCGTCGAAGGCATTCTGTAGCCAGTTCAATTGATCGAGGTTGCTGTCGATGGCAATCACGTCGAAGCGGCAAGGGGAATTGGCCCAGCGCGGCTCGCGCTGAAGAAAATATTGCGCGGCGAAAATCAGTTTTTGCCGTTTGCGCTCATCGATGCTATCGAGCGCGCCACCCCATTGAGTGTTTTTTCTGTAGCGGACTTCAACGAATACTACTGTATCGCCATCTAGCATGACCAGATCAAGCTCGCCGCGTTTACACAACCAGTTCTGCGCCAGCAGGCGCAGACCCTGTTGTTGAAGATGCTCGAGCGCATGGCGCTCGGCATCCTTGCCGCTTTGCTGGCGTGACCTGTCGGGCATCAGCGAGCGGTGTCCGGCAGGCGCTGAACCTGGCCATTGGCAAACTCGGCCCATGGCAACTGGCGCACGACCCGCTGGCTCTGAGACATGCCAAGGCTGCCCGACTCACCGTCGATGCGGCTGTCCGGCAGGGACTTGAGCTGGCCCAGGCGTGGCGCCAGTCGATAGGCGTCCACACCCATGGCATACAGGCGCCCCAGGCTGCCGGCGGCTTGTGGCCACTGGGCAGTGACCTGGCGGCGCAGTGGATCATTGGCGTCCAGCAACCATGGTGTCTCGCAGAAGCGAATACCATTCATGTCGTTGTACTGGTTGACGTCGCCGCTGGCGCTGAACACGTGGGAGGTGGCGTAGACCGGAACATCGCCTGCGTACTGGAAGTTCAAGGTCGGTTTGATTTGCTGGGCCTGTTGCGGTGTTGCGGCGAGGAAAATGAACTCGATGTCCTGGCGGCGCGATGGCTGGGCAGCGACTTGCGAACCAACCGTGCTTTGCAGGCTCTTGGCGCGACCTTCGCTCTGGCGCAGCTGGAACATGTCGGCAATCTGCTGGGCCAACTGGACCGGTTGATCGACGCGTTCGGTGGCGACGATGGTGCCGCCGTTGGCTTGCCAATCCTGGCTGAACGCCTTGAGCACGCGGTCGCCCCATTCACCTTTCGGCACCATGATGGCTGCGCGATGCAGGCCGTCGGCGCGAGCGCGGCGCGACACTTCGCGGGCTTCGTCTTCAGCGGCAAGACCGAACTGGAACAGCTGCGCCGGGCCTTGATCACCCTCGCTGTAATTCAGTGCCAGGGTGGTGATCGGCAATTGCGGGCGAGTGCTCAGTTGCTTGACCAGCGGCTTCTCCAGCGGGCCGACGACCAGTTGCACGCCATCGGCCTGGGCCTTGCGGTAGAACTCGTCCATGGAAGTCAGGCGCGAGCTGTCATAGAACTCGATGGCGGGTGGTTTCTGCCCGGCCTGTTGGGCCTGGTAGTGAGCGGCCATGAAGCCGTCGCGCAGCGCTTTGCCAACCGAGGCCAGTTGGCCGTCCTGAGGCAGCAGCAGGGCGATCTTGTTCAGGGGCTGGCTGGCCAGCTCCTTGAGTTGGGTCAGTGGCTGCGGCAATTGAACGGCTGCCGGGTGCTTCGGATTCTGCGCGCGCCAGTTGTCGATGGCAGCCTGTTGCTGCTCCAGGGTGCCGGCGGATTTCACAGCCAGTGCCAGGGCCATCCAGCCGCCGAGATCGTCGGTGGCACTTGGCTGCAATTGATTGGTCGGTAGCGAAGCGATCAGTGTCCAGATGGCTTCATGGTTTTTGCTCGCGGCTTCACCTTCGAGCATCGGGGCGATGAAAATGCGCTGGCGAGCGGCGGCGAGGGTCTGGCCGTCGGCTTCAAGTGCGCGGGCGTGAACGGTGCCGGTGCGGACCTGTTGTTCTTCGGGCAGTTCGCTCAAGTATTGCAGGCTTGGGTGGCTCAAGGCAGCCAGCGCGGCCTTGGGCTGATTGCGGGTCATGGCCAGTTCAGCTGCCAGGGTGTTGGCGAAAACCTGTGGGCCCGGCTTGAGCTGTTCGACAGGAACCTGTTGCAGGATTTGCGCGGATTGGCCGGCATTGCCCTGGCGATAGGCCAGGTCGGCTGCGCTCAAGCGCAGCAGGGCGGCATCTTCCGGTGATTTGCTTTGGGAGGCCTTCTCAAGCAGTTGCTCGATACTGGCGTCCGGTGTCCGTGGAAGCTCGCCAAGGCTGGAGGAGGGCGAGCTGGCGCAAGCCGCCAGCAAGGCAGCGAGGCAGAGGGCAGATAACAGCCGCAGGCAAGCGATCATGTAAGCGTTCCTGATACTCGATCAAATTAGCGTGGAATTGTACCCAAGCACTGGCCGGGGCGCGATGTTACTGGCGTGAATCGATCAATTTAGCTGGTGTAAATGTTGCGCCAGCGCACAAACAGTCGCCGATACCTCGTTTGCTTGCGGGTATCGTGAGTCTCGCTACGCGCTACAATGGCGACTTTTACCGATCATGAGGTGTGCGCTTTGACTGCTCCAGGTGCTTTGAATTCCGCTGCTGGCTCGCTTTATGTGGTGGCGACGCCCATCGGCAACCTGGATGACATCAGTGCGCGGGCGCTGAAGATCCTGCGTGAAGTGGCCTTGATTGCCGCGGAAGACACCCGTCATTCCCAGCGCTTGATGCAACACTTCGGCATCTCGACGCCATTGGCGGCCTGCCATGAGCACAACGAGCGTGATGAAGGTAGTCGCTTTATCACTCGCCTGCTTGCCGGTGACAACGTGGCGTTGATCTCGGATGCCGGGACGCCGCTGATTTCCGATCCGGGTTATCACCTGGTGCGGCAGGCCAGGGCAGCGGGCATCAATGTGGTGCCGGTTCCGGGCGCCTGTGCGCTGATTGCAGCGTTGTCGGCGGCGGGTCTGCCTTCCGACCGTTTCATTTTCGAAGGTTTCCTCCCGGCCAAGACTGTGGGGCGGCGAGCACGTCTCGAACAGGTAAAGGAAGAACCTCGCACATTGATCTTCTATGAGGCCCCGCATCGTATCCTTGAATGCCTGCAGGATATGGAGCTGGTGTTCGGCCCTGAGCGCCCGGCGCTGCTTGCCCGTGAGCTGACCAAGACGTTTGAGACCCTCAAGGGACTGCCGCTGGCTGAGCTGCGCGAGTTTGTCGAGTCGGACAGCAATCAGCAGCGCGGCGAGTGCGTGGTACTGGTGGCGGGCTGGTCCGCGCCTGAGGAGGAAGGTGCCGTCAGCAGTGAGGCGATGCGCATCCTCAACCTGTTGCTCGAAGAAATGCCGCTCAAACGTGCGGCGGCTTTGGCGGCGCAAATCACCGGTGAGCGAAAGAACGTGCTGTACCAGATCGCGCTGGATCAGCAGAAGGGCGAGTAAAACCCGACGCACAGGCGTGCTCAATGGCGCTTGGTGCTTGTTCTTCGGGCGCTCTGCCGGTAACCTTCGCGGCGGAGAGTCGATCGGACAGTCGCTGCCCTCTATGAAAATTAGGGGGGGGAGGAAAGTCCGGGCTCCATAGGGCGAAGTGCCAGGTAATGCCTGGGAGGCGTGAGCCTACGGAAAGTGCCACAGAAAATAACCGCCTAAGCGCTTCGGCGCCGGTAAGGGTGAAAAGGTGCGGTAAGAGCGCACCGCACGTCTGGCAACAGTTCGTGGCTAGGTAAACCCCACTTGGAGCAAGACCAAATAGGGTCCCAAGGCGTGGCCCGCGCTGGGACCGGGTAGGTTGCTAAAGATGTCCAGTGATGGCCATCGTAGACGAATGACTGTTCAAGACAGAACCCGGCTTACAGATCGACTCTCCACCTTTTTCTCTCCTCTGCTTGAATCATCGGGCAGGGGGTTGGGTGATAGCAATTTCCCTCCTTACACATTCATCCGCAGAACCTCTTTTGTAATACCAAAAAAATCTTACTCTTAATAAATTACTTTAACTTTCGAACACAGCCTTCTGTGCTGATTCAAGTTATCGGTCAGTTTCATCTGCCGGATTCTCGTTACCCCTCCGTTAATGCTCCTAAATCTCAGTTCTGTAAGGGTTTTCCTTTAATCCGCGCCTTGACGGTGTGGTGGGCGCATTCCTATAGTGTGCGTAAGTGGCGGAAAGTGGCATGAAGTGGGTTTTTTGAACTCAAAACGCTAGAATTTGGAGAGACGCTGACGTGTTTCGCGGAGCCAACGCTATCAGTCTCGATGCAAAGGGCCGTCTCGCAATGCCGAGCCGGTACCGTGACGAGCTCGATTCGCGAAGCTCCGGTCAATTGATCGTGACAATTGATGCCGTTGATCCTTGTTTGTGTGTTTACCCCCTCGATGAGTGGGAAATTATTGAAACCAAACTGCGCGCACTGCCTTCGCTTCGCGAAGAGAACCGCCGCCTGCAACGTTTACTGATTGGTAATGCCGTCGACCTCGAGCTCGATGGCAGTGGTCGTTTTCTGGTTCCGCCGCGTCTTCGTGAATATGCCAAGTTGGATAAGCGCGCGATGTTGGTAGGCCAACTGAACAAGTTCCAATTGTGGGACGAGGATGCCTGGAACGCGGTTTCTGCCGCTGACCTGGCTGCCATTCAACAACCGGGCGCTATGCCTGATGAACTGCGTGATTTGATCCTGTGACTATTGATAGCGGCTTTAACCACATCACCGTACTGCTTGACGAAGCCGTCGAGGCTCTCGCCGTACGTCCTGATGGCTGCTATCTGGACGGTACGTTCGGGCGCGGCGGACACAGCCGGTTGATCCTCAGCCAGCTCGGTCCCGATGGTCGGTTGCTCGGATTCGATAAAGATCCACAAGCGATTGCCACGGGGCAAACGCTAGCGGCCGAAGACGGCCGCTTTGTCGTTGTGCAGCGCAGCTTTGCCGAGCTCGGTTCGGAAGTCGCAGAACGCGGTCTGGCCGGCAAGGTCAGCGGCGTGCTGCTGGATCTTGGCGTGTCTTCGCCACAGCTCGACGACCCTGAGCGCGGCTTCAGCTTCCTCAACGACGGTCCGCTGGACATGCGCATGGATCCGTCCCGTGGCATCAGCGCCGCCGAATTCGTCAACACCGCGCCCGTGGAAGAAATCGCCCGGGTGTTCAAGGAATACGGCGAAGAGCGTTTCTCCGGCCGCATGGCCCGCGCCGTGGCCGAGCGCCGCGACATCAAGCCATTTGAGCGCACCGGTGACCTGGCAGAAGTCCTGAAGGTCGCCAACCCGGCGTGGGAAAAGGGCAAAAACCCCGCAACCCGTGCGTTCCAGGGATTGCGTATTCACGTCAACAATGAACTGGGCGATCTGGAAACCGGCCTCGAAGCCGCGCTGGAATGCCTGGAAGTGGGCGGTCGCCTGGTGGTGATCAGCTTCCATTCGCTGGAAGACCGTATCGTCAAACTGTTCATGCGCAAGCTGGTGAAAGGCGAAGCCGACAACCTGCCGCGCAACCTGCCGGTTCGGCATGTCGCCTTCGAACCGAAAATCAAAGTCCATGGCAAAGCGCAGACGGCCTCCGACGCCGAACTCAAAGCCAACCCACGTTCCCGTAGTGCTGTCATGCGCGTGGCGGAGAAGCTGCGGTGAGCAAGCTTTTCGCCAAGCCATTGCCCGGCGGAAGCTTCTTCATGCTGCTGCTGTTTGTCGGTGTGCTCGTGTCGGCCATCGGCGTGTCCTACAGCGCGCACTGGAACCGTCAGCTGTTGAATTCGCTGTACAACGAATTGAGCGTGCGCGACAAGGCGCAGGCGGAGTGGGGCCGGTTGATTCTGGAGCAGAGCACCTGGACCGCCCACAGCCGTATCGAAGTGCTGGCCACCGAACAATTGAAAATGCACATCCCCGGTGCCGCTGACGTGAAGATGGTGGCGCCATGATGAAACTCGAAGGCGCGCTCTTCCCATGGCGGTTCCGTCTGGTGCTGGGTTTGCTCGGCATCATGGTGGCCGCGATTGCCTGGCGCATCATCGATTTGCAAGTGGTCGACCGTGCCTTCCTTAAAGGTCAGGGCGATGCCCGCAGTGTTCGTCATATTCCGATTCCGGCTCACCGTGGTCTGATCACCGACCGTAACGGCGAGCCTTTGGCCGTGAGTACTCCGGTCACCACCCTTTGGGCCAACGCCAAGGAAATGCAAACGGCCAAAGAGAAGTGGCCAGCACTGGCGGCTGCCTTGGGGCAGGACCCGAAAGCCCTGGCCGAACGTCTCGAAGCCCAGGCCAACAAAGAATTCATTTACCTGGTGCGCGGGCTGACGCCTGAGCAGGGCCAGGCTGTGCTCGACCTGAAGGTGCCGGGTGTCTATGGCATCGAGGAGTTCCGGCGGTTTTATCCTGCCGGCGAAGTCACTGCTCATATGGTCGGGTTTACCGACATCGACGATCACGGTCGTGAAGGCGTCGAACTGGCCTACGACGAATGGCTGGCCGGGGTCCCTGGCAAGCGTCAGGTGATCAAGGACCGGCGCGGCCGGCTGATCAAGGATGTGCAGGTCACCAAAAACGCCAAGGCCGGCAAGCCCTTGGCGTTGTCCATTGACCTGCGCCTGCAATACCTGGCCAACCGCGAATTGCGCAACGCGATCATCGAGAACGGCGCCAAGGCCGGCAGCCTGGTGATCATGGACGTGAAGACCGGCGAGATCCTCGCGATGGTCAACCAGCCGACCTACAACCCGAACAACCGCCGCAACCTGCAGCCGGCGATGATGCGTAACCGCGCGATGATCGACGTGTTCGAGCCAGGCTCGACCATGAAGGCGATCTCGATGAGCGCCGCCATTGAAACCGGCCGCTGGAAACCGAGCGACACCGTCGAGGTGTATCCGGGCACCTTGCAGATTGGCAAGTACACCATCAAGGACGTTTCCAAGTCCGAAGGTCCGGTGCTCGACCTGACCGGCATCCTGATCAACTCCAGTAACGTCGGCATGAGTAAGGTCGCATTCGATATAGGCGGCGAAACGATTTTCCGCCTGGCGCAGAAAGTCGGCCTCGGCCAGGACACTGGCCTCGGCTTCCCGGGCGAGCGCGTCGGCAACCTGCCGAACTACCGCGAATGGCGCAAGGCTGAAACCGCCACGCTGTCCTACGGCTACGGTATCTCGGTTACCGCGATCCAGTTGGTCCACGCCTTCTCGGCCCTGGCCAACAATGGTCGTCTCGCACCGCTGACCCTGATCAAGACCGACAAGGCGCCGCAAACCACTCAGGTATTGCCGGAAGCTGTCGCGAAAACCATGCAAACCATGCTGCAACAAGTGATCGAGGCCCCGCGCGGTGTATTCCGTGCGCAGGTGCCGGCGTATCACGTGGGCGGCAAATCGGGTACCGCGCGTAAAACGTCGGTCGGCACCAAAGGTTACGCCGAGAATTCCTATCGCTCGCTGTTCGCCGGGTTCGGCCCGATGAGCGATCCGCGCTACGCAATCGTGGTGGTAATCGACGAGCCGACCAAGGCCGGTTACTTCGGCGGCCTGGTTTCCGCGCCGGTGTTCAGTCGCGTGATGTCGGGCACCCTGCGCCTGATGAACATTACGCCGGACAACCTGCCACCTACTCAACAAGCGAACGCAACACCGGTCGTTCCGCTGAAAGCCAATGGAGGGCGCGGCTGATGTCCCTGAGCCTGAACAAGATTTTCCCTCACGCCGGCCACGATCTGCTGATTCGCGAACTCGCCCTGGACAGCCGCAATGTGCGCGCGGGTGATCTGTTCCTCGCCGTGCCGGGCGGGAAATTCGATGGACGCGCGCATATTGCCGACGCCTTGCAACGCGGCGCGGCTGCGGTGGCCTATGAAATAGAAGGCGCCACGGTCCTGCCGATCACGGAAGTGCCGCTGATTCCGGTCAAAGGCCTGGCGGCTCAACTGTCGGACATCGCCGGGCGTTTTTATGGCGAGCCGAGCCATCACCTGAACCTGGTGGGCGTAACCGGCACCAACGGCAAGACCAGCGTGACGCAATTGGTCGCCCAGGCACTGGACCTGCTCGGCCAGCACTGCGGCCTGGTCGGCACGCTCGGTTCGGGTTTCTACGGCGCGCTGGAAAGCGGCCTGCACACCACGCCGAATCCGATTGCCGTGCAAGCGACCCTGGCGGACCTGAAGAAGGCCGGGGCCAAAGCTGTGGCGATGGAGGTTTCTTCCCATGGCCTGGACCAGGGCCGTGTGACGGCACTGGCCTTCGATGTGGCGGTGATGACTAACCTGTCCCGCGATCACCTGGATTACCACGGCACCATGCAGGCTTACGGCGAAGCCAAGTCCAGGTTGTTTGCCTGGAATGATTTGAAATGCCGCGTGGTCAATCTCGACGACAAGTTTGGTCGGCAACTGGCCGCCGACAAGTGCGAGTCGCGGTTGATCACCTATAGCCTGGAAGATTCCAGCGCCTACCTGTATTGCCGTCAGGCGCAATTCGACGACGAAGGCGTGCGCGCCACGCTGGTCACGCCACAGGGCGAGCACCTCTTGCGCAGCACCTTGCTCGGTCGCTTCAACCTGAGCAATGTCCTGGCGGCGGTCGGTGCGTTGCTCGGTCTGGATTATGCCCTGGACGAAATCCTCAAGGTGCTGCCGAAGCTTGAAGGCCCTGCCGGTCGCATGCAGCGTCTGGGCGGTGGCTCGCAGCCGCTGGTGGTGGTCGATTACGCCCACACCCCGGATGCCCTGGAAAAAGTACTGCTGGCCCTGCGTCCACACGCCAAGGGCCGGTTGCTGTGCCTGTTCGGCTGTGGCGGCGACCGCGATCGCGGCAAGCGTCCGTTGATGGCCGAAGTGGTCGAGCGCCTGGCCGATGGCGTACTGGTCACCGACGACAATCCGCGTACTGAAGACCCTGCAGTGATTTTCGATGACATCCGCGCCGGTTTCACGGCTGTGGATAAAGTGGAGTTCGTTGCCGGTCGTGGTCAGGCGATTGCCCGGCTGATCGCCAGTGCCTCGGTGGATGACGTGATTGTCCTGGCCGGTAAAGGTCACGAGGACTATCAGGAAATCAACGGCGAGCGTCATGCCTTTTCCGATCTGGTCGAGGCCGTTCATGCCTTGAGCGCGTGGGAGGTGGCCCATGCTTAAGGCCTTGAAACTGAGCGAGCTGACCGGCGCGCTGAATGCTCGCCTGGTGTCCGCCGATGCCAGTTTCGACGGTGTCAGCATCGACAGTCGCGCAATCAAGCCCGGTCAACTGTTTATCGCGTTGGCCGGTCCGCGCTTCGATGGTCATGATTATCTGAATGAAGTCGCCGCCAAGGGCGCCGTGGCCGCGCTGGTCGAGCGTGAAGTCGCCGACAGCACGCTGCCGCAACTGTTGGTCAGCGACACCCGTCAGGCGTTGGGGCAGCTCGGTGCGTTGAACCGCGCCGCGTTCACCCAACCCGTTGCAGCCATTACCGGTTCCAGCGGCAAGACCACGGTCAAGGAAATGCTTGCGAGCATCCTGCGCACGCGCGGTGCAGTGCTGGCGACCCGTGGCAACCTGAATAATGACCTCGGCGTTCCGCTGACCCTGCTCGAACTGGCGCCGGAACATACCGCTGCGGTGATCGAGCTGGGTGCCTCGCGCCTGGGCGAAATTGCCTACACCGTGAGCATGACCAAACCCCATGTGGCCATTCTCAATAACGCCGGGACCGCCCACGTCGGTGAGTTCGGCGGTCCGGACAAAATCGTCGAAGCCAAGGGCGAGATCATCGAAGGGCTGGATGCCGATGGCGTCGCCGTTCTCAATCTCGACGACAAGGCATTCGGTATCTGGAAGGCACGTGCCGGTGATCGCAAAGTGCTGACGTTTGCGTTGAGCAACGCCAGCGCCGATTTCTACGCCAGTGACCTTGCCACCGATGCTCGCGGCTGCCCGGCGTTCAACCTGCACAGCCCTGAAGGCTCGGAGCGCGTTCAACTGAACCTGCTCGGCACCCACAACGTCGCCAATGCCATGGCCGCCGCCGCTGCCGCCCATGCCCTGGGTGTGTCGCTGTTCGGTATCGCCGCCGGCCTTGGCGCGGTGCAACCGGTCAAGGGTCGCACCGTTGCGCAATTGGCCAGCAATGGCATACGCGTGATCGATGACACTTACAACGCCAATCCCACCTCCATGTGCGCTGCCGTTGATATACTGGCCGGCTTTTCCGGTCGCACCGTCCTGGTGCTCGGGGATATCGGCGAGTTGGGCGAATGGGCGGAGCAGGGGCACCGCGACGTGGGCGAGTACGCCCGTGGCAAGGTTTCTGCGCTGTACGCCGTCGGGCCAATGATGGCTCACGCCGTGAACGCATTCGGTCCACAGGCTTTTCACTTCAGCACGCAGGCTGAGCTGATCAAGGCCCTGGGCGCCGAGCAAGACACAAACACCACCATTTTGATCAAGGGGTCGCGCAGCGCTGCGATGGAAAACGTCGTCGCCGCCTTGTGCGGGTCCAGTCTGGAGAAACATTAATGCTGCTGCTGCTAGCGGAGTATCTGCAACAGTTCTACAAAGGCTTCGCGGTCTTCCAGTACCTGACCCTGCGCGGGATTCTCGGTGTACTGACCGCGCTGGTCTTGTCGCTGTGCTATGGCCCGTGGATGATCCGCACCCTGCAGAACCGTCAGATCGGTCAATCCGTTCGCAATGACGGCCCGCAGTCGCACCTGTCCAAATCGGGTACGCCAACCATGGGCGGCGCACTGATTCTGTCGTCCATCGGTGTCAGCACCCTGTTGTGGGCTGACCTGAGCAACCGTTACGTCTGGGTCGTGTTGCTGGTGACCCTGCTGTTCGGCGCCATCGGCTGGGTCGACGACTACCGCAAGGTCATCGAGAAAAACTCCCGTGGGTTACCAAGCCGCTGGAAGTATTTCTGGCAATCGGTATTCGGCCTGGGCGCGGCGATCTTTCTGTATGTGACCGCCGCCACGCCGGTGGAAACCACGCTGATCCTGCCGATGCTCAAGGACTACAGCATTCCATTGGGCGCCGGCTTCATCGTCCTGACCTATTTCGTGATCGTCGGTTCGAGCAACGCGGTCAACCTGACCGACGGCCTCGACGGCCTGGCGATCATGCCGACCGTGATGGTCGGCGGTGGCCTGGGGATTTTCTGCTACCTGTCGGGTAACGTGAAGTTCGCCGAATACCTGCTGATTCCTTACGTACCGGGCGCAGGCGAGTTGATCGTGTTCTGTGGCGCGTTGATCGGAGCTGGCCTGGGCTTCCTCTGGTTCAACACCTATCCGGCACAAGTCTTCATGGGTGACGTCGGCGCACTGGCGCTGGGCGCGGCCCTGGGCACCATCGCGGTGATCGTCCGTCAGGAAATCGTCCTGTTCATCATGGGTGGCGTGTTCGTGATGGAAACCCTGTCCGTCGTCATTCAGGTCGCCTCTTTTAAACTGACCGGTCGCCGCGTGTTCCGCATGGCACCGATTCACCACCACTTTGAACTCAAGGGCTGGCCCGAGCCGCGCGTGATCGTCCGTTTCTGGATCATCACCGTGATTCTCGTGCTGGTCGGCCTTGCCACCCTGAAGCTGAGGTAGAAACTCGTGTCTCTGATCGCTTCTGACCACTTCCGCATCGTTGTCGGCCTCGGCAAGAGCGGCATGTCCCTGGTTCGCTTCCTGGCGAACCGGAGCGTGGCGTTTGCCGTGGCCGATACGCGGGAAAATCCACCGGAACTGGCCACGCTCAAGCGTGACTATCCGCACGTGGAAGTGCGTTGTGGCGAGCTCGACGTCGAATTCCTGTGCCGTGCCAACGAGCTCTACGTGAGCCCCGGCCTGGCGCTGGCGACCCCGGCCCTGCAGGCTGCCGCCGCCCGAGGCGTGAAATTGTCCGGTGACATCGAGCTGTTCGCGCGTAACGCGAAGGCGCCGATCGTGGCCATCAGCGGCTCCAACGCGAAAAGTACCGTCACCACGCTGGTCGGCGAAATGGCGGCTGCGGCCGGCAAACGTGTTGCCGTCGGTGGCAATCTCGGTACCCCGGCGTTGGACTTGCTCAGCGACGACATCGAGCTGTACGTGATGGAGTTGTCGAGTTTCCAGCTGGAAACCACCGATCAGCTCAACGCCGAAGTGGCGACCGTGCTCAACGTCAGCGAAGACCACATGGACCGTTACAGCGGTCTGCCGGCCTATCACCTGGCCAAGCACCGGATCTTCCGTGGCGCCAGGCAGTTCGTGGTCAATCGCCAGGACGCCCTGAGTCGTCCGTTGATGGGTGAAGGGCAGCCATGCTGGACTTTCGGCCTGAGCAAACCCGATTTCAAGGCGTTTGGTATCCGTGAAGAAGACGGCGAGAAATACCTGGCCTTCGAATTCCAGAACCTGATGCCGGTGCGCGAATTGAAGATTCGCGGCGCCCATAACCAGTCCAACGCCCTGGCGGCCCTGGCCCTGGGCCATGCGGTTGGCCTGCCGTTCGATGCCATGCTGTCGAGCCTGCGCACCTTTGCCGGTCTCGAGCATCGTTGCCAATGGGTTCGTGACCTCGACGGCGTGGGCTACTACAACGATTCCAAAGCCACCAACGTCGGCGCCGCACTGGCGGCCATCGAAGGTTTGGGCGCAGACATCGACGGCAAAGTCGTGCTGATCGCCGGTGGCGACGGCAAGGGTGCCGAGTTCAAGGACCTGCGCGATCCGGTGGCGGCCAATTGCCGCGCGGTGGTGCTGATGGGCCGTGACTCCGACAAGATCGGCGAGGCCATCGGCGATGCCGTACCGCTGATCCGCGCCGGCTCCCTGGTCGAAGCCGTCGAGCAATGCCGTGCCGCAGCCCAACCGGGCGACGTAGTGCTGCTGTCGCCAGCCTGCGCCAGTTTCGACATGTTCAAGAACTACGAAGACCGTGGTCACCAGTTCGTCCAAGCCGTGGAGGATCTGGCATGAGTCTGAAAGGCATCATCAAGCCGTATCCATCGCCGCTCATCACCGGGCGCGGTATTGACCTCGACTTTCCGATGCTCGCCGGTTGCCTGACGCTGCTCGGCCTGGGGCTGATCATGATCGCCTCGGCATCGACCGAAGTGGCGGCCGTGCAGTCGGGCAGCGCCCTGTATTACATGATTCGCCACCTGATTTATGCGGTGCTGGGCCTGGGGGCCTGCATCGTCACCATGATGATCCCTATCGCCACCTGGCAACGCCTGGGCTGGCTGATGCTGCTGGGTGCGTTCGGCTTGCTGGTGATGGTGATCATTCCGGGGATCGGCCGTGAGGTTAACGGCTCGATGCGCTGGATCGGCTTCAGTTTCTTCAACGTCCAGCCTTCCGAGATCGCCAAGGTGTTCGTGGTGATCTACCTCGCCGGTTATCTGGTGCGTCGCCAGAAAGAAGTGCGTGAAAGCTGGATGGGCTTCTTCAAGCCGTTCATCGTGCTGCTGCCGATGGCGGGCCTGCTGCTGATGGAGCCGGACTTCGGTGCCACCGTCGTGATGATGGGGGCGGCGGCGGCGATGCTGTTCCTTGGCGGCGTCGGGCTGTTCCGTTTTTCCCTGATGGTGGTCCTGGCCGTCGGCGCGGTGGTGCTGTTGATTCAAATGCAGCCGTATCGAATGGCGCGTCTGACCAACTTTGCCGACCCGTGGGCCGACCAGTTCGGCGCCGGCTATCAGTTGTCCCAGGCATTGATCGCCTTCGGTCGCGGCGAGTGGCTGGGCGTTGGCCTGGGCAATAGCGTGCAGAAACAGTTCTACCTGCCGGAAGCCCACACTGACTTCGTGTTCTCGGTCCTGGCCGAAGAGCTGGGGGCGGTGGGTTCGTTGTGCACCGTGGCACTGTTCGTCTTTGTGTGTATTCGCGGCATGTACATCGGTTTGTGGGCTGAAAAGGCCAAGCAGTTTTTTGCAGCTTACGTGGCATACGGTCTGTCGTTCCTGTGGATTGGTCAATTCCTGATCAACATCGGCGTGAACGTCGGCCTACTGCCGACCAAGGGTCTGACCCTGCCGTTCCTCAGTTATGGCGGCAGTTCGTTGGTGATCTGCTGTGCCTGTCTCGGCTTGCTGTTGCGTATCGAGTGGGAAAGTCGAACCCACCTGGGCAGTGAAGAGATGGAGTTCCATGAGAGCGACTTCGCCGAGGAGACGAACCATGGGCGCTAACGTCATGATCATGGCCGGCGGCACCGGTGGTCACGTGTTCCCGGCGCTGGCCTGTGCCCGCGAATTCCAGGCGCGCGGCTATACCGTGCACTGGCTCGGCACCCCGCGTGGGATCGAGAACGATCTGGTGCCGGCGGCAGGTATCGAGTTGCATCGGATCCACGCCAGCGGTCTGCGCGGCAAGGGCAAATTGTCCCTGCTCAAGGCACCGTTCATGTTGTTCAAGTCGGTCTGGCAGGCGCGGGCGATCATTCGCCGTCTGCAGCCGGTCTGCGTCGTTGGATTTGGTGGTTTTGTGACCGGTCCTGGCGGTGTCGCGGCCAAACTGGCCGGTGTGCCGGTGATCGTTCACGAGCAGAACGCCGTGGCCGGTACCGCCAATCGGTTGCTGGTGCCGTTGGCCGCCCGAGTCTGTGAAGCGTTCCCCGACACCTTTACCCTGTCGGACAGCCGCCGGACCACCGGTAACCCGGTGCGCACCGAGCTGTTCCTCGAGACATCGCGACCTGCCCTGGCCGGTCGCAAGGCGCGTTTGCTGATCCTGGGCGGAAGCCTGGGTGCAGAGCCGTTGAACAAGCTGCTGCCTGAAGCCCTGTCGCAAGTCGCTGCCGATTTGCGTCCGGAAGTGTTCCATCAGGCCGGCAAAAACCACGATGAAGTGACTGCAGAGCGCTATCGCGCGGCTGGCGTCGAGGCGCAGGTGCAGCCCTTCATCAAAGACATGGCCCAAGCCTACAGCTGGGCCGACCTGGTGGTGTGCCGCGCAGGCGCGCTGACCATCAGTGAACTGGCCGCTGCCGGTCTGCCCTCGATGCTGGTGCCTTTGCCTCACGCCATCGACGATCACCAGACCCGCAACGCCGAATATTTGGCCCGTGAAGGCGCAGCCTTCCTGATGCCACAAAGAACGACTGGCGCAGCGGATCTTGCCGCTCGCCTGACAGAGGTCCTGATGCAACCACAACGACTCAACGAAATGGCTACTGCAGCACGCCGCCTGGCCAAACCCGATGCCACCCGTAACGTGGTCGATAGCTGCCTGGAGGTGGCCCATGGTTGAGAATCAGAAAGCCATGCCGCAACCGGAAATGCGCCGCATCCGCCGCATCCACTTCGTCGGTATCGGCGGTGTGGGCATGTGCGGGATTGCTGAAGTGTTGTTGAACCTGGGCTATGAAGTGTCCGGTTCCGACCTGAAGGCTTCGCCGGTGACCGAGCGTCTGGAGTCCTTCGGGGCGCAGATCTTCATCGGCCACCGCGCCGAGAACGCCGCCGCTGCCGATGTGCTGGTGGTGTCGAGCGCCGTGAACACGTCCAACCCGGAAGTCGCCACCGCGCTGGAACGCCGTATTCCGGTGGTGCCGCGTGCAGAGATGCTGGCTGAGCTGATGCGTTATCGCCACGGCATCGCCGTTGCCGGTACCCACGGCAAAACCACCACCACCAGCCTGATCGCTTCGGTGTTCGCCGCCGGTGGCCTGGACCCGACATTCGTCATTGGTGGACGCCTGAATGCCGCGGGCACCAATGCCCAGCTTGGCACCAGCCGCTACCTGATCGCCGAAGCCGACGAAAGCGACGCCAGCTTCCTGCACTTGCAGCCGCTGGTGGCCGTGGTCACCAACATCGACGCCGATCACATGGCGACCTACGACGGTGACTTCAACAAACTGAAGAAAACCTTCGTCGAGTTCCTCCACAACCTGCCGTTCTACGGTCTGGCGGTGGTGTGCCTGGACGATCCGGTGGTGCGTGAAATCCTCCCGCAGGTCAAACGCCCGACGGTCACCTATGGTTTCGGCGAAGACTGCGACGTGCGTGCCATCAACGTGCGCCAGCAAGGCATGCAGACCTTCTTCACCGTGCTGCGCCCTGACCGTGAGCCGCTGGATGTTTCGGTGAACATGCCGGGCAACCACAACGTATTGAACGCACTGGCAACCATCTGCATCGCCACCGACGAAGGCGTCAGCGATGAAGCCATCGTCCAGGGCCTGTCCGGGTTCCAGGGTGTCGGCCGACGCTTCCAGGTCTACGGCGAACTGCCGGTGGACGGCGGCAATGTGATGCTGGTCGATGACTACGGTCACCACCCGACGGAAGTCGCGGCCGTGATCAAGGCCGTACGCGGCGGCTGGCCGGAGCGCCGCCTGGTGATGGTCTACCAGCCGCACCGTTACAGCCGTACCCGTGACCTGTACGACGATTTCGTCAATGTGCTGGCCGACGCCAACGTCCTGCTGCTGATGGAAGTCTATCCGGCCGGCGAAGAGCCGATTCCGGGCGCCGACAGCCGCAAGCTGTGCAACAGCATCCGTCAGCGTGGCCAGCTTGATCCGATCTACATCGAGCGTGGTGTCGACCTCGCGCCAGTGGTCAAGCCGCTGCTGCGCGCCGGCGACATCCTGCTGTGCCAGGGCGCCGGCGATATTGGCGGTCTCGCACCAAAACTGTTGAAAAGTGAGTTGTTCGCCGGTGCCGTTGCCGCGCCGGAGAAGGGGAAGTTGAAATGACTGCTGCCTACGCCAACCTGGTCTCCACGATCGCGCCGAAAGACTTCGGCCGCGTCGCCGTGCTGTTCGGCGGCAAGAGTGCCGAGCGTGAGGTCTCCCTGAAGTCGGGTAACGCCGTTCTGGACGCACTGCAAAGCGCCGGTGTGGACGCGTTCGGCCTCGACGTGGGCGATGACCTGCTGCAGCGACTGCTCAACGAAAAGATCGACCGCGCCTTCATCATCCTCCACGGCCGTGGCGGTGAAGACGGCAGCATGCAGGGCCTGCTCGAATGCCTGGGCATTCCGTACACCGGCAGCGGCATCCTGGCTTCGGCCCTGGCCATGGACAAACTGCGCACCAAGCAGGTCTGGCACAGCCTGGGCATTCCGACCCCACGTCACGCGGTACTGAGCAGCGAGGCCGATTGTATTTCGGCGGCAACGGAACTGGGCTTCCCTTTGATCGTCAAACCGGCCCATGAAGGTTCAAGTATCGGTATGGCCAAAGTGAGTTCCGCGTCCGAATTGATCGACGCATGGAAAGCGGCCAGTACCTACGATTCGCAAGTGCTGGTCGAGCAATGGATTCACGGTCCGGAGTTCACCATCGCCACCCTGCGTGACCAGGTGTTGCCACCGATTGCCCTGGGCACGACGCACAGCTTCTACGACTACGACGCCAAGTACATCGCCAACGATACCCAGTACCGCATTCCGTGCGGTCTGGACAGCGCCAAGGAAAAGGAACTCATGGACCTCACGGCGAAAGCCTGTGAAGCGCTGGGTATCGCCGGTTGGGGCAGGGCAGACGTGATGCAGGACGCCGACGGGCAGTTCTGGTTCCTGGAAGTCAACACAGCACCGGGCATGACCGATCACAGCCTGGTGCCGATGGCGGCCCGTGCTGCCGGTCTGAATTTCCAGCAACTGGTTCTGGCCATTCTGGCCCAGAGCGTTGCCGGCAATGCTGCCGGTAACCAAGAGTCGACGAGAGGTTAAGGCCATGCAAGGCGCTCAGCTCAGACATCAGCCCACCGCACCGACCGGCCGCAAGCCGGTACCGCGGGGTGCCAGCCGAATGGTGGCCAAAGAGCCGATGTCCGCGCGCCTGCCGAAAGCCAATTTCGGCTTTCTGAAAAGCCTGTTCTGGCCGGTAGTGCTGGTGGCTTTGGGGTTCGGTACTTACGAAGGCGCGACACGGCTGTTGCCGTATGCCGACCGGCCGATCACCAAAATCAACGTGCAGGGCGACTTGAGTTACATCAGCCAGCAAGCAGTGCAGCAGCGGATCGCCCCTTACGTGGCGTCGAGCTTCTTCACCATCGACCTGGCGAGCATGCGCACCGAGCTGGAAACGATGCCATGGATTGCCCACGCCGAAGTGCGCCGGGTGTGGCCGGATCAAGTGGTGATCCGCCTGGAAGAACAACTGCCGGTGGCCCGTTGGGGCGACGAGTCGCTGTTGAACAATCAGGGTCAGGCCTTCACCCCGCGCGAGCTGGCGAACTACGAACACTTGCCTCAGCTGTTCGGCCCGCAGCGAGCTCAACAGCAAGTGATGCAGCAATACCAGGTGCTGAGTCAGATGCTCAGGCCGCTGGGCTTCTCGATAGCTCGCCTGGAACTGCGTGATCGCGGCAGCTGGTTCCTGACCACCGGCCCCGGCAGCGCGGGTCCCGGGATCGAACTGCTGCTGGGACGCGGCAACCAGGTGGAAAAGATGCGCCGTTTCATCGCCATCTATGACAAGACGCTCAAAGAACAGATTACGAACATTGCGCGCATCGATCTGCGCTACGCCAACGGCCTCGCTGTTGGCTGGCGGGAACCTGTAGCGCCCACGGCAGCCCAACCCGCTGTCGCGAAGAATTAAGAAGAGGCAGGACCCATGGCAAACGTGCAAAGCGGCAAAATGATCGTCGGTCTCGATATCGGCACCTCCAAGGTGGTGGCGCTGGTGGGCGAGGTCGCGGACGACGGCACGCTGGAAATCGTCGGGATCGGTACCCATCCGTCCCGTGGCCTGAAAAAAGGCGTGGTGGTGAACATTGAATCCACCGTGCAATCGATCCAGCGCGCCATCGAAGAAGCGCAGCTGATGGCTGGTTGCCGCATTCACTCGGCGTTCGTCGGCGTGGCCGGCAATCACATCCGCAGCCTGAACTCCCACGGCATCGTGGCGATTCGTGATCGCGAAGTCAGCTCGGCGGACCTTGAGCGTGTGCTCGACGCTGCCCAGGCCGTGGCGATCCCGGCTGACCAGCGTGTGCTGCACACCCTGCCGCAGGATTACGTGATCGATAACCAGGAAGGCGTCCGCGAGCCGCTGGGCATGTCCGGCGTGCGTCTGGAAGCCAAGGTCCACGTGGTCACCTGCGCCGTCAACGCTGCACAGAACATTGAAAAATGCGTGCGCCGCTGCGGTCTGGAAATCGACGACATCATTCTCGAGCAACTGGCTTCCGCGTACTCGGTACTGACCGATGACGAGAAAGAACTGGGCGTGTGCCTGGTGGACATCGGCGGCGGCACCACCGACATCGCGATCTTCACCGAAGGCGCGATCCGTCACACCGCGGTGATCCCGATTGCCGGTGACCAGGTGACCAACGACATCGCCATGGCCTTGCGCACCCCGACCCAGTACGCCGAAGAAATCAAGATTCGCTACGCCTGCGCCCTGGCCAAACTGGCCGGTGCCGGTGAAACCATCAAGGTGCCAAGCGTCGGCGACCGTCCGCCGCGCGAACTGTCCCGCCAGGCCCTGGCCGAAGTGGTCGAGCCGCGCTACGACGAACTGTTCACGCTGATCCAGGCCGAACTGCGCCGCAGCGGCTACGAAGACCTGATCCCGGCCGGCATCGTGCTGACCGGCGGTACCGCGAAGATGGAAGGCGCCACCGAACTGGCCGAGGAAATCTTCCACATGCCGGTCCGTCTGGGCGTGCCTCACGGCGTGAAAGGTCTGGATGACGTGGTACGCAACCCGATCTATTCCACCGGCGTCGGCCTGTTGATGTACGGCCTGCAGAAGCAGTCCGACGGCATCTCGTTCTCGGGCATCGGCAGCCGCGACAGCTACAGCAACGAAGAGCCACAGGCTCCGTTGCTGGACCGACTGAAGAAGTGGGTCCAGGGCAATTTCTAAAGCTTTACCGTAATACCGTTTCACCGAAGCACGCAGTAGGCGAAAAAACTAGAGAATGTAAGGAGAGGGAAAATGTTCGAACTCGTAGACAACATCCCCGCAAGCCCGGTAATCAAAGTTATCGGTGTCGGCGGTGGCGGCGGCAACGCTGTCAACCACATGGTCAAGAGCAACATTGAAGGCGTTGAGTTCATCTGCGCCAACACTGATGCCCAGGCGCTGAAATCCATCGGCGCGCGGACCATCCTGCAACTGGGTACCGGTGTGACCAAGGGCCTGGGCGCTGGCGCCAACCCTGAAGTAGGTCGTCAGGCTGCTCTGGAAGACCGTGAGCGCATTGCCGAAGTCCTGCAGGGCACCAACATGGTGTTCATCACCACTGGCATGGGCGGCGGTACCGGTACCGGTGCTGCGCCGATCATCGCCGAAGTGGCCAAGGAAATGGGCATCCTGACCGTTGCGGTCGTGACTCGTCCGTTCCCGTTCGAAGGCCGCAAGCGCATGCAGATCGCCGACGAAGGCATCCGTCTGCTGTCTGAAAGCGTCGACTCGTTGATCACCATTCCCAACGAGAAGCTGCTGACCATCCTCGGTAAAGACGCAAGCCTGCTGTCGGCTTTCGCCAAGGCCGACGATGTACTGGCCGGTGCCGTTCGCGGTATCTCCGACATCATCAAGCGTCCGGGCATGATCAACGTCGACTTCGCTGACGTGCGTACCGTGATGAGCGAAATGGGCATGGCAATGATGGGCACTGGCTGCGCCAGCGGTCCGAACCGCGCACGTGAAGCGACCGAAGCGGCCATCCGCAACCCGCTGCTCGAAGACGTGAACCTGCAAGGCGCACGCGGCATCCTGGTGAACATCACTGCCGGTCCTGACCTGTCTCTGGGTGAGTACTCCGACGTGGGTAGCATCATTGAAGCCTTCGCTTCCGAGCACGCGATGGTCAAGGTCGGTACCGTTATCGATCCGGACATGCGCGACGAGTTGCACGTGACTGTCGTTGCCACAGGTTTAGGCGCTAAAATCGAGAAGCCTGTGAAGATCATCGACAACACAGTTCACACTTCGATGTCTGCACAGCCACAACAACAGGCCCCTGTTCGTCAGGAAGCTCCAGCGGTGAACTACCGTGACCTGGACCGTCCGACCGTCATGCGCAACCAGGCCCAGGCCGGTGCTGCGACTGCCGCGAAGATGAATCCGCAAGATGACCTGGACTACCTGGACATCCCGGCTTTCCTGCGTCGTCAGGCCGATTGATGGAATGTATCAGGGCTATGAAGGTGATTGGTGTTCAGCAAAGGCTCGGTCTGCTATCATCGCCAGCCTTTGTTGATACCAGTTCGCAATTTGCGCTGAAGCGGCCCAAGCCATGATTAAACAACGCACACTGAAAAATATTATCCGTGCCACAGGTGTAGGCCTGCACTCCGGGGAGAAGGTCTACCTGACCCTCAAGCCTGCGCCTGTCGACACTGGCATTGTGTTTTGTCGCGCTGACCTCGACCCTGTGGTGCAGATTCCTGCCCGCGCGGAAAACGTCGGTGAAACCACTATGTCGACCACGCTGATCAATGGCGACGTCAAAGTGGACACGGTAGAGCACTTGCTCTCGGCCATGGCTGGCCTGGGCATCGATAACGCCTACGTCGAGCTCTCCGCGTCCGAAGTCCCGATCATGGATGGCAGCGCTGGACCCTTCGTTTTCCTGATTCAATCGGCAGGCCTGGAAGAACAGGACGCCGCCAAGAAATTCATCCGCATCCTGCGTGAAGTGACAGTGGAAGACGGCGACAAGCGCGCCACTTTCGTCCCTTTCGAAGGGTTCAAGGTGAGCTTCGAGATCGATTTCGATCACCCGGTTTTCCGGGACCGCACCCAAAGTGCAAGCGTGGATTTTTCCAGCACTTCGTTCGTAAAAGAAGTCAGCCGCGCCCGTACTTTCGGTTTCATGAGTGACATCGAGTACCTGCGCAAGCACAACCTCGCACTCGGCGGCAGCGTTGAAAACGCTATTGTGGTCGACGCCGATGGCGTACTGAACGAAGACGGCCTTCGTTATGAAGACGAATTCGTGAAGCACAAGATTCTCGATGCAATTGGTGACCTCTACCTGCTGGGCAATAGCCTGATTGGTGAGTTCAAGGGCTTCAAGTCCGGCCACGCACTGAACAACCAGCTGCTGCGCAAGTTGATTGAGCAGACAGATGCCTGGGAAGTCGTGACGTTCGAAGACGCCAGCACTGCACCGATCTCTTACATGCGTCCGGTTGCGGCCGTGTAAGCAAAAAATCTCTCTAGTTTTTTAAAGGCTACCTTCGGGTGGCCTTTTTTTATCCTGAATTTTGTGTTGCCTGACAGGTCGCTTTCGCGAGCAGGCTCGCTCCCACAGAGGAATGCGGTGCAAATGTGGGAGCGAGCCTGCTCGCGATAGGGCCAGTTGGTCAGGCCGTCACCACCCGGTTACGCCCCCCTTCCTTGGCCTGATACAACGCCTTGTCCGCACTGAACAGCAATTGCTCAAGGCTGATATCGCTGGCCGCTGTCCAGGTGGCAATGCCGATACTCACGCTCATCGGCGGCTCACCGGTGTCCACCAGTGGCAGTTTTTGCACCGCCTCGCGGATATGTTCGGCGATCTGCTGCGCGCCTTCACTGCCAGTTTCGGCCAGGACCACTGAAAACTCTTCGCCACCATAGCGAGCCACCAGGTCCGCCGGGCGATGGACATTGGCGCGAATGACCTCGGCCAATGCCCGCAAGGCTTCGTCGCCGGCCTGATGCCCGTGCCGGTCATTGAAGGCCTTGAAGTGATCGGCATCGATCATCAGCAACGACAACGGCTTGCCACTGCGCTGCGCGCGAAACCATTCATGGCGCAGGGTCTGATCAAGGGATCGACGGTTGGCCACGCCGGTCAAGGCATCGGTGGCCGCCAGCTGCGCCAATTCCTGCTCGGCATATTGGCGCCGTCGCAGCTCGCGGCAGAGCATCCAGGTCAGCCACAACAGGCCGATGCACAAAACCCCTGTTGCACCACTGATCGCATAGGCCGTGCGGTTCCAGGCGGCGAACACTTCGTCGATGGAAAGGGCCACGATGACGGTCAGCGGCAGATTGCCGACCCGGGTAAAGGTGTACAGGCGCCGTTGATGGTCGACACTCGACACGCTTTCAAAGGTGCCACTGCGCTCTCGCAGCATGCGTACGACGTTGGGGCGGCTGGAGAAGCTTTTGCCGATGACGTTTTGTTCCCGGTACGGCTTCTGCGCCAGGAGAACCCCGTCATCATTGATGATGCCCAGCGTACTGCCGTTGCCGATGTCGAGGCTGTTGAACAGCTGGTCGAAGTAGCTCATGCGCATCGACGCCACCGCGACCCCCAGGAATTCACCCGTGGGCGAGGAAATGCGCCGACTGAAACTGATACGCCATTCGTCGCTGTCATCGCAGTCGCAGCGCGGCTTGAACGGTCGGCTGATAAACATGCCGGAGTCACGATTGAAGGTATGGGCCAGGAAATAATCGCGGTCAGCGAAGTTGCCCGGTTTCGGTTCGATCAATGATGAGTCGGCCAGCACGTCGCCGTGCTTGTCCAGCAGCAGGATGTCGCCCTTGTAGCGCGCGGTGGTAGAGCGGTCGAACAGCACCAGATGGCGGATCTGCGGCGAAACCTGTTTCAGGTCGTCCCGTTGGGCGGCGGCAATCAGGCCCTGCAAGGTCAAGTCATAGAGCTCGACCGTGCGCAGGACATCGGCATCGATCAGTTGCGCGATGGTGGTCGCGCTGCGTGTGGCGGTCTGCTGGGCATTGGCGTGTTCGCGGATCAGCAGGAAAGTGACGATGCACAGGATTGAAATGACTGTCAGGGTGCTGCCGACGATCACCATGATTTCGGGTCGCCCGGGCGGGCCTTGAAAATGTGCGGTACGGCTTGCGGTCATAGGGCTGACGTCTGCTAAAGGGACGCTGTAAGCGTAGTTGCATAAACGCAGCAGCCGAGTGAATCGTTCCTGTTGCTCGTGCGATTGATCAATGGCGTGGGCGTCAGTGACTTTCGTTGCAGAAATTGCAATGAAGGTCGAGTCGCCACTATAAAAAAAGCCGCTGACAGCAGCGGCTTTGAAGACAACTTTTCAAAGGGAAGAGCCGATGAAAAGTGTCGAGGGAAACGGGAGTGATCGGTGCAGATCAGCTGTCTTTCTCGACCCGTGGCTGGGCCTGGATGCTGGATGCTTGCGGGGCTTGGGCGTCTTGCACAGCTTTGGCTGTCATCTCGATCCGATGCTCTTCGAACGTTGCAGCGCGTGCGGCGTTATGCGCAACGAAAGTCTGCGATTCTTCCGCCATCGCCAACGGCGACAGGAACAAAGAGGACAAAACGAAAGCGCTGGCAATACCCATACTGTTGGACATCTTTAAAACCTTCTTGCTTGGCAAGTGCTGTTTGGTGCGGGCAAAGATAAGGATCTTGGGGGAGGGGAAAAAGAGTGGATTCATGAAAGGACTGTTGCGGTTATGGCAATAGTGGGTTGGCCGCCTATATGTGTTCAACCCAAATCCAATGTGGGAGCGAGCCTGCTCGCGATAGCAACACCTCGGTCCTTGAGTTGCACCGCGTTGCCTGCATCGCGAGCAGGCTCGCTCCCACAAAGGAAGAAGAGGATCAGACAGGAAGATGAATCCCGAACGTATTCATCCCATGGTCACTGCGCACGAACACATCCCCACCATGCATCAACGCAATCGCCTTGACGATGGCCAGCCCCAGACCGTGGTTGTGGCCGCTGTTGCTGCGTGACGCATCGACCCGGTAGAAGCGCTCGAACAGGCGCGGCAGATGCTCACTGGCAATCGGCGAGCCGGGGTTGGCGACGCCGATGCTGACTTGATGCTCCTGGACTTCGATCCGCACTTGAATCACCTGCCCGGGCGCGGTGTGCTGCACCGCGTTATTCAACAAGTTGATCAACGCCCGGCGCAGATGGGCGATTTCGATCCGCACTTGCGCGTCACCACTGACCTCAACCTGGACCTGAGCGTCCTCGAGAATGAAATCCAGATATTCCAGGGTCGTGGCTACTTCATCCGCCAGCGACGTGGACGTCAGTTTGGTCGCCTTGCTGCCCTGATCGGCGCTGGCGAGGAACAGCATGTCGTTGATGATCGAACGCAGTCGCTCAAGCTCTTCGAGGTTCGATTGCAGCACTTCGAAGTAATGCTCGGCGGAGCGCCCGCGGGTCAATGCGACCTGGGTCTGGCCGATCAGGTTGGTCAATGGCGAGCGCAGTTCGTGGGCGACATCGGCGTTGAATGACTCAAGGCGCGAGTAGGCCTGCTCGACCCGTTCCAGGGTCGAGTTGAACGAACTGACGAATTGATCAAGCTCAGGCGGCAACGGTGAGAGTCGCAAGCGTCCCGAGCGCAACGGCGGAGCCAGGCGCTGGGCTTCCTGGGACAGTTTGATCAGCGGCTTGAGCCCGATCCGCGCCACCCAATAACCCAGTGCCGAGGCCAGCAGCACGCCGACAATCGCCAAGCTGATCAGCGCGACCAGTAGGTGATGCTGGGTATGGAAAAACGTTTCGGTGTCGATGGCGATCATGAAGCGCAGCGCTGGGCGCTGGTCCTTGGCCGGGAATTCGCTGACCAGCACTTTCAGCGGATACGGGTGCTCCGGCAGATGCATGTCGCGCGTGCCCAGGGGCCCTTGGGCAAAGGCGCGGATCTGCGGGGTCAGGTTGCCGTATTCGTAGTGCGGATCGCCGCTGATGATCCAGAAACTGATGCGTTTGTCTTCTTCGCTCAGCAGGTTGAGCTTGTTGTTGATCTTCACCCAGTGCTCGGGCGTGCCGTAACGGCCGACCGTGGATTCGAGCACGCTGTAGCGCGCATCCAGTTCGGCTTCGGGCAGCAGGCCCAGGCC
Source organism: Pseudomonas fluorescens (assembly GCF_040448305.1). NCBI lineage: Bacteria > Pseudomonadati > Pseudomonadota > Gammaproteobacteria > Pseudomonadales > Pseudomonadaceae > Pseudomonas > Pseudomonas fluorescens. The sequence goes on along the minus strand of NZ_CP148752.1, from coordinate 5,692,377 downwards.
CTTGTCGACCTGCTGGTACAGCGCCCAACCGATCAACAGAAAGACCAGAAGCGCCACCAGTGTGAACATGCCGCTCAGGCGCAGCGCAATGGAATTACTGGACACCACGGCTCTCCAGAACATAACCCATACCGCGAATGGTGTGCAGCAATTTTTCTTCGAACGGCCCGTCGAGCTTGGCCCGCAGGCGTTTGATCGCGACTTCGACGACGTTGGCGTCGCTGTCGAAATTGATGTCCCAGACCATCTCGGCAATGGCGGTTTTCGAGAGGATTTCGCCCTGACGCCGGGCCAGCACGCTGAGCAGCGAGAACTCCTTGGCGGTCAGTTCCAGACGTGTACCGGCGCGGGTGGCCTTGCGGCTGATCAAATCTATCCACAGGTCAGCGATACTCACCTGCACCGGTTCATGGCCGCCGCTACGGCGGGTCAGCGCTTGCAGGCGTGCCACCAGTTCAAGGAAGGAAAACGGTTTGCCCAGATAGTCATCGGCGCCTTCACGCAGGCCCTTGATGCGATCTTCCACACGCTCGCGGGCGGTGAGCATGATCACCGGGGTTTGCTTGCGCGCACGCAGGGCGCGCAACACACCGAAGCCGTCGAGGCCCGGTAGCATCACGTCGAGGACGATCACCGCGTAGTCGCTCTCCAGCGCCAGATGCAGGCCTTCCACACCATCGCGGGCCAGATCCACGGTGAAACCCTGCTCCGTCAGGCCGCGATGCAGATAGTCCGCGGTTTTTTCTTCGTCTTCGATAATCAGAACGCGCATGACCCCGCCTCAGTCTGTGGTCGCCAGCACCGGTTCTGGCGCAGGTTTAGGTCGATGGAATAGCCGCTCAAGCCACAAGTATATGACCGGCGTGGTGAACAGCGTCAGCGCCTGGCTCACCAGCAAGCCGCCGACCACGGCGATCCCCAAGGGCTGGCGCAACTCGGCGCCGGTGCCGTAACCGAGCATCAGCGGCAGGGCGCCGAGCAGGGCGGCAAGGGTGGTCATGATGATCGGCCGGAACCGCGTGATGCAGGCCTTGAAGATCGCTTCCTCTGGCGACAGTCCGCCATTGCGCTGCGCTTCGAGGGCGAAGTCGATCATCAGGATGCCGTTTTTCTTGACGATACCGATCAACAACACCAGCCCGATCAAGGCCATGATCGAAAAGTCCTGACCGCAGATCCACAGCATGATCACTGCGCCGAGGCCCGCCGAAGGCAAGGTGGAAATGATCGTCAGCGGGTGCACGAAGCTCTCGTAGAGCACGCCGAGGATGATGTACACCGCCAACAGCGCCGCCAGGATCAGCCACGGCTGGCTGGCCAGCGAACTCTGGAACGCCTGGGCCGCGCCCTGGAAGTTGCCGCTGATGGCGGTCGGCATGCCGATGTCGGCCTTGGCCTGGTTGAGCATGATCACCGCATCGCCCAACGCCACGCCGGGGGCCAGGTTGAACGACAGGTTGGCGGCGGGAAACATCCCGTCATGGGCGATGGACAGCGGGCCGATGGTCGGCGCATCGAACCTGGCCAGGGCCGACAGCGGCACCATTTCCCCGCTCAGGGGCGAGCGCAGGTAGAAATAGTTGAGGCTTTCGGCCTTGCCGCGCTGTTTGGTATCCAGTTCCAGGATCACGTTGTACTGGTTGATCTGGGTCTGGAATTCATTGACCTGGCGCTGGCCGAAGGCATCGTACAGGGCTTCGTCGACGTCGCTGGCGGTGAGGCCGAAACGTGCCGCGGCGCTGCGGTCGATGCTGATGTGGGTGATGCTGCCGCCCAGTTGCAGGTCGTTGGAAATGTCGCGGAAGGCCGGGTTGGCGCGTAGTTTTTCCGTCAGGCGTTGGGTCCAGGTGCTGAGGGTCGCACCGTCGTTGCTCTTGAGCACGTATTGGTACTGGGCGCGGCTCGGGCCGGAGCTGAGGTTGATGTCTTGCCCTGCACGCAGGTAGAGCACGATGCCCGGGACTTTCATCAGTTGCGGGCGAATCCGGTCGATGAACTGGCTGGCCGAGACATCGCGATCCCCGCGTTTTTTCAGGGTGATCCAGAAGCGGCCGTTGGCAATGGTCTGGTTGCTGCCCGAGACGCCGACGGAATGTGAAAACGTTTCGACTGCGGGATCGGCAGCGACGATTTCGGCCATCGCCAGGTGTTTTTTCACCATGTCGCCATAGGAAATATCGGCAGCAGCTTCGGTGGTGCCGAAGACGAAACCGGTGTCCTGTATCGGGAAGAAACCTTTAGGAATGAAGATGTAACCGGCGACGGCCAGAGCCAGCGATAAAGCGAACACACCGATCATCGCTTTCTGGTGGGCGAGGGCGCGGCGCAGGCCTTTTTCGTACCACGCCAACAGGCGTTCACCGAAGCCCGGTTTGTCGTGGGCGCGATGCACCGGCGCGCGCATGAACAGCGCTGCCAGCGTTGGCGCCAATGTCAGCGAGACCACCACCGAAATCATGATGGTCGAGGTGGCGGTCAGGGCGAACTCCTTGAACAGCCGGCCGACTACACCGCCCATGAACAGCAGCGGAATGAACGCCGCCACCAGCGAGAAACTGATCGAAACCACGGTAAATCCGATCTCGCCAGCGCCTTTGATCGCCGCCTCGCGCATGCCGTCACCGGCCTCGAGATGCCGGTGGATGTTCTCCACCACCACGATCGCATCGTCCACCACAAAGCCCACGGCGACCACGATCGCCACCAGGGTCAGGTTGTTCAGGCTGAAGCCCATCACATACATCAGCGCGAAACTGGCGATCAGTGACACGCCGAGCACTGCCGACACGATCAGCGTGGCCGACAGTTGGCGCAGGAACAGCGCCATCACCGCCACCACCAGCATGATTGCAATCAGCAGGGTGATTTCCACTTCATGCAGCGAGGCACGGATGGTCTGGGTGCGGTCGATCAGCGTCTTGACCTGCACCGAGGCGGGGAGCATCGCTTCCAGTGCCGGCAAGGCGGCCTGAATGCGGTCCACGGTCTCGACGATGTTGGCGCCTGGTTGGCGGAAGATCACCAGGTTGACCCCCGGTTGCGAGCCCGCCCAAGCCTGGATGTAGGCATCTTCCGAACCGTTGACGACTTTGGCGACATCGCGCAGATGAACCGGTGCACCGTCCTTGTAGGAAACAATTAGCTGGCTGTAGTCCTCCGGGTGGAACAACTGGTCGTTGGTGGACAGGGTCGAGATGCTCGACTCCCCGTACAGCGCCCCTTTGGCCAGGTTGAGGCTGGTCTGCTGGATCGCCAGGCGAATGTCCGCGAGGGTCAGGCCGATGGCCGCGAGCTTGTCCGCCGAAACCTGGACGCGAATCGCCGGACGCTGCTGACCGGTGATGACGACCTGGCCTACACCGTCGACCTGACTGAGCTGACGGGACAACAGGGTTTCCGTCAGGTCGCTGAGCTCAGGGCCTGGCATCAGCGACGAGTTGACGCTGAGGATCAGCACCGGGCTGTCGGCCGGGTTGACCTTGCGCCAGGTCGGCAGGTTCGGCATGTCCTTGGGCAGTTTGCCCGCGGCGGTGTTGATCGCGGCCTGCACTTCCTGGGCCGCGGTGTCGATGCTTTTATCGAGGGTGAATTGCAGGGTCAGGATGGTCGAGCCGAGGGCGCTGCTCGATGTCATCTGGGTCACGCCGGGAATCGCGCTGAATTGCACTTCCAGGGGGGTGGCCACCGAGGAAGCCATGGTTTCCGGGCTGGCGCCGGGCAGTTGCGCGGCCACCTGGATGGTCGGGAATTCTGCCTCCGGCAACGGCGCTACCGGAAGGCGCGGAAACGCGATGACACCCAGCAGCACCAGGGCGAACGTCAGCAGGACCGTGGCCACCGGGTGGTCGATGCACCAGGCTGAAACCGAACCATGGCCCTTCATTGCGCCGCCTCCGATCGCACCACTTGAGGCGGCTCGGTCAGCACTTGCACAGTAGCGCCGGGCTTGAGCCGCGACTGACCATCGCTGACCAGTACATCACCGGGCTTCACACCCTTGATGATGTCCTGGCCGCTGCCTTGATAAACCATCTGCACCTGCACGGCTTCGACCTTGTCGCCATTGACCCGGTACACGAAGTGCTGGTCGAGGCCGCGTTGTACGACTGTCGGCGGCACCACCAGCGCATCTTTATCCAGGGCTGTCTGAATCTTTACCGTCACCAGCAGACCCGGCCAGAGCTTCTGCCTCGGATTATCGAACTCGGCCTTGGCGCGGATGGTGCCGGTGCTGGCGTTGATCTGGTTGTCGATCAGGGTCAGGTGGCCCTCCCCGAGCAGGTTGCCGGTTTCGCCGTCGGCACCGATGTAGGCCTTGACCCGGGCGTGCTGTGGGTCGTTGATCAGGCCTTGCAGGGTCGGCAGCATTTGCTGCGGCAGGGAGAATTCCACGGCGATCGGGTCGATCTGGGTCACCGTGAACAGGCCCTTGGTGTCGGTCATGCGCAGGAAGTTGCCTTCGTCGACGGTACGAATGCCGACACGACCGCTGACCGGGGAGCGAATTTGTGTGTAGGAAAGCTGTACCTCGGCGGAGTCAATCGAGGCCTGGTTACCTTGGGCGGTGGCCTTGAGCTGGTTGACCAGGGCTTGTTGCTGGTCGTAAGTCTGCTTGGACACGCCGTCGTCGACACTCAACAGCTTGTAGCGCTTGAGGTTGACCAGCGCCACTTGCAGTTGCGCCTGGCTTTCGCCCAATTGTGCCCGGGCCTGGTCGAGGCTGGCGCGGATCGACCGGTCGTCGATGGTGGCCAGCAGGTCACCTTTTTTCACCAGTTGGCCCTCCTTGACCAGCAGTCTGGTGAGGATGCCGTCGATTTGCGGGCGGACCACGACGCTGTGCAGGGACAGCACCGAACCGATGCCACTGACGTAGCGTGGTACGTCTTTTTCGGCGACGGCGACCACGCGTACCGGGATGGCGGTGGGGGTGGCGAGTTTGGCCTTGGCCGGTTTGGTCGCGTACCACAGGCCCAGCGCTGCCAAAACGATCAGAAGGGCGACGAGCAGGGCGGATTTTTTCTGGATTCGCATGCGAGTGGGGCGCCGGGGCTGGGTAGACGGTTGGTATTTTCCTTTATAAACCTGTTTGCCGGTCAGGAGGGTGACGGCTAACTGACGGCGCTGTCAGTTTGTGGGACTTGGCGGCCTCTGGGCCGACCATGTTGTGGGTGACCGTGTACATATCCGTTGCTTCGGTAACGGCGACTTAGGGTTTCGCCCTGACGGCGACTCACTTTTTTTAACAAGCGCCTCAAAAAAAGTAAGCAAAAAAAGCGCTCGCCCCGAACGTCCGGCCCCTCGCTGGGGCTCGGTGTTCCTTCGCTCCGGCATTCATCCGGGGGCATTGCCCTCCGGTCTGCTTCGCGACGACCTACATGCAATGAGTTCGACTGCGTCGAACGGCGCTGCGCGCCAATCCCCGGATGAACGCCTCCACTCAGCCTTCCGAGGGGGCGGGTGGATCAAGATCAAGAGCTGCAGGCGAGCTAACGCTCGGCCTGATGAGTGGTGAGAAGCGGCGGGTGTACGCCGATCTGTTTTTGCTCTTCTGTGGGAGCGGGCTTGCCCGCGAAGGCGGCGTGACAGCCAGCCAATTTCTGGCAGATTTATGCAAATCCAACTGTGAGCGAGCCTGCTCGCGAAAGCGGTGTATCTGCTCACAGAGATGTTGAATGTGAGAGCGCCATCGCGAGCAGGCTCGCTCCCACAATGAATCAATCTGATGTGAGCCGGGTTCGGGCATCCATCAATTCGCCACCCGAACCCCACCCAGACTCCCGCTCAATTCATACGCCGCCAATTCCGCCTGATGAGCCGCCAGCAATTCCGGCAACGATCCACGCAAATACTCGACCCAGGTCTTGATCTTCGCATCCAGGTACTGGCGCGACGGGTAGATCGCATACAGGTTCAGTTCCTGGGAGCGGTAGTTGGGCATCACGCGCACCAGCGTGCCGTTGCGCAGGCCTTCTATTGCGGCGTACAGCGGCAGGACGCCAACGCCCATGCCGCTGATGATCGCGGATTTCATCGCGTCGGCGGAGTTCACCAGAAACGGTGAGCTGTTGATGGTGACCATTTCCTGGCCATCAGGACCGTCGAAGGCCCATTTCTCCAGCGGAATCACCGGGCTGACCAGGCGCAGGCAGGCGTGGTTGAGCAGGTCGCTGGGTTTTTGTGCGCAGCCGTTGGTTTTGACGTAGGCCGGCGAGGCGCAAACGATGCTGTAGGTGATTCCCAGGCGCTGGGAGACGAAACCCGAGTCCGGCAGTTCGCTGGCGAGGACGATGGACACGTCGTAGCCCTCGTCGAGCAGGTCCGGCACGCGGTTGGCCATGGTCAGGTCGAAGGTTACGTCCGGGTGGGTCTTGCGGTAGCGGGCGATGGCGTCGATCACGAAGTGCTGGCCGATGCCGGTCATGGTGTGCACTTTCAGTTGCCCGGCTGGGCGCGCGTGGGCGTCGCTGGCCTCGGCTTCAGCTTCTTCGACGTAGGCCAGGATCTGTTCGCAGCGCAGCAGGTAACGCTTGCCGGCTTCGGTCAGGGCGATGCGGCGGGTCGTTCGGTTGAGCAGGCGGGTTTGCAGGTGGGCTTCCAGGTTGGAGACCGCGCGCGAGACGTTGGCCGTGGTGGTGTCCAGTTGCACGGCGGCGGCGGTGAAGCTGCCGGCTTCGGCCACGTAACTGAAGGCGCGCATGTTTTGCAAAGTGTCCATGGGGTGCTCTCTAGGCGAATGGCAAATTGTGACACGAAGTTTCTGTTTATTTACAGGCGACTAAAGATCGACCAAGGGATTATCTCGTTAACGGTAACAAAGATTCACAGGAATCCCAGCTTATCGCCTTTCAGGCCGCCCCATAGAATTGCGCAACTCGCAAAACTCCCCACCTCAGGAAATCGCAGCAGTGCCGCGTCGCATCAACAGAGCGCTTCAACCGCTCAGTGTTTTGGCTTTAACCCTGGCAATCAGCGGCTGCATCGGAACCGGAGGTATTGCCCCGCAGGGCAAGGCGCTGGAGGCCAATTCACTGGCCACCGACGAGGCAATCCAGAGCGCCGCGCAAGAGGCGCACTGGCCCACCGCGCAATGGTGGCAAGCCTATGGCGACCCGCAACTGAATCGCTGGATCGATCTCGCTCTGCAAGGCAGCCCGACCCTGGCCATGGCCGCCGCCCGGGTGCGTCAGGCCCGGTCCATGGCCGGCGTGGCTGAAGCGGCCGAGTCGCTGCAGATCAATGGCGAATCCACCCTCAAGCGTCACAACTGGCCTACCGACCAGTTCTATGGCCCCGGCGAGCTGGCCAACTCCACGACCTGGGACAATAACGCGGCGCTGGGTTTCAGCTATGCCCTTGATCTCTGGGGTCGCGAAAGCAATGCCACCGAGCGCGCCGTGGACATGGCGCACATGAGCGTCGCCGAAGCGCGTCAGGCCCAGCTCGAATTGCAGGACAACATCGTACGGGTCTACATCGAGTTGTCGTTGCATTACGCCCAGCGGGACATCGTCGAAGCGACCTTGAAGCAGCAACAGCAGATTCTCGAGCTGGCGCAAAAACGCCTGAACGGTGGCATCGGCACCCATTTCGAAGTTAGCCAGGCCGAGACGCCGCTGCCGGAAACCCATCGCCAGATCGACGCCCTCGACGAAGAAATCGCCTTGAGCCGCAACCAGCTCACCACCCTCGCCGGCAAGGGCCCGGGGGAGGGCGCGCAGTTGCAGCGGCCAACGCTGTCGCTGGGTGCGCCGCTGAAACTGCCGTCGTCACTGCCGGCGCAATTGCTCGGCCAACGCCCGGACGTGGTCGCCAGCCGTTGGCAAGTGGCGGCGCAGGCGCGGGGCATTGATGTCGCCCATGCCGGTTTCTACCCGAACGTCGATCTGGTCGGCAGCCTCGGCTACATGGCCACCGGCGGTGGGGCCCTGGAGTTTTTGACCGGCAAGAAACTCAACTACAGCGTGGGTCCGGCGATTTCGTTGCCGATCTTCGATGGCGGACGCTTGCGTGCGGAGTTGGGTGAAGCCTCGGCGGGTTATGACATCGCCGTGGCCAAGTACAACCAAACCCTGGTCAACGCGCTGAAAAACATCTCCGACCAGTTGATCCGCCGCGAGTCCATGGACAAGCAGCAGGCTTTCGCCGCCGAGTCGGTGGCCACGGCGCAGAAGACCTACGACATCGCGATGATTGCCTACCAGCGCGGCTTGACCGATTACCTCAACGTGCTCAATGCCCAGACCTTGTTGTTCAAGCAGCAGCAAGTGCAGCAGCAGGTTCAGGCGGCGCGTTTGAGCGCCCATGCGCAATTGGTGACGGCACTCGGCGGTGGTTTGGGCGCGGGCAACGATGTGCCGAAAGATAGCCAGACCCAGGCACCGAAAACCCCGGTTCTGCTGAGGTGAATGTAATTCCTGTGGGAGCCAGCCTGCTGGCGATGAGGGCGGCACATTCAACATTGGTGTCGACCGATACTCCGCTATCGCCAGCAGGCTGGCTCCCACAGGTTCCGGGTTTACATCGAATCTTGTTGAGCAGGAATAAATGACTCCCTTGCCCGCACCCTTGCGCTGGCTGTACTCCCTGGAATGGCGTCGGGGTTTCTTCGACTGGTCACGCAGTGACGGCGTGACCTGGGTCTACATCTTCAAGGTGCTGTTCGCGGCATTCCTGACGCTGTGGCTGGCCATGCGCCTGGAGCTGCCGCAACCGCGTACGGCGATGATCACCGTGTTCATCGTCATGCAGCCGCAAAGCGGCCAGGTGTTCGCCAAGAGTTTCTATCGTTTTCTCGGCACCCTGGCCGGGTCGGCGGTGATGGTCGCGCTGATCGCCCTGTTTGCGCAGAACACTGAACTGTTCCTCGGTTCGCTGGCGATCTGGGTGGGTATCTGCACGGCCGGCGCCACCCGCTGCCGCAACTTCCGCGCCTACGGTTTCGTACTCGCCGGATACACCGCGGCGATGGTCGGCTTGCCCGCGCTGGCCCACCCGGACGGCGCGTTCATGGCGGCGGTCTGGCGGGTGCTGGAAATCTCGTTGGGTATTCTCTGTTCGACCCTGATCAGCGCTGCAATCCTGCCGCAAACCGCCAGCGCCGCCATGCGCAACGCCCTGTATCAGCGCTTCGGCGTGTTTGCCCAGTTCGTCACCGACGGCTTGCGTGGCCGCAGTCAACGCGAGGCGTTCGAGGCCGGCAATGTGCGCTTCATTGCCGAGGCAGTCGGACTGGAAGGGTTGCGCAGCGTCACCGTGTTCGAAGACCCGCACATGCGTCGGCGCAATGGACGACTCAGCCGCCTGAACAGTGAGTTCATGGGCATCACCACGCGCTTCAATGCCCTGCATCAGTTGCTCGAACGCTTGCGCAGCAACAATACGGATCATGCCGTGGCGGCGATAAAACCGGGCTTGCAAGACCTCGCCGAATTACTCGACGGCTTCAGTGGCCGTGCGCTGACCAGCGCCGATGCGGAGCGTCTGGTTACGGCGCTGAGCGCCTACAAGGCAGGGTTGCCGGCGCGGGTGCGCAGCCTGCGGGCGATCTTTCAGGAGAGCGAACCGAGCGACGACGAACTGCTGGACTTCCACACGGCGTACGAACTGCTCTATCGCTTCGTCGACGACCTGCACAGTTATGCACAGACCCACGCCTCCCTGGCCGATCACAGTCACGAACGGGAGCGCTGGGACGAGCCGTTCACTCCGCAAACCAACTGGATGGCGGCGGCTGCATCGGGGATACGCGCAGCGTTCATTCTGGTGGTATTGGGCAGTTATTGGGTAGCAACCGCTTGGCCGAGCGGCGCGACCATGACCCTGATTGCCGCCGCGACCGTGGGCCTGTCCGCTGCCACCCCGAACCCCAAACGCATGGCCTTTCAGATGGCGTGCGGGACGTTGCTCGGGGCGCTGATCGGCTTCGTCGAGATGTTTTTCATTTTCCCGTGGATCGACGGATTTCCGTTGCTGTGCGTGATGCTCGCACCGGTGATCGTACTCGGCTCGTTCCTGACCTCGCGACCGCAATACGTCGGCGTCGGCCTGGGCTTGTTGATCTTCTTCAGCACCGGTTCGGTGCCGGACAACCTCACGGTCTACAACCCCTACACCTTCATCAACGACTACATCGCCATGGTGCTCGGCATGCTGGTGTGCGCAGCGGCCGGGGCGATCATTTTGCCGCCCAACAGCCGCTGGCTGTGGCGTCGTCTGGAGCAGGATCTGCGCGGTCAGGTGGTGTACGCCATCAGCGGCAAGCTCAAGGGGCTGGCGTCGAGTTTCGAAAGCCGCACCCGCGATCTGGTGCACCAGGCCTACGGCTTCGCGGCGGGCCAACCGCAAGTGCAGCGGGACTTGCTGCGCTGGATGTTCGTGGTGCTGGAAGTCGGTCACTCGATCATCGAGTTGCGCAAGGAGCAGGCGATTCTGCCGGTGCATCCGGCCTATGCCGAATCCCAGCCATGGCGCCAGGCGATCCGGGTGATGGGTCGTGCGCTGGTGCGGCTGTTCCTGCAACCGAACAGCAGCAACCTGGAGCGCGCGCTGATCGCCGTCGATCACGCGATCAGCCGTGTGCAGTCCACCGACGAACCCTTCGCCCCGCACTTCGATACCTCGGCGTTGCGCCGGGTGAAGAGCTACCTGCACTTCATCCGCACCTCGCTGCTCGATCCGCAATCACCGCTTGCCGGCTACGTAACTGCCAGTGCCAGCGCCAAGCCACAAGGACTTGAACATGCCTCGTGAAATCGCCTTCCACGGCGTGTACATGCCAACCATGACCCTTATGTTTTTCATCGCGGCGGCGCTTGCCTGGGCGCTGGACCGGTTTCTGTCCGGGTTCGACCTGTACCGTTTTTTCTGGCATCCGGCGTTGCTGCGCCTGAGCCTGTTTACCTGTCTGTTCGGCGCGTTGGCGCTGACTGTCTACCGTTGACTCTCTATCACTGACTCTCTATCTCTGAAGAATGCCCCGATGAAAAAGTTTTTCAGCCTGCTCGCGACCTTGCTGGTGCTGGCCCTCGCGCTGTGGATCGGCCGCTCCTTGTGGGAGCACTACATGAACACGCCATGGACCCGCGACGGCCGCGTGCGCGCCGACATCATCAACGTCGCCGCCGACGTCACCGGTGAAGTGGTGGACGTGCCGGTGCGTGACAACCAACTGGTGAAGAAGGGCGACTTGCTGATGCAGATCGATCCCGAGCACTACCGTCTGGCAGTCAAGCAGGCGCAAAGTCTGGTGGCATCACGCAAGGCGACCTGGGAGATGCGCAAGGTCAATGCCCATCGTCGTGCCGATATGGACAACCTGGTGATCTCCCGGGAAAACCGCGACGACGCCAGTAACCTCGCCGACTCGGCCCTGGCCGATTACCAGCAGGCCCAGGCGCAACTGGAAGCCGCCGAACTCAACCTCAAGCGTACTGAAGTGCGTGCGGCGGTGGATGGCTACGTGACCAACCTCAACGTGCATCGCGGCGACTACGCGCGCATCGGCGAGGCGAAAATGGCCGTGGTCGACATGAACTCGTTCTGGGTCTACGGCTTCTTCGAAGAAACCAAGCTGCCCCATGTGCGCGTCGGTGATAAGGCCGACATGCAACTGATGAGCGGCGAAGTACTCAAGGGCCACGTGGAAAGCATCTCGCGCGGCATCTACGACCGCGACAACCCGGAAAGTCGCGAGTTGATTGCCGATGTGAACCCGACGTTTAACTGGGTGCGTTTGGCGCAGCGGGTGCCAGTGCGGATTCACATCGATGAGGTGCCGGAGGGTGTGCTGTTGGCGGCGGGGATTACTTGTACGGTGGTGGTGAAGCAAGGTGATGGTGCATAACCGATAGACCGAGTCGCCTGCTTCGCGAGCAAGTCGGATCGCCGCACCGCCGCTCCCACATTTGATCTTCAGTGACCGATGAATTTATGTAGGACACAAATCCAGTGTGGGAGCGAGCCTGCTCGCGATGGGGGTGGCTCGGTCCACATTTCACTCCTTGCAAAACGTCTCATGCAAATGCCGCCAGATCACCCGGCCATCGGCATGCTTTTCAAACACCACGGTCGAGCGACGATCCGAGTGCAGCCCGGTGGCATCGGTCTGTTGCTCACGGTAACTCACGGTCGCGCCACCGTCGTACAGCGCAATGCCACATAACTCACTGAGCTCGATCCGGAACCCGAGCTTCTTGCCACCCGCCAGCGTGAACAATTCGCTCAGCGCGTCAAAATCCAGCACCCGACCGAGTGGTGAGACCATGGAGAACTGCGGCGAAAAACGTGTCAGCAGTTTTTCGAGTTCGGACGCGTCGCGTTCTTCCGCCAGCCATTGTTCGATGGCCACGTGGGCCTGGATCACTTCTTCGAAGTATTCGGTGTAGTCGGTCATGTTGTTTCCTGAAAATCTGTGGTGTTTCTTCTGACGCCTTCGCGAGCAGGCTCGCTCCCACAAGGGATTGGAGTTGTCCACAAAGACAGTGGCTGAACACGGAGCCCTGTGGGAGCGAGCCTGCTCGCGAAGGGGGCGATGCGGTCTCAGAGCTGCCCACGCAACCCGAATCGCTTCATCAGCCCCGATTCCAGCAGCCCCTTGGGCAACAAACCTGCCAGTAGCGGCAACGCGCGGCTGCCATTGCCGAGGCGAATCAGTCGCGGCGGCTTGTCCTGCTGCACAGCCTTGAGCAATCCAGCCGCAAACTCAATGGCCGGGGTCGGGTTGTCCTGAGAGGCTTTGGCCCGAGCGCGTATGCCTTCGCGCAGCGGAAACCATGGCGATTGCTCACTGATCAGTTGCTCGGCTTCGTGCCCGGCATTCCTGGCGAAGCTGGAAGCGATGGCCCCCGGCTGGACTTCCATGACCCGCACACCGAACGGCGCCAGTTCCATGCGCAAGGCATCACTCAAGGCATGCACTGCGGCTTTCGAGGCGCAGTAGGCACCGGCGAATGGCGTGACCAACACACCCGAAACGCTGCCGATATTCACGACCAATCCTTTGGTCCGGCGCAGCACGGGAAACATCGCGCGAGTGACGCCAACGACAGCGAACACATTGGTTTCGAACTGGCGTTGCATGGCCGGTACGCCGCCATCGAGCAACGGCCCCATGGCGCCATAGCCCGCGTTGTTGATCAGCACATCGAGGCCGCCGGTTTGTTGGTTGATTCGCTCGCTCAAGGCTTCGAGTGCCGCGGTGTCGTTGACATCCAGTTGCACGGCGGTGAAACCCGCAGCGGTGAGTGCCGCGACATCTTCGGCCTTGCGGGCACTGGCCCAGACTTCATAGCCGGCGACCTTGAACGCATCGGCGAGGGCGCGGCCAATGCCGCTGGAGCAACCGGTAATCAACGCAACGGGCATGGCGCATTCCTTGTGCAAAAAATGGGGAAGGGATCAGTCGGAAAAACTACCCTGCAATCGCTCGGCGCGAAACTCCAGGGTTTCCGGACGGTAGCCAGGGCGCAATGGCGGCAGCGGCAAACAGTCTTCCCAGTTGCCTCCGGCCTGCAATTCGCCGGGGCCACGATAGCGCGGGGCGGAGTATTGATTGTCGGCCAGGTTCACCGTATCGCCCGGTGCATAAGCCGCGACCCGCCAGCGCAGCTCAGTCAGCGGCACGTCATTGCCGTTGTTGAGGGTCAATTGCAATGGGCGGTCGGCGGGACACTGCTGCGGTGCGTAACTGATGCGCAACTCCAGGCGTTGCAGTTGCTTGAGCTCGTGCTGGTCCATCCAGATGACCCAAGTGGCGACGATACCCAGCCCCACGGCAGCCGCCAGGGATACGGGCAAGGCCTTGGCTGGATAGCGCAGCAACAGGATCAGCCAGGTGATGACCAGCAGGGCGCCGATGAACATGACGTAAATCTCGGGAATAGAGAGGGTCATCCTACCTAAGCGCAGGTGGGGTTGGCGATGGGCGGGGCGTGGCGATGGTACAGAAGTCCGTCTGTCGGCCCTGTAATTTCTGACAGTAGCCAGGCACTTGATCGACAGGCTTAGATGAGGGGAGTGATTCCGGAGCGGCTACCGTGCCAGCAACCCTTTCAATCCACCGCCACACCCCGAGCCTGACCACAAGTGACCCTCGGGGGTTGCCAGTCCGCGCCGTGGGTTACTGGCGTGACATCGACGGCGTGCCGCCTCAGGCACGGGTCAACCGCACGGCCCATGATTGGGCAGGGCGCGCGGTTGCGCAGTGGGACCCGCGGTTGTTTCTGGACGCTTCGGCACCGCCTAATTTGCAAACGGTTTACGCCTTGTCCGGCGCGGTGTTGAGTACCAACAGCGTCGATGCCGGGTGGCGTGTGGCGCTGTCGGGTGAGGCGGGGCAGCCGCTCCATCACTGGGATGGCCGGGGCTCACAGCGCAGGCTGCAATACGACACTCAGTTGCGCCCGGAATCGGTGTTCGAACAGACGATGGACGGCGAAGCGGTTTGTGCGGAGCGCTTGAGTTACGGCGCGAGCGATCCGACTTTTGCCGAGCACAACCAATGCGGTCAACTGATTCGCCATGATGATCCGGCGGGGACGCAGCGGTTTACCGAGTTCGGCTTGCACGGCGCGGCAGTGGAGCAGGCGCGGCATTTTCTGCAAGCGTTGTCGCTGCCGGATTGGCCCGAGCCGGTAGCCGATCGCGAATTGCTGCTGGAGCCGGGCGAAGGCGCTATCACCCGATCGCACTTCAACGCATTGGGCGAGGTCTCCCATCAAACCGATGCCAAGGGGCACCGCCAGTTATTCCATCAAACCCTCGACGGCCAATTGCGCGCGGTCAGCCTGCAACTCAACGGCGTACCCACCCCGAAAACGCTGCTCAGCGCCATCACCTACAACGCCCACGGCCAGACCGAACGGGAAGTCGCCGGCAACGACGTGATCACCACGCTGGAATACGACGCGCAGAATGGCCGACTGACCCGCCTCCAGGCGCAACGCGGCAACGAAGCCCGGCAAGACCTGCACTACGCCTACGACCCGGTGGGCAACGTGCTGAGCATCGAGGATGTCGCGCAGCCGATTCGCTACTTCGCCAACCAGCGGATCGAACCGGTCAATCGCTACGCCTACGACAGCCTGTCGCAACTGATTGAAGCCACGGGTTGGGAAGCGGGCGGTGCCAATAAAGGCCCACAGTTTTCGACGTTTGATGACCCCGCGCCCCGCGCCAATTACCGCCAGACCTATCACTACGATACGGGCGGTAATCTGTTGGAACTGACCCACGAAGGTCCGCAAAGTCATGGACATCGACTGGTCGCGGCGGCGCACAGCAACCGTTGCCTGCCGGTGCTGGAAGGCATGGAGCCCGGTGAAGACGACTTCCGCCGAGGCTTCGACGGCAACGGCAACCTGCTCAACCTGCAACCGGGGCAGGCCCTGGCCTGGGACCTGCGCAACCAGTTGGGCGAAGTGCGGCCAGTGGTGCGCGACTCGGGTCTCAACGACCGTGAACATTATGTCTACGGTGCCGACGGTATGCGCCTGCGCAAAGTCCGCGAGACGCTCGCCCATGCCCGGACGCTGATTGCTGAAACCCGTTTTCTACCGAACCTGGAGCTGCGTAATGACAGCGGCACCGGCGAAATGCTGCAGGTGATCAACGTGCAGACCGGGCGCAGCAGTGTGCGGGTGTTGCATTGGGAGTCCGAGCCGCCGAAAGACATGGGCAATGACCAATACCGCTACCACCTGACTGATCATCTGGGCTCCTGCACCCTGGAACTTGACGATGACGGTGAAGTGATCAGCCAGGAGCGTTATCACCCATACGGCACCACCGCTTGGTTCGCCGGGCGCGGGGAGGTAGAGGCGAGTTACAGGACGGTGCGTTATTCGGGAAAGGAGCGGGATGCGACGGGGCTGTATTACTACGGGTTCAGGTATTACGTGGCGGGCTGGCAGCGGTGGTTGAATCCGGATCCCGAAGGGAGTGTTGATGGTCTTGATTTGTTCGCATTCCTTGGTGGTAACCCTCTCAGCTACAAAGATATTCAAGGCACAAATAAGATTTATGTTAATGCGCTGAATGCTGATCAAAAGAAATCGATTCAGTTTGATGGGCGGGAGATATCACCGATCAGTGAACTGAATGATGATGTTCCTGGGTTTAAAATTAAAGTAAAGCCGGTTTTTCGGGAGGTCAATGAAGAACTCTATAACGCTCTACTGCATGCGCGTGATGCGAATATGATTACGAAGCTGCTATTGGGGAAAGGTGCTCCGAATCAGATTGTTGACCTGTTGAGGGGAGATTTGAGTCCACTGGAAATGGTTTTGGAGCATAAGCAGGTGCGAGAGTCTGAAAATCGGGTGCAGGCGGCTATAGCTTCGGGAATTGGAGCATGTGGAGAGCACGCAAGGATAACATTCAACCTTCTTGCGAGTGCTCAAACAACGCAGCCGGTTTTTAGAGTGTCTGCAAAGGGTGTTGATCACGGTTTTAGTATTATTGGTGATCTCCGAGAGTTGCCATTTGATAAGGTTGTGGTTGTAGACGCATGGCCAATATTTCCTAGGGCTCATACATTGGATGTTGGTCAGTTCGAGGTTGATGTTATCAGAGAGACTGCGTTGGCAGAGGCTGATCCGAAGTACTCTATGGACGATGCTAAATTATTAGATAATAGTAAACTTGATTTTCCTGATGGGTCGTCAATGGAGCGCATTCGCGAAATTGGTAAAATTCGAAATAAGTATATGCAGCTGTTATCAATAAAAGATGAGTATCGGAAGCTGGACTATATGTTTGACAATGATTTTGGAGGGTTTGATCTTCTTCCACGTAGTTATGTCTTTGATCGCGTGAAGCATGTCGCGAGCTATGTGAACGCTACAAACAGATACTAAAAAGCCCCCACCCAACCCACTGCGGATAGGGACGCAGTGGACTGAATGGGAGCTATTTTTACCAATCGCTTACTGCGCGATAGTCTTCACAGCAACCCCACGCTCAACCGGCGTCGACCGCCCGTAGATATCCTCAAACCGCTCGATATCGTCCTCACCCAGATAGCTCCCCGACTGCACCTCGATGATCTCCAACGGGATTTTCCCCGGGTTACGCAGGCGATGCACCGAAGCGATCGGAATGTAGGTCGACTGATTCTCGGTCAGCAGGAACACGTTTTCATCACAGGTCACCTCGGCAGTGCCGCTGACCACGATCCAGTGCTCGGCGCGGTGGTGGTGCATCTGCAGCGACAGGCACGCGCCCGGTTTGACCGAGATGTGCTTGACCTGGAAGCGCCCGCCCATGTCCACCGAGTCGTAGGAGCCCCACGGACGGTAGACCTCGCAGTGGTTCTGGGTTTCGCTGCGGCCCTGTTCGTTGAGGGTGTTGACCATCTGTTTCACGCCTTGGACCTTGTCCTTGTGGGCGATCATCATGGCGTCCTTGGTTTCCACCACCACGATGTTTTCCAGGCCGATCACCGACACCAGTTTGCCGTTGCCGTGGATCATGCAGTTTTTGCTGTCCTGGATCACCACGTCGCCTTTGGTGACGTTGCCGTTGGCGTCTTTTGCATTGACTTCCCACAGCGACGACCAGCAGCCGACATCGCTCCAGCCCGCGGTCAGCGGCACGACGCAGGCGCGTTGGGTTTTTTCCATCACCGAGTAGTCGATGGAATTGTCCGGGCAGCAGGCGAAGGTGGCTTCGTCGAAGGTGATGGTGTCGGCATCCTGATGGCTGCGTTCCAGGGTCAGCAGGCAGGTGTCGTAGATGTCCGGATCGTGCTTCTTCAGCTCTTCGAGGAAGCGGCTGGCGCGGAACAGGAACATGCCGCTGTTCCAGAAGTAGCCGCCGGACTGGACGAACTCGGTGGCGCGCTTCACGTCGGGTTTTTCGACGAAGTGCGAGACACGGCTGACGCCTTCAGGCAGCAGCGAGTCGTTGGTCGACTTGATGTAGCCATAACCGGTTTCCGGCTTGGTGGCCGGCACGCCGAACAGCACCATTTCACCGTTTTCGGCGGCGACGGTGGCCAGGGCCAGGGCGCGCTGCAGGGCTTTCTGGTCTTCCAGCACGTGGTCGGCCGGCAGCACCAGCATCAGTTCGTCGCGACCTTCACTGACCAGCATCATCGCAGTCAGGGCCACGGCCGGCGCGGTGTTGCGACCGAACGGCTCCATCAGGATGCGTTGGGTTTCCAGTTTGCGCGCCGCTAATTGCTCGTTGACGATGAAGCGGTGGTCCTTGTTGCAGACCACGATTGGCGAGTCCATGCCTTCGAACACCAGGCGTTCCAGGGTTTGCTGGAACAGGGTGTGTTCGCCGGTCAGGGCCAGGAACTGCTTAGGGAATTGTTTGCGGGAAAGCGGCCAAAGACGTGAGCCACTACCACCTGACAAGATCACCGGAATCATGTTGTTACTCCTTGAATATCGATTGGTTAGAGCTACTGCGTTCTGTCGTTTCACTCTTGTTTTTGTCTCGTGTCCGGATTGACGCTGCGGTCCCCTGTAGGAGCGAGCCTGCTCGCGATGACGGTGTGTCAGTCGACATCAATATTGGATGTCAGTCCGCTATCGCGAGCAGGCTCGCTCCCACAAGGGGAACTGCGTCAATCAGGCAAAATGTATTAGCGCGTCGACACCGGGCGTTTCACCCAGACCGGCGACAGGCTGCTGCCGCTGCCGGTGACGTACAGCACCGCGGCTTCACCGCGTTCCAGAGCGACCGGTTTCACGTCGCCGACTTTGGTGGTGCCGTCGTACAAGGCCAGGCTGACCTTCACCGGGTTGATTTCACGCTCGCCGCGACCCTTGGGTGCAACGTTCGGGACTACGTCGGTCTTGCCGTCGGCGGTCTTCAGGGTCAGCGCCTTGTCGCTGAGGTTTTGCACGCGTACCAGGGACTTCTGCTTGTTCTTGAACGGCGGCTCTTCGATCAGTTGCGGTGCGCCGCTGGCGTTGTTGACCAGGGTGTAATAGTGGTCGCCGGCCAGTTTCACCGGCAGGCTCTGGCTGCCGACCTTGGCGCTGTAGTCGCCGCCCGGCATGAAGCTGAAATCACTGCTCGCCAGTGGCGCGACGTCGCTCAGGTTGGTGCTGCCGACGGTGGCGCTGACTTCGGCGTTGCTAGCGTTGTAGATGCGCACGAAGGTCGAGCCTTTCGGCGCGACCGGGCCGTACAGGGCGGCGTCGCCTGCGGCGAAAGCCTGTACCGACAGCACGCTGAGGCCGGCAACCAGGGCAAAGCTTTTAGCGAGACGACGAGGAGTTGTAGTGAAAGTCATGGTGTACCTCTCTTTCAGTTTTGCGCCCGGTCGGGCGTCTCGGATTTAGTGTTTGCAGCTACGTTTTGTTGGCGGGCGCCGGCTTGTTTAAGCTCTGCGACCCACTGCGGGTCGGCGTCGCCGATTTCGTTGTTCACGGGCAGATATCGTTCAGGGAACTCCCAGATCAGCACCTGTGGCGGGCTGTTCTTGAAGGCATCGCTTTTGAGATAGCTGAGCATCGGCTGAATCGGGCCGTGGCCGTCTTCGGCGTAATTGACCACGTCGCTGTTCAGCGCTTGCTTGAGCGCACCGACGAAGTTCCAGGTGGGGTTGGCGCTGTAGCTGGTGCCGATCAGGGCCACTGGCACTTCAGTGTTGGCGAACAGCGCGTCGTCGCCGGCGGGCTGATCTTCAGCCGCGACCGTATTGCGCTTTTGCAATTGCTCCTGTTTAGGCATCAGGTTTTCGAACAGCGGGTCCAGTGGCAGGAACAGACGCAGGTCGCCCTTGTGCGTAATGGTCTCGGCAGGTTCGGTAACGAAACGCTGCGGCTCGCCGCTCAGCGGGTACTTGTCGGCAATGGTCCTTGCCAGACGGTTGGCGGCGATCTCGGCACCTTGCGGCGTCCAGTGGGTGTCGGTGCGCAGGAACACTTGCTGGCCATTCTGCTTGGCCTGTTGCAGCGGGCCGAGCAGGTCAGGGGCCGGAATCCGGTCGGCGGCCAGACGCTGGTGGAAGTCCTTGTAAAGGTTGGCGTGGATGCTCGCCGGTTTCACTTCACCGAGGTGTTCCGGGTACAGGCGCACCTTGGCCGGCACCACTGCCATCACCAGTTGCACGCCTTTTTCCTTCAAGGTCTGGCGCACGCCTTCGACCAGCGCGTAGTTGCCTTGCAGGTTCAGCTCTTCGTTGACCACCGGGTGGAATTCTTCATCGCTGTACAACCACTGGTCGCGACCGAGCACCACGCCCGGACGACCTTCGTTGAACAGTTTGAAATCCAGTGCGGCCCAGAGGTTGGTGCCCAGGCGCTTGATCGGGAACTCGTCGTCGTAGTGCGTTTCCACGGCTTTGCTCCAGCGGCCGTTGAGCACCGTCGCATCGGCGTTGGTGCTGAAGCCGAAGAAGCTGCGCACCGACCACAGACCGAGCACCAGCAGGGTCACCAGGAACAGCGCGATGTAGAAGATGCGTAATGAGCGGGTCATGGTCAGATCCCTCAGAACTGGAAGTAAAGGAACGGCGAGAAGCTTTGCGCCGAGAGTTTGAGAATCGAGGCGATGAACAGCAGCAGCACCAGCGCACGCATCACGTAGCGCGACCAGTCAGCGGTCCAGTAGGCCGGTTGCACCTGGGCTTCGACGCCGACGGTGTAGCCAGGCTGATGGATACTCGCCGGGTTATCCCCAGGCACGGCCTTGATCGTTCCCGGTGTCGCAGCGGCCGGGCCGTCGGCGTCGACGTTCACGGCAGGCTTGGTCTTGACCGGAGGCTGATTGCTGTAGAAATCCCGCAGGCCGAAGAACGCCAGGGTCACGTAGGCCACGATCAGGGTTGCCACTTGCAGACCGGTGAGGCTGGCCTGGTTGAGTTCCGACAGCGACCAGTCGCCGAAGCTGAACATCGCGCCGTACATGCGCCCGGCGACGTGCAGGTTTTCCGCGCGGAAGATCACCCAGCCCATCACCACCAGCAGGAAGGTCAGTGCCCAGCGGATCGGGTTGATGCTGCGTGGCGAGGTGTTCAGGCCAATGGCTTTTTCAATCGCCAGCCACATGCCGTGCCACGCACCCCAGACGATGTAGGTGATGTTCGCGCCGTGCCACAGACCACCTAGCAGCATGGTCAGGAACAGGTTGCGATAGGTCATCAGCGTGCCCTTACGGTTACCGCCGAGGGTGATGTACAGATAGTCACGCAGCCAGGTCGACAGGCTGATGTGCCAGCGCCGCCAGAACTCGGTGATCGACTGGCTGATGTACGGCTGCTTGAAGTTTTCCATGAAGCGGAAACCCATCATCAGGCCCAGGCCGATGGCCATGTCGCTGTAACCGGAGAAGTCGAAATACAGCTGCGCGGTGTACGCCAGCGCGCCGAGCCAGGCATCGCCCGTGGTCGGGTTTTGCAGGGCGAAGCAGTGGTCGGCCACCACCGCCAGGGTGTCGGCGATGAAGACTTTCTTGATGAAACCCTGCATGAACCGCGTGCAGCCCTCGGAGAACTTGTCGAGGGTGTGGGTGCGGTTGTTGAACTGGTCGGCCAGGTCGCGAAAACGCAACACGGGGCCGGCGATCAAGTGCGGGAAGATCGCCACGAACGCCGCGAAGTCGATCAGGTTGCGGGTCGCCGGGGTGTCACCACGGTAGACGTCGATGATGTAGCTGATGGACTCGAAGACGTAGAACGAGATCCCGATCGGCAGCAGCACGTGGGTCAGGATGAACGGCTCCAGGCCCACCGACGTCATCATTGCGTTGATGCTGTCGACACCGAAGTTGGCGTACTTGAAGTAGCCGAGGATGCACAGGTCGACGGCCACGCCGAGCAGCAGCCAGCGCTGTGCCGGTTTGGTCCTGACCCCGGCGGCCCCGACTTTCAGGCCGATCCAGTAGTTCCACAGCGTGACGCCGGCGAACAGCGCGAGGAAGTCCACACGCCACCAGGCGTAGAACACGTAACTGGCAATCAGCAGCAGCAGATTGCGATAGCGTTGCCCGCTCAGGTAGTACAAGCCGAGAAAGATCGGCAAGAACAAAAACAGGAACACGTTGGATGAAAATACCATCCCGATCTCTCCTTGTTTGAATCAACAGTCAAGGGCCAACGGCCCCCCCAAACCCCCCACAAAAATCAGGGGGGCTAACTCAATAAACCTACTTTCGACACCGACCCTGTGGGAGCGAGCTTGCTCGCGATGAGGGAGTGTCAGTCGACATCGATGTTGAATGTCAGACCGCTATCGCGAGCAAGCTCGCTCCCACAGGTTTTGTGTCTGCCTTCAAGAACCCTTGCTGCCCTTTTCATTGGCCGGGTCGTAGACCTTGGTCAGGTCACCGCCGAGGCGGAAGGTCTTGAACGGTTGCATCTTGTGTTTCTTCGCCAGCACCTCGGGCGAGCAGGTGTAGAGCGTGCAGAACGGTTCGAGCCAGGCGAATTTCGAGTCGACCTTCAAGTCGGTCATGTCCTGTTCCTTGCCGTTCTTTTCCTCGAACTCATCCGGGTCTTTCACCCCGGCGAGTACCCGGTCACCCAGGCGTTTCAGTGCGCCATTGTTTTCCTGACGCAAGTCCACGCCATTGACCTGGGCGAAACTGGCGATCATCGCCAGCGGCGGCAGGGCGTAGTTGTGGTACGCCAGCGCCCGTTGTTCACGCTTGAGTTCGTTGGGCAGATAGCCGTCGGCGTCAACCTGGTTGGCGCCGACCTTGTATTCCTTCACGGCCCAGTCGAACAGGTCGCGGCGGTTGGTGGCGACGGACGTGGCCATCACCGACCAGGCGGCCCAGTACGAGTGGTTGTTGGTCTGCTCGAGCGGCAGGTTGTCCCAGTCGCTGACCACCTGGTCGGCCATCTTGCTGAACCAGGCTTCGATCAGCTGCGACTCTTGCTGATGGTTGGCCAGCGGACGGGAGTCGGAAAACTTCAGGCGAATGTATGAAGACGCCATGCTGCCCAACGCCCATTTACGCATCGACTTGCCGGTGTGGTTGAAGTCCTTGGACATCAATGCATCCGCCCGAGCCCAAGTAGCCAGCCAGTTCAGTGTGCATTCCAGTTGTGCAGGGCGGCCGTCACGCATGAACTGCATCACGCGCTTACTGATGCCGCGCTCGATCTTGGTGATGTCGGCGGTACTTTCGCGGAAGGCTTTTTCCGACTGCACGTTCAGGGTCGAACGGGCCTTGTCCGAGCCTTCGTACTTGCTGCGAAATTGCAGCGAGCCGGTGTAGGGCGTCGGCATCGCATCGCAGCCTTCGCTCTTGTCGCCGGTTTTGACTTTCTCAATCGGTGCGAAGTAACCCTGTGGCGGACGCAATGGCGTCGCCGCTTGTGTGGCGCCAGCAAACATCGCCAGGCTCAACAGCGTCGGTGCCAACAGATGCTTCAGTTTCGGATTTCGCATAGCAGACCTCATTGCCCGGCCGAAGCGGTACGTTGCTCAGCGCCCGGGAATACGTTGCGTTTGCAGATTTTCGCTTCGACTTTCTGTGGCGCGGCACCCGCTTGCTCCGGGCCCTGGACTTCAACGGCCAGCAGGTTCTGCGAGGCCCAGTCTTCGTCCGTGCGCAACTCGAAAGCGAAACGCCCGTCAGTATCGGAAGTTTCCGGTTTGTCGATCTTGATGTCCTCGTGGCGACCGTTCATGTACCAGAGGGTGGCTTGCAGGGTTTTCACCGAAGTGTCGGCGAAGTGGATGTCGACCTGGTGGCTGGCGTTGCGCAGGTCCAGGTTCTTGCTGTTGACCATCAACTCGTTTTTGCCCGGCTTGAGCGTGGCGCTGCCGGACATCTGTGCATCCTTGCCTTCGCAACCGTTGTCCAGCAGCGCCATCATCTGGCGGTAGATGGTTTCCTGGTCGAGGCGGTACAGCGGCGAGAATTCCCAGATGAGAATCTTCGGCGGGTTCTTCTGGAACTCGTCGCTGCCCAGGTACTGCAGCATCGAACCTTCCAGGCCGCCGCCGGGGAACGCCACGTTGAGAATGTCGGCGCCGATGGCCTCTTCGAGGAAACCGGAGAAGTTGTAGTTCTTGCCGCTGTGGGAGGTACCGACCAGGGTGATTTGCGGGTTGCCGGAATCGCCGAACAGATCGCCATCGCCCGCTTCGCCCTTCGGCTCGGTGGTGAACTGATCCATGTACTGGATCGCGTAGCTGGTGCCACAGAGTTGACCGGCCATGTTGTGCAATGTTCCGGTCTTGCCCATGCGACCCGACTTTTTGGTCTCGAATTCGCGCTTGGGAATGTCGGCGAATTCAGGCAATTGCTTGACCTTTTCGGCGACGATTTTCGCCGTACGTTGGGCACCATACGGGGTCCAGTGCTGGTCGCCACGGAAGTAGAAATCGTGGGCGGGCAGGGTGTCGGGCAACGACTCGTCGGTCAGCGGCGACAGGTCCGGAACGACGTAGCCCATCTGCGCGAAACGACCGAGCATGGACTTGTAGTTCCTCAGCGCCTTGTCGAAGTCGAAGCTGGCCTTCTCCGCCGGGTTGAGCTTGTTGCGGTTCACCAGTCCACGGGTCGGCTGGTACACGACGACCAGTTCCACGCCTTTGCTCTTGAACGCATCGTGCAGTTGTTTCATGCGTTTGTAGCCGGCGGGCGAGGTGTCGAATTCGGTGCGCAAGTCTTCTTGCGTACGGAACAGCCAGTCACCCTGGGCCTGTACCAGCGTGGTGAAGTTCTGCTGATAACGGGTGGTGTAGTTCTTCGCATCGTGGGCGGCCGGGCACAGGCTGCAGCACGGTTCTGCGGTGAAGCTCGGCGCTTTGATTTCGTCGGCGCGAACACCGCCGCTGGCTGCGAGAATGCCGGCGGTCAGGGCCGACAGGCTGAGTAATTTGATCAAGTGTGGGTGCATAAGATTATCCTCAGTCCCGCATTTCGGTCTGGCGTTCGACGGGGTCGATCAGCACGGCTTTCTGCTGGCGCACCAGCAGGTCGAGAATTTCATCCTGGCGCTCGCCAAGAATGCCGGTGAAGCTGATACCGCTGGATTTGGTCGGTGCGAGCATGGACACGCGGTACAACTCGACACTCAGCGGCGAGTCGATGGACAGCGGGCCGCTGCCGTTGGCCGCCAGCTCACCGCCGACCACGATCAGCGACACCTGGGCGTCAAACGGGTCGAGCTTGATGTCACGGTCGGTGTTGCTCAGGTCCTTGATGTGCCCGTAGACACCGGTCAGGCCGTTGGCCATGGATACGTTTTCGTACAGGCGAATGTTCACGCTGTTACGAATGCGGATGCCGTGGCGGCGGTTGCTGACGACTTTGTTGCCCCACAGCAGGTTGTCGGCACTCTCGTAGAGGGTGATGCCATCGGTGTGGTTCTGGTAGATCTCGTTGTGGGCGATCAGGTTGTTGACGCTGTTACGGTCGATCACCAGGCCCGACAACTTGTTGTCGTAGCTGCGGTTGTTGAAGATGAAGCTGTCGTTGACCTCACGGGAAATAATGATCCCGTGCTTCTTCCTGGTCCCGTACACCGTGTTGTCGGCAATGATCAGGCCGTGGGAACGGTCGTGCGGGTCAATGCCGTAGACGATGTTGTCTTTGTAGGTGTTGCCCTTGACCACGAAGTCGCGGGTTTCATAGCAGTAGAAGCCGTACCACATGTCCGAGAATTCGGAGCCGACGATCCAGCCGGTCGGTTCAGGGCGCTTGAGCACCTTGGCCATGTTCGGCGTGTATTGGGAAATACTCACGCCGTAGGACTTACTGTTGGCGTAGCCGAAACTGGCGATCTTGCTGTTGGCGATGTAGGTCTCGGTGCCGCCCCAGGACAGCAGGAACGGACGGAATTCCTTCGGCGAGTTGAACGTCGCCGGGCCGTTGTCCTTCTCGCGCCAGCCAGTGATCTTGGTATCGCGAACGAACAGTTGGCCGTCGTTGACCAGGAACGCACCGGCCTCTTGGGACAGGCGGAGTTCCTGGGTCTGCTTGTCGATTTCCAGAATGCCGTGACGACCGACCACGATCGGCAACTTCGCCAGGAACACACCCGGCGAGGTTTCGCTGAAGTACTGCTTGGGAACCTTTTTCGCCAGGTCCTTGAGGTTCATGTAGCCATCGTCGACGAAGATCGCCTGGGGGATGCCGTGCTGACGCACCACCCACTCGGCCATCTTGTTGTCGCCACCGATGAAGTCCTTGAGGGCGTCTTCCTGCATCATCCGGCGCACGCTGATCTTGCCGGCCTTGCTGCGCACGATTTTCGCGGCGATAGCCTCAGCGGTGTAGCCGGAAACGTCCGGCAGTTTCGGCTTGGCCAGTTCCAGCGGTGCGGTCGGTGCGCTGCTGACGGTATAGGTCTTGGCCTGTTGCAGTTCCTTGGCCACGGTTGCCGGCTTTGCAACTGGCTCCACATTGGCGAAGGCAGTCGCACTGGCCAGCAGCATCGCGCCGGCCAGCAGGCTGATCGAGCCCTTTATGGCTTGATGATTCATCTGGGAGACTCCCTTCGCAATGTGCATCAGAAGCGCCAGATCACGTCGATGAACGCGCGGTGCATGTACGAATCGACTTCCTTGCCGTACGCATCGCCCGGCTTGAACACGCCGCCACGCAAGCGCACCAGGGCCGAAGGCTCATCGATCGCCTGACTCATCGACGCCGGCAACAAGCCTTGCTTGAAGTACTTGGTCACCACCAGGTCCATTTCCTGACCGAGGTCTTTCTCGCCATCGTTCAGTGGCAGGGAAGTACTGGACAGGATCGCGCCGGTCACGTCGTCGGTGTTGTTCTGCACGGCGTCGATGCCGTTGCTGCCGACCGGCTTGTTGCCGTCGACGCGCCAGAATTTGTGGTAGATCAGGCTGGCGTCGTATTCGTCGTTGAGCATCCACGAACCGAACAGGGTGGCGCTCTGCAGGTTGTTCATTTCGCCACGGAAGGCCTCGCCGAAACGGTGCACGCGCGAGCGGGTACCGGTGTAGTTCGAGCGGTTACTTTCCAGGCCGTTCTGTTCATAGTCTTCGCTGGCACGGGCGTAGGCCGCACCGACTTGCCATTGCGGATCGAGGCGCAGGCGAACACCCAGGTCGGTGGCCCAGCCATCGACATCGCCGCTGCGCTTGGCTTGTGCGGGAGCGGTGCCATCGGCGTTCAGTGGGTTGACCGTGTCGCGGTCGCCGCTCATGCCGGTGATGCTGCCCCAGTAGTTGACGGTGTTGGTGTTGCGCCAGTTGTAGGCGTCGCTGTCGGCGGTGAGGCCGAGCCAGCTGATGTCGCCGTTCTGTTTCTTGTCCAGCGAATCGCTCGGCACGCCCGGTTGTGCGTAGTCGAGTTTGCCGTCGTCGTGGGTGTGGTGGCCGCGAATGCCGACCCAGTTGCCCGGTGTCCACTGGTACGCCGCATCGGCGTAAGCGTGCAGGCGATCCTTGTCCTCTGGCGCGAGCTCCTTGAGGTCTGTGCGGTACTCGCTGAAGCGTTCGGCGATACCCACGTTGGCGCGCAGCAGGGTGGTGTCGAAGGTCCAGTTCAGGGCTTCGATGTTGGTGTCGCGCCATTGGCCGTCGTCGTTGCGCAGGCGCTGGCGACCGAACTTCAGGATCTCGCCGGGGTAAGGCGTGAAGCCGCTGTAGCCGACCCAGAACTCACGCATGGCCAGGTAGTTCTTCTTGGTTTCGCGATCACCGTTGTCAGTGTTCTCGGCGCCATCGGATTGTTGCAGGGTGTCGGTCTCGATGATGTCGGTGGACGTCACCGCTTGACCCATGGCGTAGGCGCTCCACGCGCCGCTTTCGCCGTAGACCCACGGACGCAGGTCGAGGCCGACGCCGTTGACGTCGCCGCCGTCGGCGGTGCCGAGGTCACGGTCGTCTTCGGACTGGCCGGTGATTTTCACGTCCAGGCCGAAGTTCTTGGTTTCTTCAGTCATCGCAGCAAGCGTCGGGCAAGACCAGATCAGCGCGAATGTGAGGCCAATGCCGGCCTTCATGAATGGATTCAACTTCATTGGGATTCCTCGCCATCTTTTTCTTGCAGAGCATGCATTTCCGGCGTGTTCGGGCTCAGGGCACCGCGCACGGCCTGTTCTTGTTTCAACAGGCGTTGGGCTTCGGCCAACCGGTCGGGCGGCAGTTGCGTTTGGATTGTTTGCGCAAGCTCGGTGGCTTGCGGAGTGTTCTGGGCCAGGGCCAGTTGGCTGAAAACATAGGCGTTCAGCGGATCAGGCTTGGTGCCCTTGCCTTGGGAAAACAGTTGGGCAATGGCGAAGTCGGCGCTGTTCTGGCCGTTGCGCGCAGCGGTCAACAGATGGTCTAGGGCCTTCTGCGGATAGACCTTGCCCAGGTAGCCACGGCGATAGATCTGGCCGAGGTAGTAATCGGCGGCGACTTCGCGGCCGACGGCTTTCTGGAAATGCGCTTCGGCGACCTTGGCATCGGCCGGCACCAGCTTGCCTTCGAAGTAGAGCTTGCCCAGCAACAGTTCGGCGCGGGGCTGGTCGGCGGCGCGACCGTTGTCCAGGTACTTCATCATCTGGTCGACGTCGCCCAGTTCCGGGAAGTCGTAGAGCAGTTGCGCGAGGGTGACCCACGACGCCGGGTAGCCCGGTGCGATCGGTTCGAGCAGCGACTGTGCGGTTTTCTCGTCAGTCTTGCCCAGGGACGCATCGGCGAGCACGCGGGCGACGCTGTCGACGCGCTGCGCCGAAACGGTGCCTTGGGCATGAGCCGCTTGCATCTGCTTGATCAGCTCGGCCTGTTGCTCTGGCTTGGCCTGTTTCTGATAGACCGTGGCCAGTTCGACGTAGCAGATGTCGCTGATGCTGAGCGCGGCCTTGCAGATTTTTTCCACGTCATCCAGATGCTGGTCGTAGGTGCCCTGGGTGCGATAGAGCAACACCTGCGCCAGACCTGCTTCCGGCTTGCCTTCGGCGCGCCATTGGCTGATCTGCTGCTGCGCGTTCACGTTGGGGAAACTGTGCGGGTATTGCAGGTACAGCATCGCCAACGGGATCAGCGTATTGCCTTCGCCTGCCGCAGCGGCTTTTTTCAACAGGGTTTCGGCTTCGTGTTGTTCCGCTTCGGTGGAACCGGGCTTGGCCACCAGCAGACGACCGAGGCGTGCCTGGGCGCGCGGCGAAACGCTGGCCGCGGCGCGGTAAGTCGCCTCGGCCTGTTTCATCTGCGCCGGGTCATGGCTGTCGACCTGGATATCGGCCAGGCCGACCTGGGCTTCGCTGTAGCCCAGGTCGGCCAGTTGCCGGTAATTCTGCGCGGCGGTGGCGGTATCGCCACGCTTGAGCGCTTCGTTGGCCAGGCGCTGGTCGGGCAGGCCGGCGCAGCCGCTGAGGCTGACCGCCAGGGCTAGCGAACAGAACGCAAATCCCATGTGGGAGCGAGCTTGCTCGCGATGCGGCTGGCTCGGTGCATCAGACAGACCGCGTCGATCCCATCGCGAGCAGGCTCGCTCCCACAGGGTCGGCGGTGTGTTCAAGATATGAGTAGTCACAGGCATGTCCTCGACTTAAAGACCGACAGCCATGGCTTTGTCGATCAGCCAGTTCAGGTTCGGGCCACGGTCGCTGTTCACTTCCACCGGGCGGCCGGCGAGGGAGCTGTCCAGGGATTCGTCCGGCTGGATCAGCACGCGGATGTCCGAAGACAGGTCGGCGCTTTTCAGGCTGGTGCTGCTGACGATCTTGCCGGCGCGGCTCTTGTCCTCGCCGGCGATCTGGAAGCGCACCGAAGTACCCGGGCGCACGTCGCCGAACTGGCGATAGGAGAAGCGCGCTTCAACATTGGCTTCGCTGCCCCGCGGGACCAGTTGGAAGATCACGTCGCCCTTGCTGGCGTACTGACCGTTGGCGACCATTTGCTGGGCCACGGTGCAGTCGCAAGGCGAGGTCAGGGTGCCGGTCATCTGCTTGCCGAACAGTTCTGCAACCTTGGCCGGTTGCAGTTGGTCTTCGTCCAGATGGCCCTTGAGTACGTCGAGCATGCTGGTGCTGAAGGTCGCCAGCGGTGCGCCCTTGGTGGCCACGCCGTCGGCTTTCACCAGGCTCTGCACGGTGCCGTCGCGGGGCATGGTGATGTTCACGCCCGGCACGCTGACCAGACCGGCCTGGGCGTGGCTGACGAAGTACATGCCGTACACCGATTTGAAAATAAAACCGAACGCGGCCACGCCGACAACGAAGACCCCCAGGCTGAAGGTCACGGCTTTCATGCGGCCGAACGCGGTCATGCCGTGGCCGCCGTCCTTCATCTTGCGCGCCTTGGTGAAGTTGTCGCGCTGCAGGGTCGCCAGCATTTCACCCACGCTGACGATGTCGCCAGCCAGGTGCGAAGTGATCAGGTGGCGCAGGGTCGAGATGTCCCGTGGTTCCAGGTTCTGGAACTGGCAGCCGGCGCGTCCGGTCTCGCGGTCGAAGGAGCGGACCTGCAACTCGACGTCCATGGCCAGGCCGAGGTTGTCGATCAGGAATTGCAGGCGGGCCTTGTACACGTCACCGATCTTCAGTGGCAATTGACCGGCGTTGAACGCCAGGCCACCGGCGGACAGGTCGATCACCCGGGCTTCGACCGGCGTCCGGTCAGGGCCGAAGAAACGCAACTTGGCCGGGATTTTCACTCGGGCGTGTTGGCGCTGGGCTTCGGATTCGTGCACTACGTTGGCGTTGACGGCGGTATTCATAGGGGGCGTTTTCCTAGTTAATTCAGGCGAGTTCGGTCAGACCATCAACAGCAGCACGGCGACAAAAATGCTGCCGGCAGAGAAGGTCATGGTCCGAGACGACCAGGTGTTGAACCAACGTTGAAAGCTGGCGAGATCACGGGTCAGAGACGTGGGTTGGCGAGTCCAGGACTGTTGGTCGAGGCGGAAGAACACGTAGATCTTCACCAGCGCGCCGACGATCTGGTTGTAATAGAGAATCGCCGGGTAGGCCGGACCGATCCGGTGTCCGGAGCACGACAGCAACAAGGTCAAGATGAACCGGGTGATGCCGATCCACAGCAGGTACACCAGGATGAACGCGGTGCCGTATTTGAAGCTGGCGATCAACGCCACGGTCAGACCCAGCAGGGAGGTCCACATCGACACGCGCTGGTCGAACAGCACCACCGAAGTGAACGCACCGAGGCGTTTGATCCCCAGGCCCAGGGCGCGGGAGTTCTGCCGCAGGTTGTTGCCGTACCAGCGGAACATCAGCTTGCGACTGGCCTTGATGAAGCTCTTTTCCGGCGGGTGCTCGACGGTGTTGATCGCGGCGTCGGGCACGTAGAAGGTGTCGTAGCCCAGACGCATCAGGCTGAACCAGCTCGACTTGTCGTCGCCGGTAAGGAACTTGAAACGACCCAGGCGCCAGTGTTGCAGCGAGTCGCTCTCCACGTCGGCGATGAATTCCGGGTTGGTGACCACGGTGGCACGGAACACCGACATCCGCCCGGTCATGGTCAGCACGCGCTTGGACAGGGCCATCGAGCACATGTTGATGTGACGCTGGGCGAAACGCAGCTTGTGCCATTCGCTCATGATGTAGCCGCCGCGCACTTCGCAGAACTCGTTGGTGGTCAGGCCGCCGACGTTGCCGAACAGCTGGAACCACGGCACGGTCTTGCGCACCACGCCTTCGCCGAGCACGGTGTCGCCATCGATCACGGCCACCACGGCGCGGTCATCCGGCAGGTGTCGGGAGATGGCGCGGAAGCCGTAGGCCAGGCCATCGCGCTTGCCGGTGCCGGGAATGCGCACGAAGTCGAGCTTCACCCGGGACGGCGGGTTCATCCGGTTCCACAGGCTTTTGACCAGCAGCTCATCGGACATTTCCACGATGGAGCAAACCACGGTGGTCGGCAGGCCGCAGTCGATGGCTTCGCGGATCACCGAGCTGTAGACCTGCGCGGTGGTCAGGGCATCGATGCGGAAGCTGGTGACCATCAGGAACACGTGGGACGGGTCAGCCGCTTTGCCCAGCTTGCGCACTTTGCGCCGCAGGTACGGGTAGACGATGTACAGAAAAATCATGCCGCGCACAAAGTGCGTGGCACCCATCGAGTAGCGCCAGATACCGACGATACCGATCAGGAAAATGAAGTCCTTCGACTCGGAGTCGAACGTGGACACGGGCAACGCCATGGCGAGGCCCATCAGTAAACTCAGGTAGAACAGCCAACCGGCGGCCTGGAGTAGGCCGTGCTTTAGCCTGTGCATAATCGGAATCCTAAAGTCAGTTGCAAGCCCCAAGCTTCAAGCCCCAAGCGAGGAGCTTTGAACTTGCGGCTTGGAGCTTGAAGCTTGCGGCTGCTTTACCAGCAGATACCTTCGGCCCGGCTATTCGTGCTGGTGGCCTTGGACATGAAACCAACCAGGTCGATCACCTGCTTGCCGTGTGGGACGTCCTGCACCAGGGCGCGGAATTTCTCGTCACGGTTGCCGAGGATGATCACGTCGGAGTTGTTGATCACCGCGTCGAAATCGGAGTTGAGCAAGGACGAGACGTGAGGGATCTTCGACTCGATGTAGTCCTTGTTGGCACCGTGAACGCGGGCGTACTCGACGTTGCTGTCGTAGATGCTCAGGTCGTAACCCTTGCCGATCAGCATTTCCGCCAGGTCAACCAGCGGGCTTTCGCGCAGGTCGTCGGTGCCGGCCTTGAAGCTCAAGCCCAGCAGGGCGACTTTGCGTTTGTCGTGGCTGGAAACGATGTCGAAAGCGTTCTGCACCTGGGATTCGTTGCTGCGCATCAGCGAGTTGAGCAACGGGGCTTCCACGTCCAGGGAACCGGCGCGGTAGGTCAGGGCACGCACGTCTTTTGGCAGGCAAGAGCCGCCGAAAGCGAAGCCTGGGCGCATGTAGTACTGGGACAGGTTGAGGGTCTTGTCCTGGCAGACCACGTCCATCACTTCGCGACCGTCGACGCCGACCGCCTTGGCGATGTTGCCGATTTCGTTGGCGAAGGTGACCTTGGTGGCGTGCCACACGTTGCAGGTGTACTTGATCATCTCGGCGACCGCGATGTCCTTGCGGATGATCGGTGCGTCGAGCTCTTCGTACAGCGATTGCAGAACGTCGCCGGACGCCTTGTCGAATTCGCCGATGACGGTCATTGGCGGCTGGTCGTAGTCGGCGATGGCGGTGCTTTCGCGCAGGAACTCAGGGTTCACGGCCACGCCGAAATCAACGCCGGCTTTCTTGCCGGAGCAGTCTTCGAGAATCGGGATGACCACGTTGGCCACGGTACCCGGCAGCACGGTGCTGCGCACGACGATGGTGTGGCGGGTGGTCTTGTCACGCAGGACAAAACCGATTTCGCGGCACACTGCCTCGATGTAGTTCAGCTCCAGGTCGCCGTTCTTCTTGCTCGGCGTGCCCACGCAGATCATCGACAGGTCGGTGTCGCGAATCGCCTCGGCGAAGTTGGTGGTGCCACGCAGACGACCGGTCTGGATGCCCTGTGCCAGAAGTTCGCCCAGGCCTGGTTCAACGATCGGCGATTTGCCGGCATTGATCATATCGATCTTGTCTTTGGCCACATCGACGCCAACGACGTCATGGCCCCGTGCAGACAGGCAACCGGCACATACTGCGCCGACGTAACCCAAACCAAAAATGCTGATGCGCATCGCAATTACCTCTGTATTGATCAAGCCATTAGATGGCCGGAGTTAATGGTGTTCAGCGTGTTTTAGTGCACTCGCAAGTGTGCCTTACAGGCGCAACAATGCCGTGTGCTGGCATATAAGTTACGAGTGTCTAAATAAATGCACTCAAGGTGTGCGCAACTAGGCCTTGTTGTTATGATTTGCCCTGTTATGCAGCCGATCCTCCTTTCAGAAAGATGCAGGTGCAACGGCCTTGCACGCTTGATGTCAGGCCGAAAGCCCGTGGATCAAGCGGTTTGGTGCTCGGGTGAGCACGTTTATAGGGGCGCTGTCGTGGCCTTGTAGGGGATAGTCATATTGCGTTATCTCCTGTCAGTCTGGTGTTGTCCAAATCGGCGATCAGGTGAGTGTTACAACTTCGCTACATGAATCGCTTATCGGCGTAAGTTATCTCGTACACGTTCGGCGAGAATCGTTACCGGTGGTATGAGCGGCGCGTTTGGACATAGTTCCAGTCCGCTCATCGTCAAATCTGAAATTTCTTGAAATATTGAGAAAGATGGCACTGCTCTCAAATTGATAGCACTTGCCGTTTCGCCCTTTATATATAGGCGGATCATTGGGCGGGATATTTTTTTGCCACTACTGTTAAAAAAAGTCAGTGCCACTACGCAAAAAAATGTTCGAAGTCGAGTGAAACTAAAGTTAGAAAATCGGGTGATGAATTTTTGGCGCCATAAATATGGCGAAAAGGCGGGGAAGGCTGAAGTGAATCAAGGGTCGGCGCACGAGGGTTGTGGAGGTCGTGCGCCGACCGGATGCATCACTCTGGTGCGTGATCGCGCAGAAACACCAGATTGTCCGGTTTGGATTGTTCGGCGCTGTAGCGATAGCCTTGAACGTCGAACTGCTTGAGGGTGGCCGGGTCGTTGATGCGTTCTTCGATGACGAAGCGGCTCATCAAGCCGCGGGCCTTTTTCGCGTAGAAGCTGATGATCTTGTACTGGCCGTTCTTCAGGTCCTTGAATTCGGTATTGATGATGCGCGCGTTCAAGGCGTTGCGCTTGACCGCCGAGAAGTACTCGTTGGACGCCAGGTTGAGCAGCACGTCATCGCCTTGATCGACCAGGGCTTCGTTCAGCCATTCGCTGATGCGCGTGCCCCAGAAGGCATACAAATCCTTGCCCCGGGCGTTGGCCAGCTTAGTGCCCATTTCCAGGCGGTAGGGTTGCATCAGATCCAGCGGGCGCAGCAGGCCATAGAGGCCGGAGAGCATGCGCAGGTGTTTTTGGGCGTAATCGAAATCGGCTTCGCTGAGGGTTTGCGCATTCATGCCGGTGTACACATCGCCCTTGAAGGCCAGCAGCGCCTGCTTGGCGTTTTCCGGGGTGAACGCGGGCGTCCAGCTGCCGAAACGCGCGGCGTTGAGCCCGCCGATCTTGTCGGAGACGTGCATCAACTCGCTGATTTGCGCGGGCGTCAGCTCGCGCAATTGCAGGATCAACTCCTGGGAGTGGTCGAGGTACTGCGGCTGGGTGAAGCGCTGGGTCGCCGGCGGTGTTTCATAGTCGAGGGTCTTGGCGGGTGAAATCACCATCAGCATGAAGTCGTCTCCTTTAATCGTGGCGGCGATTCTAGGGGGTTGTCGGCGTTGACTCCAGCTACCAGGGTCATAGGTGATCAGTGGTGGCCTCTGTAGGAGCGAGCCTGCTCGCGATGGTGTGTCAGTCGACACAGCGGTGCCTGACACTCCATCGCGAGCAGGCTCGCTCCTACAAGGGGCTGTGTTGCTGCAGGAGGTGTGTCTGGATCAGCTATAGTGCCGCGCGGGTTTTGTTATGGAGACATCCCATTGCGTATCGCTTTTCTCATCTCGATCTGGCTACTGAGCTTCGGCGCCATTGCGGCACCAAGCGATGTGGCGACGCTCGATCGCAGCACCTGGCCGGAAAAACTCGGCAACCCGACGCTGTTTGACGTGGCGTCCAGGGCCGAGATCCTCATGTTTTCCAGTGTGCTGTTGGTCAGCGAGGCGCTGGATGAACCCGCCCTGGCCCAGCGCCTGGGCCTGCGCACGATCAATCTGGAGTCGGTCAACCGGGTTCGCCAGCGCATGTGGCAACGGCTGCTGGCCAACTACAACTTCGCCCAACAGAGCTGCGACCAGGATGCCTCCTTCTGTTTCCTGGTCGAAGACCTGCCCACCTTGCGCGAACAGGCCGCCAAGTTCCAGGTCGGCGCAGACAGCTACTACATCAAGTGGGCAGAGCCGAGCCGTGTGTTCCACACCCAGTACCTGGACGAACAGTTGCGCAAGGCCGCGCTGTTCCCGCAAACCAGCAGCGAAGTCGATCATTTTGGCGACTATGAGCGCAGCGGCGACGGGATGCATGACCGGCTGTTTCTGCTGACCTTCGACAGCGCCGCCAACGCCGTGCCGGATAACACCGCCTGGGTCAGCGAGTACCTGCGCAAGTCGAACCTGAGCGGGACGTTCTTCGTCCTCGGCAAGGACATCCAGGCGCGTTTGGCCGAGCATTCGGTGAGTAACCTGCAAGCGACCTACTCGAGCCAGTGCATCGGCTTACAGGGCTGGGAGTTCCGTTCCCACAGCCACTGGCAGGACTGGCAGGACTCGGTGCGACGCAGCGCCGAACTGGTCAAGAGCAAGCTGCCGGAGAACTACGTGCCGCTGTTCCGTCCGCCCGATGGCCAGCGCCGTTCCGATGCCGAAGGCTTCTTCAAGACTCAGGGGCTGCAGGTAGCGTTGTGGGACATCGATGCCCAGGACGGTGCCGGCAAACTCAAGGGCAGCCCGAGTGCACAACGGGTGCTGACCCTGATGCTGCTGTGGCGGCACGGAGTGATCAATTTCAATGTGAAACAGGATGCAGTGAAAACGGCGTTGCCGTGGCTGGTTACGCAAACGGCGCCTGTCGGGATCGGCTGGGAAGATTGCCAGGATGCGTTTCGCTGAAAACGACAAAACCCCGTAAACATTGGGTTTTTGGCAATTTTGGAAGGGGATTCGTTGCAGGTGGACTTCCGACTTTAAACGGGTGATGGCAGTCCGCCAAGTGTTATTGGTCAATCTGCAAAATAAACTTCAAAAAAGCGTCAAAGTACTTTTTTCTGTCACACGTTTTGGAGTATTACGAAGACAGACCGCCGAAACCTGCAACACAGGTGGCGTCTTCCAAGACCCCGCATGTATGCAGAACACTTGAGTCCCCGCAGGTGTATTCGGCAGTCACTTCGAGGCGCAGCACCGTCAAGGTATTGCGTCGAATGGCTCCCACAAAGGTGACCGAGTATGGATGATCACGGACGTAGCTCTTCTTCCAACCAGCCAATCCTTTATGTACTCGATACCAACGTATTGATTCACGATCCAAACGCGCTGCTTAACTTCGAAGAACACCACGTCGCGATCCCGATGACCGTGCTTGAAGAACTCGACAAGCTCAAGAGCGGGCATCACAGCGTAGCCGCCGAATGCCGCCAGGCCATCCGCCTGATCGACAAGACTCTGGGCGATGCCTCACCCGAGGATGTCGAGCAGGGTGTGCCGATCCAGCGTGGCAAAAGCGGACCCAAGGGTTTGCTGTCAATTCTGATGAGCAAGCATGCCGAGCCGAACCTGATTCTGCCCGAGCACCTGAACGACAACAAAATCATCAATCAACTGATCGACCTGCACGCGCGCGACCCGAAGAAGCCCGTGGTGCTGGTCACCAAAGACATCAACATGCGCCTCAAGGCGCGCGCCTGCGGGATCGCGGCGGAGGACTACAGCACCGACCAACTGGTCGATGACGTGTCCTTGCTGCCCAACGGCTACCACAACATGACCGGCTCTTTCTGGGACCGCGTGAGCAAGGTCGAAACCCGTCAGGACCACGGCCGCACCTGGCATCAGGTGCAATTGATCGACAACCTGCCGGCGGTGCACATCAACGAATTCATCATTGATGAACAGGGCTTCGTCGGCTGGATCAAGGAGATCGAAGAGGACCGCTTGCTGATCCTCGACCTGCACCAGGAACCGCTGCTGCACCAGGAAGCCTGGGGCCTCAAGCCGCGTGATATCTATCAGAGCCTGGCGTTGTACGCGTTGCTCGATCCGGACATCCACCTGGTCAACCTGTCGGGTGCCGCGGGTTCGGGTAAAACCATCCTGGCGCTGGCCGCTGCGATCGAGCAGACCATGGTCAGCAAACGTTATCGCCGCATCATCGCCACCCGCAGCGTGCAGGGCCTGGACCAGGAAATCGGCTTCCTGCCCGGCACCGAGGCAGAAAAAATGGAGCCGTGGCTGGGCGCCATCACCGACAACCTCGAAGCCTTGCACATGGATGACGAAAGCACCCATGGCAGCGTCGACTACATCCTCAGCAAAGTGCCGTTGCAGTTCAAATCCCTCAACTACATCCGGGGCCGCAGCTTCCAGCAGAGCCTGATCTTGATCGACGAATGCCAGAACCTCACGCCGCACCAGATGAAAACCATCATCACCCGTGCCGGCGCCGGTTCCAAAGTGGTGTGCCTGGGTAACCTCGCACAGATCGATACCCCTTACCTGTCCGCGACCAGCTCCGGGCTGACCTACCTCACTGAACGCTTCAAGGACTTCCCGAACGGGGTGCACATCACCCTGCAAGGGGTACCACGCTCGATCCTGGCCGAATACGCCGAATCGCATTTGTAACTGTCCACCGAAATCGGGCGGCCGCGAGGTTGCCCGGTTTTTTGTACGCTGTTTACAGAGATTCCGAAAAATAGCCCTTGAGGGTTTCTGTCAGAATTGATTGAGCGTTCAATGCCTCTTTGGTGGGCTCAGGCTGTGAGCGATTAAACTTTTTTCGCGTCCAGCTGAAAAATAAGGGGCCATCAATAATGCGTTCATTGTGTTCCGCCAAATATAAATTGGTCACGGAGGTATACCTGGAGAAAACATGAAAATGTAGCTCATGATTGAGCTCGGAAATACGCATTATGTATATTTTCTCAGGAGAAAATAGAGTGTTTAAAGCTCGCTCCGTAAATGCCAAGCCTTTCATCAGTTCAGCACTTTCCGCCGAACTTAACTCTTCCAGTTTAAATATCTTCCGCTTGAGAGAAATAATCATGTAGCCCGGGATATCACAGTCCCGGCAGTGAGAGATTACGATGTGTTTTCCTGAGTAAATTGTCCGCGCTGACATGGACTAGCCTCCCGTGTACCACCATGGTTGACGTGTAGAACCTGCCCCGTTGAGCTGCTGCCTGAGGTCAGTAGAAAAACCTAATGCGATACCTCAGTACTGAAATTTTTAGAATCGTTAGCTTTGTTGGTCAGTTTTCCTCGAATTAACAAATTGGTCTAACATTCAGTTGTAGGAAGTTTCATAGCGGGCCATGAGTGGGTACTTACGGAAAATTCTCACGTCGAAATTTGTTATAGAATAATCAGTAACTTATCGGCTGGTGCACCAATTAAAACTGATCGGTGATGGCAGAAAAAGCGAATGTTCAGTAGGCTTTTGTTACATTTCTTTCTGTTGTTTGGTATGACTTTAATTTGTGTTTTTAAAACTTAATAAGGAATCGCATCTGAAACTGTCCACCGAGTCCGGGCGTATGAGGAACCTGTGGGAGCGAGCTTGCTCGCGATGACGGTGTGTCAGTCGACATCTCGGGTTAATGACAGGCCGCTTTCGCGAGCAAGCCCGCTCCCACATTGGTTTGTGGTGGGCCGACAATCGTGCGTGCGGAAATCTGACCCGCAGGTTTACAATCGACGCTCCTGATCAGGAGTAATCCCGTGCTGACTCATCTCGATTCCCAAGGTCGCGCCAACATGGTCGACGTCACTGAAAAAGCCGTGACGTTCCGTGAGGCGACCGCCCAAGCGCTGGTGCGCATGCTGCCCGAAACCCTGCAGATGATCGTCAGCGGCGGCCACCCCAAGGGTGATGTGTTTGCCGTGGCGCGCATTGCCGGCATTCAGGCGGCGAAGAAAACCAGCGATCTGATTCCCCTGTGCCATCCGCTGATGCTGACCGGCGTCAAGGTCGAGCTCAGTGCCGAAGGCGACGATTCGGTGCGCATCGTGGCGCGCTGCAAGCTGTCCGGGCAGACCGGTGTCGAGATGGAGGCCCTGACCGCCGCCAGTGTCGCCGCCCTGACGATCTATGACATGTGCAAGGCCGTGGACCGTGGCATGACCATCGAAAGCGTGCGTCTGCTGGAGAAGGTCGGCGGCAAGAGCGGACATTTCCAGGCGGAGCAGTCATGAACGTTACCGTGAAGTTTTTCGCCCGTTATCGTGAAGCGCTGGGTCTGGACTCGGTGAAAGTAGAAGGCAACTTCGCCACCGTCGACGACGTGCGCGCACTGTTGGCCCAGCGTGACGGTGCCGAGGTGTTGAGCGAGCAAAACCTGATGTGCGCCCGTAATGAAGACCTGTGCCAGCTCGACGAGCCGGTCAGCGAGGGCGATGAAGTGGCGTTCTTTCCGACTGTGACCGGAGGCTGAGCCATGGCGATTCGCGTGCAGTCCACCGCGTTCGACCCGGGTGCCGAAGTCAATGCCATGCACGATGCCAATGTCGGCGTGGGTGCGGTGGTGAGTTTTGTCGGCTACGTGCGCGACTTCAATGACGGCCTCGACGTCGCCGGGATGTTCCTCGAACACTATCCGGGCATGACCGAAAAGGCCCTCGGCAAGATTGCCATCGAGGCCGAGCAGCGCTGGCCGTTGCTCAAGCTGGAAGTGCTGCACCGCATCGGCGCCCTGGAACCGGGCGAGCCGATTGTCTTCGTCGGCGCGGCCAGCGCCCATCGTCAGGCGGCTTTCGACGCCTGCGCCTTTGTCATGGATTACCTGAAAACCCGTGCGCCGTTCTGGAAGAAAGAAAACACCAGCGACGGGCCGCGTTGGGTTGAGGGGCGTGACAGTGATCATGCGGCGGCGGATCGCTGGAAGCAGTAAGCCTATAGTTCCTTTATTGTCTATTCGGGCCTCTTCGCGAGCAGGCTCGCTCCCACACTGGATCTGTGTTCGCAGGACCACTGTGGGAGCGAGCCTGCTCGCGATGGCGTCATCTGCACCACTAAAAATCTTGATGATTCACCACCCGACCATCGGCCGGCACGGGCTGTATTTGCCTCATTGACGATTTATACATAAAAGTCCAGTATGGAATTATAAGTACAAAAAAGGTTTCCACCCGTTTCAGCTTTTTCTTCTGTCTTGCCAAACCAACAACAACCGCGAGAAAACGAACATGAAGAAGTTCCCCCTCATCACCGGTCTGGCCCTGAGTCTGTTGGCGTGCAGTTCTGTGTTCGCCGCCGAGAAAACCCTGCGCATCGGTATCGAAGCGGCGTATCCACCGTTTGCCTCGAAAACCGACAAAGGCGAAATCGCCGGTTTCGACTATGACATTGGCAACGCCCTGTGCGCGCAGATGAAGGCCAAGTGTGTGTGGGTCGAAGGCGAGTTCGACGGTCTGATTCCTTCCCTGAAGGTGAAGAAAATCGACATGGCGCTGTCGTCCATGACCATCAATGAAGACCGCAAGAAGTCGGTGGACTTCACCCACAAGTACTATTTCACTTCGTCGCGCCTGGTGATGAAGGAAGGCGCGGTGGTGGATGACCAGTACGCCAGCCTCAAGGGCAAGAACGTCGGTGTGCAGCGTGCCACCACCACCGATCGTTACGCCACCGAAGTGTTCGAGCCCAAGGGCATCAACGTCAAGCGCTACAGCAACAACGAAGAAATCTACATGGACCTGGCAGCCGGCCGCCTTGACGCGATTTTTGCCGACACCATTCCACTGAATGACTTCCTGTCGATGCCGCGTGGCAAGGGTTACGCTTTTGTCGGGCCGGAGCTGAAAGATCCGAAGTATGTGGGCGAGGGTGCCGGGATTGCCGTGCGCAAGGGCAACGCCGAGTTGGTCAGCGAGCTGAACACGGCCATTGATGGCATTCGCGCCAGTGGTGAGTACCAGAAGATTTCGGACAAGTATTTCAAGTCCGACATTTACGGCGACTAATCAATCGCTTTCGCGAGCAGGCTCGCTCCTACAGGGTACGGTGTACACCGATCCATTGTAGGAGCGAGCCTGCTCGCGATGACGTCGGATCAAACAACTCAAATCTCAGGGCTCAGCCCTTCAATTCCTTCAAATGCTTGTACACCGTCGCCCGGCCCATGTTCAGCACATTGGCCACGTAGTTCGATGCGCTTTTGCCCTTGAACGCGCCTTCGGCGTGCAACGCCAGCACCAGTTCCCGCTTGTGGTCGCGAGTCAGCAGATTCAGGCTCAACTGGCGCTCGCGCAGCCAGGCGTGGAGGAAGGTGTTGATCCGCTCCTGCCAGTCATCGCGAAACAGTGAATCCGGTTGCGGGATCAGCTTGGTCGGCGACAGGAACAGGTCCAAAGCGGCCTTGGCATTTTCGAACAACGAAATATTCAGGTTGATGCACAGCACCGCCAGCGGACGATCTTCGCTGTCCCGTAGCACGGTGCTGAGGCTGCGAATCTTCTGACCATCCCAGTTGAGCTTTTCGTACGGCCCGATGTTTCGTTCGCTGACATCTTCGCTGAGCATGTCTTCCAGCGCCGAGTCGTCGCCGATTTCCCGCTTGGACAGGTTGTTGGCGATGTAGTCGACCTTTTGCGTGCGCAGGTCGTGCAGCACCACTTCGGCGTGGGGAAAGAACAGCGTGGCGATGGCGTCGGCAATCGCGTGGAAGTTATCCAGGGACGTGTCGTCCAGGGCCGAGTCTTTTTCGGGGGCGTTCATACAGTGGAACTCCGGGCAGCGTCAGCGCCCCATCAAAGGGGCGCTGAAAGTGTGCCGTAATCGTGTGGGCACGTCACCTGAGGATCAGGATCAGCCGAGGCGGGCAGGGGAGAGCATTTCGGCATTCAGGCCGAAATGGCGGAGTGACTCGGGCAATGCGGCGCCGCGCACCAGTGCCGCGCTGGCCTGGCCCATGGCCGGCGAGGTCTGGATGCCATAACCGCCTTGTGCCGCGACCCAGAACAGCCCCGGTACCTGTGGATCGAAGCCGGACAGCAAGTCGCCGTCGCTGACGAAGCTGCGCAGGCCGGCCCAGGTGCGGGTCGGGCGGCGAATGGTCAGGGTCGTGGCTTCTTCGATCTGGTAGATGCCCATGGCGATGTCCAGCTCTTCGGGCTGCACATCGTGGGGTTCCACCGGGTCGGCGTTGGCCGGCGAACCGAGGAACATTCCGGCGTCGGGTTTCATGTAGAAGGATTCGTCGAGGCTGACCAGCATCGGCCAATTGTGGATGTCCACGCCTTCGGGGCCGGCGAAGATGAACGCGGCACGGCGTTTCGGTTGCAGGCCCAGCGGCTTGGCGCCAGCCAGTTCGCCGATCTTGTCGGCCCAGGCGCCAGCGGCGTTGATGATGATCGGCGCGCTGAACGTCTGGCTGCCGGTCTGGACCTGCCATGTACCTTGGCCGTCGCGGCTCAGGCTGACGACTTCGCTGTCGGTATGCACTTCGCCCTGGTTGCGGCGGATACCGCGCAAATAGCCCTGGTGCAGGGCGTCGGTGTCGATGTCGCTGGCGGTCGGGTCGTAGATGGCGCCGTGGACTTTTTCCCGGCGCAGGACCGGCACCAACGCGCAGGCCGCGTCGGCGTCGAGCAACTGCATCTCCGGCACCGTGGTTTTTGCGCTCTGGTATTGCCTGTTCAGTTCGTCCGGGTCACCGGTCAGGTCCACGGTCATTTCGCCGCGCGGGGTCAGCAGCGGGTGTTCGCAGAAACCGCCGGGCGGGTTGTCGAAAAAGTCCCGGCTGGCCAGGGTCAACGCCCGCACTTGCGGGGTGCCGTAGGCCGCGGTGTACAGCGCCGCCGAACGACCGGTGGAGTGATAGGCCGGATGGGATTCGCGTTCGAGCACGATCACGCGGCCGTGCTGCGACAGCCAGAAACCCGTGGAAGCACCGGCAATCCCGCCGCCGATGATGATGAAATCTGCCTGGCTCATGAACGTCTCCTGTTGGGGCGTAAATGCCAATGGTGTAGAGATTTCCTGTGGGAGCGAGCCTGCTCGCGAAAGCGTCGGATCAGTCAACATCTATGTTGAATGAAAGATCGTATTCGCGAGCAGGCTCGCTCCCACAGGTGAGTGGTGGTGTCAGCGGGACAGGCGATAGATCGCATTGGCCAGCGCAATGTCTTCCAGGCCCAGGCCGATCGAGCGGAAAAACACATGGCGATCGTAATCGGGGCGCAGGACTTTTTCGCTGAGCAGGTCGGGCAGGTCGCCGATAATCGCGCTTTTGTCCCAGCCGTGCCGTTCGGCGGCGATCAGCATTTCACCGGCCGAGCCCGGGGTGGTCAGGCGATAGTCGCAAAACACCTGCATGTCTCTGAGGCTTTGCGGCGGCACTTCATGGGCGCGCGGCGCATTGGTACTGATGGAGGTGATAAGCGCTGGTTTGCACAGGCTTGACGGGTCGATCACCGGACCGGCGGACGAGGTGCAGAGCATGATCACGTCGGCGTCCTGAACGGCAGCTTCGCGACTGTCGACGATGTTCAGGCGTGGCTCGATGTTTTTCAGCAGGCTCACGGTTTCGGCGTCTTCGCTCAAGCTCGGCGAGTACAGGCTGATGCTCTGCCAGTCGCGCAGGCCTTTTACGTAATGCAGGTGCGCCTGGGCCACTTTGCCGCTGCCGATGATGGCCAGGCGATTGGCTGTGGGTGGCGCGAGGGCGTCGACCGCCACGGCGGTGGTGGCCGCGGTGCGAGCGGTGGTCAGTTCTCCGGCATCGCACAGCAACAGCGGCTGGCCGGTTTGCATCGACATCAACAGCGTCCACGCCGTCACCAGCGGCCCCTGTTCACGGACGATGTATGGCGATGTCTTGATCCCGTACACACCGTCTTCGGCCAGCACGCCCAGGTAGTT
This sequence comes from Pseudomonas fluorescens, assembly GCF_040448305.1. Taxonomy (NCBI): domain Bacteria; kingdom Pseudomonadati; phylum Pseudomonadota; class Gammaproteobacteria; order Pseudomonadales; family Pseudomonadaceae; genus Pseudomonas; species Pseudomonas fluorescens. Next base: position 5,647,928 of record NZ_CP148752.1, on the reverse strand, counting down.
GATGAAGTCGCCGGCGCCCTGTGGAAACTCCACCAGTTGCTGCGCCGGTTGTACGGCTTGCCCGGCGGCCAGGTCGCGGAAGAGTTTGCGCAGGATCTGCGGCACATCAACCTGCGCCAGTAGCTCGCGAGCCTGGGCTTGGGGGATCACTTGGGGCGCACTGGACATGGTCGGCTCCGGAGTTGGAAGTAAACTAATTTGTCCATTATGGACTTTTAGATATCTCTGGCAAGCTCCTGTTGAAAAAAGCCGGGCGAAAAAAAAGCGCAGTCCGTTGCCGGCTGCGCTTGTCTTTTCAGCGTCGCTTAATGAGGACGCTTGCGTTCAACGGCCCGCAACAGATGCGTCGGTGGCGTTTCACAGCTGATCTTACGCCCCAGCTTTTCCTCGATGGACGGTAGCTGGTAGGAGTCGTCTTCACCGGCAAAGCTGATGGACACACCGTCGGCGCCAGCACGACCGGTACGACCGATGCGGTGCACGTAGTCGTCCGGCACTTCCGGCAGGGTGAAGTTGATCACGTGGCTGATGCCGTCGATGTGGATGCCGCGACCGGCCACATCGGTGGCGACCAGGACGCGGATCTTGCCTTCGCGGAAGCCTTCCAGGGTCTTGATGCGCTTGTGCTGCGGCACGTCGCCGGACAGTTGCGCGGCGTTGATGCCGTCACGCACCAGGCGTTCTTCGATGCGCCGCACTTCATCCTTGCGGTTGGCGAAGACGATGACCCGCTCCCAACCATTGTCGTTGACCAGGTTGTAGAGCAGTTTGTACTTGTCGGCAGCGGCCACCGCGTAGATGTGCTGCTCGACGTTTTCGTTGGCCACGTTCTGCGATTCGATCTCGACGATCGACGGGTCGGTGGTCCATTGCTTGGCCAGGTTCATCACGTCTTCGGTGAAGGTCGCGGAGAACAGCAGCGTCTGACGCTCGGACTTCGGCGGCGTCTGGCGAATGATCTGGCGCACTTGCGGAATGAAGCCCATATCGAGCATGCGGTCGGCTTCGTCCAGCACCATCACTTCGACCATGTCCAGATGCACGTCGCCGCGCTGGTTGAAGTCCAGCAGGCGGCCCGGCGTGGCCACGAGGATGTCGCAGTGGCGGGCTTCGAGGTGCTTGAGCTGCTTGTCGAAGTCCATGCCACCGACGAACGTCATGACGTTGAGGCCGGTGTACTTGGTCAGGTCGGCGGCGTCCTTGGCGATCTGCACCACCAGTTCGCGGGTCGGCGCGATGATCAGTGCCCGTGGCTCACCCATGTAGCGCTCTTTCGGCGGCGGCGTTTGCAGCAACTGGGTGATGATCGAGACCAGGAACGCAGCGGTCTTGCCGGTACCGGTCTGGGCGCGGCCGATGGCGTCTTTGCCCGCGAGGGTGAAGCCCAGCACTTGGGCCTGGATCGGCGTGCAATACGGGAAGCCCAGGTCCTGGATGGCGTGCATCAGTTCCGGGGCGAGTTTGAAATCGTGGAAGCGGGTCTTGCCTTCCTGGGGCTCGACGACGAAGTCTTCGAGTTTCCATGGGATGACCGGTGCCTTGGGCTTGGGTTCGCGGCGCGGTTTGGCGGGTTTCGGCGTTTCGCTGAGCGGCTGCTCCGGGGCTGTTATCGCCGCAGGCTGGGCAGCTATTGGGGTCTTCGGCTCATGCTTGGGTGCCGCGGTGGCGGCGGCTCGTTCAGATTGATTACCGTCGGTGCGGTGGCCGGGAGCGTGAGACGCAGGGCTGGGAACTGGCGCGAGTTGCTCAGTCTCGCTTTTACCGAACATTTTCTTGAGTGCTTTGAGCACGGTCATCTCATCAATTGATTAAGGAATGTACGCCGGCCAGTGTAATGCAAGAATCGGGCGCGGCGTAGTGGGATGGATCAAAGGGCGCTTTTAAACATCGATGCTCAGCGCAAGCGCTCGGCGAGCCAGACGCCGATGTCGCGAATTTCTTCGGGTAACACTTCGTGACCCATTGGGTACTCCTGCCATGTCACGGTGACACCACGCAGCTTCAAATGCTCGTAGGCGCTGCGCCCCATCGAGTTTTGCACCACATCGTCGTACTGGCCGTGCATCGACAGCACCGGGATCCGCTGCTGGCTGGCGGACAGTTGCAGTTCGTCGCTGAAGGTCGGTGCATAAGTAGATAGGGCAACTACGCCACCCAACGGTCCCTGCCATTTCAGAAACGCGGTGTGGAAAACCACGGCACCGCCCTGGGAAAAGCCTGCCAGGAAGATCCGCGAGGCGTCTATTCCGCTGGCCTTCTGCGTTTCGATCAGTTCGATGATCCAGTTGGTCGACTCTTCCAGTTGCTCGCGATTGATCGCGCGCGCCGGGCTCATGGCCAATATGTCGTACCAGCTCGGCATCTCGTAACCGCCGTTGATGGTCACGGCGCGGCTCGGTGCCTGGGGCAAAACAAAGCGGGTGCTCAACAGGGTTTCCTGCAGGGCTTCGGCCACCGGCAGGAAATCATAGCGGTCGGCGCCCAGGCCATGCAGCCAGATAACGCAGGCGTCTGCGGTCTTGACGGGTTCAAGAATCAAGGGGTTGGTCATGGCTGCTCCAATGTTGTGCGTGCGCGCACATAAAAGTGCGTGATCAAAGTGCGCGTCAGGTTGATCCGTTAAGAAAGTGTCGCAAGCGTACAAGTTTTGCTATTGACCTGCAGCTGAACCGCTTCGGCGAGCGGTGTGGTACGGGCTTTGCTATGGAGAAACGGTGCAACACATCTCGCGCCCGGCGGTAACACTATCAGTGTACTGCCGACTGTGGGATAGCAATGAATCCGGTGATGGATGTTCGCCACAGGCCGATACGGGGCTTCGCGAACGTGAAAGGGCTACAGCCCGTTCGGCCGATTGGTGAGAGGTGAGTAATCCATGACGTGGATTTTCTCCTACTAGACTCATAGCTAACGTCTTACGTCGGTTGACCCCAAAACAAGCCAACACGGGTCGACTACGCCTCAAAAGGGTGCGACAGGACTCACGCTCCGACACAACAAGAGCAAAACTGGAGGTTTGAATGAAGATGTTGAAATCCACCCTGGCTATCGTGACTGCAGCCGCAGTACTCGGTGTCAGCGGGTTTGCCCAGGCGGGCGCAACCCTGGATGCAGTGATGAAGAAAGGTTTCGTGCAGTGTGGCGTCAGCGATGGTCTGCCAGGCTTCTCGGTTCCGGATTCCACCGGCAAGATCGTCGGTATCGACGCTGACTACTGCCGTGCAGTAGCGGCGGCTGTCTTCGGCGACGCGACCAAGGTCAAGTTCAGCCAGTTGAACGCCAAGGAGCGCTTCACCGCGCTGCAATCCGGCGAAATCGACATTCTGTCGCGCAACACCACCATGACCAGCTCCCGTGATGCGGGCATGGGCCTGAAATTCCCGGGCTTCATTACCTACTACGACGGCATCGGCTTCCTGGTAAACAACAAGCTGGGCGTCAAGAGCGCCAAGGAACTGGACGGTGCAACCATCTGCATCCAGGCCGGTACCACTACCGAACTGAACGTTTCCGACTACTTCCGCGGCAACGGCCTGAAATACACCCCGATCACCTTCGACACCTCCGACGAAAGCGCCAAGTCGCTGGAATCCGGTCGTTGCGACGTACTGACCTCGGACAAATCCCAGCTGTTCGCCCAGCGCAGCAAGCTGGCTTCGCCGAAAGACTACGTGGTTCTGCCGGAAACCATTTCCAAGGAACCTCTGGGCCCGGTCGTGCGTAATGGCGACGACGAGTGGCTGGCCATCGTGCGCTGGACTGGCTACGCCATGCTCAACGCTGAAGAAGCCGGCATCACTTCGAAGAACGTCGAAGCCGAAGCCAAGGGCACCAAGAACCCTGACGTTGCCCGTCTGCTCGGCACCGACGGTGAATACGGCAAAGACCTGAAAGTGAAGAAAGACTGGGTCGTGCAGATCATCAAGCAAGTCGGCAACTACGGCGAAGTGTTCGAGAAAAACCTCGGCAAGAGCACTCCGCTGGAAATCGACCGCGGGCTGAACGCTCTGTGGAACGCTGGCGGCATTCAATACGCACCACCAGTGCGCTGATGGTTCTATCACCCGGTGGGCCAACCACCGGGTGATGTTCTGTTCCATTATTTCCGGGGCACTTCATGCAAAATTCAATCGGCGCACCAAAGCAGAGGCTCAGCCTCAGCGATCCACGCGTGCGTGCTTGGGTATTCCAGATCATCACGATTATCGCGGTGGTCTCGCTGGGCTGGTATCTGTTCGATAACACCCAGACCAACCTGCAACACCGGGGCATTACCTCCGGTTTCGACTTTCTGGAGCGCAGTGCCGGTTTCGGCATCGCTCAACACCTGATCGACTACACCGAAGCGGACACATACGCTCGGGTGTTTGTCATCGGCCTGCTCAACACCCTGTTGGTGACCTTCATCGGCGTGATCCTGGCGACGATCCTGGGGTTCATCGTCGGCGTGTCACGGCTGTCGAAGAACTGGATCATCGCCAAGGTAGCGACGGTGTATGTGGAAGTCTTCCGCAACATTCCGCCGCTGCTGCAGATCCTGTTCTGGTACTTCGCGGTGTTCCTGACGATGCCGGGGCCGCGTAACAGTCATAACTTTGGCGACACCTTCTTTGTCAGCAGCCGTGGCCTGAACATGCCGGCGGCGTTGATGGCGGACGGTTTCTGGCCGTTTGTGACCAGCGTTGTCGTCGCCATCGTCGCCATCGTGCTGATGAGCCGCTGGGCGACCAAGCGCTTCGAAGCCACCGGTGTGCCGTTCCACAAGTTCTGGGTTGGCCTGGCGATGTTCCTGGTGATCCCTGCGCTGTGCGCGCTGATTTTCGGTGCACCGGTGCACTGGGAAATGCCGGAACTCAAGGGCTTCAACTTCGTCGGTGGCTGGGTGTTGATCCCGGAACTGCTGGCGCTGACCCTGGCCCTGACGGTGTACACCGCGGCATTCATTGCCGAGATCGTGCGTTCGGGCATCAAGTCGGTCAGCCATGGCCAGACCGAAGCGGCGCATTCCCTCGGCCTGCGCAACGGTCCGACCCTGCGCAAGGTGATCATTCCGCAAGCCCTGCGCGTGATCATTCCACCGCTAACCAGCCAATACCTGAACCTGGCGAAAAACTCCTCGCTGGCGGCCGGTATCGGTTATCCGGAAATGGTCTCGCTGTTCGCCGGGACCGTGCTCAACCAGACCGGCCAGGCGATCGAGGTGATTGCGATCACCATGAGCGTGTACCTGGCGATCAGTATCAGCATTTCCCTGCTGATGAACTGGTACAACAAGCGCATTGCGCTGATCGAGCGGTAAGGAAAAGCGCATGAGTACTCATACTTTCAAACCTGACATGCCGCCACCGAACCGCAGCATCGGTGCGGTGGCGTGGATGCGCGCGAATATGTTCTCCAGCTGGCTCAACACCCTGCTGACCCTGTTCGCGTTCTACCTCATCTACCTGGTGGTACCGCCGATCCTGCAGTGGGCGATCCTTGACGCCAACTGGGTCGGCACCAGCCAGGCCGACTGCACCAAGGAGGGCGCCTGCTGGGTGTTCATCCAGCAGCGTTTCGGCCAGTTCATGTACGGCTACTACCCGCCGGTACTGCGCTGGCGCGTGGACCTGACGGTGTGGCTGGCGATTGTAGGCGTGGCGCCGTTGTTCATCTCGCGCTTTCACCATAAGGCGGTGTACGGGCTGAGCTTCCTGGTGCTGTACCCGATCATTGCCTGGTGCCTGCTGCATGGCGGCGTATTGGGTCTGGATGCCGTGGCGACCAGCCAGTGGGGCGGCCTGATGCTGACCCTGGTGATCGCCACCGTCGGCATCGCCGGTGCATTGCCGCTGGGGATCGTCCTGGCGCTGGGCCGTCGCTCGAACATGCCGGCGATTCGCGTGGTCTGCGTGACCTTCATCGAATTCTGGCGCGGCGTGCCGTTGATCACGGTGCTGTTCATGTCCTCGGTGATGCTGCCGTTGTTCCTGCCTGAAGGCATGAACTTCGACAAGCTGCTGCGGGCGTTGATCGGCGTGATCCTGTTCCAGTCGGCCTACGTGGCTGAAGTGGTGCGCGGCGGTCTGCAAGCGATTCCCAAAGGTCAGTACGAAGCAGCGGCAGCGATGGGCCTGGGCTACTGGCGCAGCATGGGCCTGGTGATTCTGCCGCAAGCCCTGAAGCTGGTGATCCCCGGCATCGTCAACACCTTCATTGCGCTGTTCAAGGACACGAGCCTGGTGATCATCATCGGTCTGTTCGACCTGCTCAACAGCGTCAAGCAAGCCGCCGCCGACCCGAAATGGCTGGGCATGGCCACCGAAGGCTATGTGTTCGCCGCCCTGGTGTTCTGGATTTTCTGTTTTGGTATGTCGCGCTATTCCATGCATCTGGAACGCAAGCTCGACACTGGCCACAAGCGCTAAGTCGCTACCTAATTTAGGAAGTTTTGTGATGAGCGAAGCAATCAAACAGCCTGTGAGCCCTGAAGGCATTATTCAGATGCAGGGCGTGAACAAGTGGTACGGTCAGTTTCACGTACTCAAGGACATCAATCTCAACGTCAAGCAGGGCGAGCGTATCGTGCTGTGCGGCCCGTCGGGTTCCGGCAAGTCCACCACCATCCGCTGCCTCAATCGTCTGGAAGAACACCAGCAAGGCCGCATCGTGGTCGATGGCGTGGAGCTGACCAACGACCTCAAGCAGATCGAAGCGATCCGTCGTGAAGTCGGCATGGTGTTCCAGCACTTCAACCTGTTCCCGCACCTGACCATCTTGCAGAACTGCACGCTGGCGCCGATGTGGGTACGCAAGATGCCCAAGCGCAAGGCCGAGGAAATTGCCATGCACTACCTGGAACGCGTACGCATTCCGGAGCAGGCGCACAAGTACCCGGGGCAACTGTCCGGTGGTCAGCAACAGCGTGTGGCGATCGCTCGCGCGCTGTGCATGAAGCCGAAGATCATGCTGTTCGACGAGCCGACCTCGGCACTCGACCCGGAGATGGTGAAAGAGGTACTGGACACCATGATCGGCCTGGCCGAAGACGGCATGACCATGCTCTGCGTGACCCACGAAATGGGCTTCGCCCGCACCGTGGCCAACCGCGTGATCTTCATGGACAAGGGCGAAATCGTCGAGCAGGCTGCACCGAACGACTTCTTCGACAAGCCGCAGAATGAACGCACCAAGCTGTTCCTGAGCCAGATCCTGCATTGATTGGTCTGTGACAGTCTCAAGGAGCCCCGCCGATTGATCGGTGGGGCTTTTTTTTATGTGTGCGTTTCAGCCTGCGGTTTTGCCGCGTTCCAGTGCCAATTGCACTGCCCGCAGGGCATTGAGACGACCATGACCGTAGTAATGACTGTGGCCGTTTGGGTCGTATTGACCGAGGGGGCCGTCGTCGGCGTGGCTGATTTTGTCGCAGCAATCGGCGAGGAGCTGTCGAACCTGCTCGCGGTCCAGTGCCGGGTTGACCCCCAGTACCAGAGCTGCCACGCCCGCGGCTCCAGGACAGGCACTGGAAGTGCCGCTGAACAACTCGGTGTAAGCAGCATTGATCGGATCGGCAAACCTGCCGCTCAGATCCGTGGTTCGAATGCCTCGGGTCTGGGGGACTGAAGTGGCGGGTTTAAACTTTGGATCCGGGTGTGGCTGGTCCCCGCTGGGAAAGCAACACCACAGTGCTTTACCGTAGTCACTGTAGGCACTGCGACGATTTTGATCATTGCAGGCACCCACGGCAATAACCATGGGATGGCTGGCATAGCCATCGTTGTCCACGCTCTCGTTGCCGTTGCCGGCACCAAAAAAGATGACGCAGCCTTTGCCTTGGCGGCCCTTGGTCGCGGCGTACTCTATGGCCAGGCGGGTACTCGCGGCCAGCGGAAACTCCTGAGAGTGTCTCGCGTCGGTAGGGTCAGCCCAATGTCCTTCCGGCGGCCCCCAACTGCAGGAAATGATATCGGCCCCTTGGTCCGCGGCCCAGAAAAAACGCGTCTGCTTCGGCCCGGGTGCCTAGTGGCCTGGTCAGTTTCAACGGCATGAGACTGGCTCGAGGGGCCACGCCGCTGACGCCGGCTTCACCATTGGCGCATGCAACACCGGCGGCCGCAGTCCCGTGGCGCTCAAGGGGATTTTTCGGCCGTGGGTCTTGACTGGCGTTACGACGGTCAAAGTTTTTCGCGCCGATGATTTTGCCGGTACCGGCGAACTCGGGGTGATCGATATCAAAGGCATCGTCGATGATCGCGATCACGATGCCTTCACCCAGGGCCAAGGCATGGGCTGCCTCGACATTGGCGCTGGCATCGACCTGAGCTTGATAGGTGACGGTAGTTCTCTTCAGGTGCCATTGGTTGTCATGGATCGCCCGGCGTTGCCCAGGACGCAGTATTTCCGGGTGGCAGTAGTCGACGTCCTGACGTTCGAGCAATTGAAGGGTGAATGAGCAGACTTCAGTGCCGCGACAATGTGTGGGATGTACGAAGAAGGCATTGGTCGCGTAGGGAGCCTGCTGTTTGATGGTCAGACCCAACTCATCGAGGATAACCAGGCACTCTGTCGCAGTGAGTCGATCGACGAATTTCAGGAAAATGTTTTCGGTGTAGAAAACAGGTTCCCGGGTATGAGGATCGACCAGGGCACTGCCGGCGAAGCGTACGTCTGGTAGCTCGCGCAGCAACGCCTTGCATTGGCGGACGTCCGAATTGTCCGGCAGTTTGAATAGCTGAACGTCGGCGTCCTCGATGTGCAGTACCAACTCACTGTTGGCCAATGCCTGTCGAGCTTTTTCGTAGCGTAACGTCTCATCAAGCTTGCTCCCGGCCTGACTGCGTACAACGAGCAGTTGCCGATCCTTTTCCAGTAAAAAACGGCGGCTGTGCTTCTTGCCGAAAATGACTTCTTCCATTGGCTGCTCCCATTCCCTTTGGATATTCGAGCGTAAGTGCCCGCATTCAAAGTCCGAAAGTCTGATGGTCTGTCTCAATTTCAGATGTCAGCTCTTTCGTGTGGCCTGGGTGGGAAATCACTTTCAGTCGTCAGGAATTTCATCTTCTGCCTTAAGGAGACTTCAGGCTTCAGGGTGAGACGCGAGAGAGGGTGGCTTGCCTGATTGAATGAAGCTGACTACCATGTCAGAAAATTCATCCTATGATTGGATGAGAGGGCGAATTCCATGTCTGAAATCTCTCCATTAGTAAAACGATCCCTGGTTGATCAGGCTCTGGACCAACTGCGCCTGCGTATCAACCAGGGTGTCTGGGTCGTGGGCCAGCGCCTGCCCACCGAGCCTGAGTTGTCCGCCGAGTTGGGCATCAGCCGCAACACCGTGCGCGAAGCCATGCGCGTGTTGGCGTTTTCCGGGTTGATCGAAATCCGTCAGGGTGATGGCAGTTACCTGCGGGCAGTGGTCGATCCACTGGACACGCTCAAGGCGCTATCACGCTGTTCTCTTGAACAGGCTCGCGAAACCCGGCACATCCTCGAAGTCGAGGCCATCGGCCTGGCAGCCATGCGCCGCACCGACGAAGACCTGGTGGCATTGCGCGAGGCCCTGGGTGTCAGTGGCAGTCACTATCACGGCGATCTCGATACCTACATCGCCTGCGATCTGGTGTTTCACCGCCGCTTGGTGGACGCCGCGCATAACCCGACCCTCAGCGAGTTGTATCGCTATTTCTCCAGCGTCGTCGGCGCGCAGTTGCGCCAGACCCTGAGCATCGTCCCGCGCCGCCAGGAAGTGTTCGACCTGCATATCGATTTGCTCGATGCCGTCGAGCAACGCGACCCGGAACGGGCCAAAGCCCTGTCGAGGCAGTTGATCAATGAACCTTGAAACCGAGAGCAGCATGTCCACCCATCACCTTTCACCGTCCAAACGCACGGCGGAGATTGAAGAGCTGCTGATCGACGCCGAGGCCGATGACGAACAGGTCCAGCAAACCCACCCGGTTCTGCGCCGGCCGTGGTTGTTGCTGCTGGGCCTGATTCTGGTGGCGCTGAACCTGCGCCCGGCGCTGTCGAGCATGGCGCCGATGCTCAGCGAGGTCTCGAAGTCCCTTGGCTTGTCGGCGTCCGCGGCGGGATTGCTGACCACGTTGCCGGTGCTTTGCCTGGGCCTGTTTGCGCCGTTGGCACCCGTGCTGGCGCGGCGATTTGGTGCGGAGCGGGTGGTGCTGGGCATTCTGTTGACCCTGGCGGGCGGGATCATCCTGCGCAGTTCGTTCGGTGAGATCGGCCTGTTTGCCGGCAGTGTGCTGGCCGGTGCCAGCATCGGCGTGATCGGCGTGTTGCTGCCGGGCATCGTCAAGCGCGATTTCCCGAAACAGGCCGGGACCATGACCGGTGTCTACACCATGGCCCTGTGCCTGGGCGCGGCGATGGCGGCAGGTGCGACCGTGCCGCTCAGTGAGCATTTCGACAAGAGCTGGGCGTTGGGCCTCGGCTTCTGGGTTATTCCGGCATTTGCGGCGGCACTGTTCTGGTTGCCGCAAGTCGGCCAGAAACACGGCGCGCACAACGTCGCCTATCGCGTTCGGGGATTGCTGCGCGATCCGCTGGCCTGGCAAGTGACCTTGTACATGGGCTTGCAATCGTCCTTGGCCTACATCGTATTTGGGTGGTTGCCGTCGATCCTGATCGGACGTGGCCTGACCCCGACCCAGGCCGGACTGGTGCTGTCGGGTTCGGTGATCGTGCAACTGGTCAGTTCCCTCGCCGCGCCATGGCTGGCGACACGCGGCAAGGATCAGCGCCTGGCGATTGTGATCGTGATGGCCTTGACCCTCGGCGGCTTGTTCGGTTGCCTGTATGCGCCGATCGAAGGCTTGTGGGGCTGGGCGATCGTGCTCGGGTTGGGGCAGGGCGCCACTTTCAGTTTGGCGTTGACCCTGATCGTGCTGCGCTCGCGGGATTCCCACGTTGCGGCGAATCTGTCGAGCATGGCCCAGGGCTTCGGTTACACCCTGGCGTCCATGGGGCCGTTCGCGGTCGGTATCGTGCATGACCGGACCGGCGGCTGGACAGCCGTGGGCTGGATTTTTGGCGTCATTGGCCTCGGTGCGATCATCGCCGGGCTCGGTGCCGGCCGTTCGCTGTACGTTCAGGTACAAAGCGAGAAAGTCTGAAGTACGGCGCTACAGGTAAACAATCTCCAGCGTCGCCTTGCCATCGATTTGTACATCGGTGCTCAGGTCCAGCTCGGAGGTTGGCGCAATAACGGTTTCGACGATGACCCGGCTCGTCAGATGGCGGATTTCGATCGGGCCGGCGTTGCTTCCTGCTCTGTCGGTGAAGCCCAGATAGCTCCTGGCAGCAATGGGTATGGTGCGGTCGTTCGATGTACTCCAGGCCAAGCCACCGGTGGTCGAATCGGTGCGAAAGACCTGCGACAGGTCGTCCACGACTGTATTTTCAGGATTGAAATTCAATGAATACAAGCCGATTTTGTTGCCGCTGCCGTCGTAGTCCAGACCGTAATAAATCTGACTGTTGACGATGGCCGAGCCCTCGCGGTTGTCACGCATGAGCAGGGCGAAGCGACCGGGGGTCGTGCACTGGATACTGAAGTCGAGTGCCTGGTCACGCAGCCGCGTGCGCTTATCGACATTCAGATCCCGCCGGGGGACTTTTCCAAAGTCCACGAGGCCGCTGTTGGACAGGCTGGGTGTGCAGGCCAGTGGGGTGATGAAGCCTTTGACGGTCAATTCAACGGACGACGCGGCGAGGGCATGAGGCGCCAGGCCAATCAACCCGGTGAGCGCGAGTGCTGCGAAGTGATTTTTCATCCATGGATGCTCATTCATTTGAGTGGGTTGTCCCTGCAGGCGCTGAACCGCTCACGTTCGCTGACGCTGAGAGCGGTTCAGCGTCATGACTTTACTTGTACCAAACCTCAATCGTTGCGAGGCCGTCGATAGGGACTTCTCTGTCTATGGTCAAGTTGTTGGTACCGGCAATGTAGGTGTTGATTTCCAGGTCCATGGTGAGATCCTTGACGTCAATTCGCGTGGAGTGATCACTGGTAGCGGCAACCGATGACTGATTGCCTTTCATTATGTTGTCTTGCTTGATCCAGTTTGCCCCGCCATCAGTAGAGCCAATCGCCTGTACCAGGTTTGTATCTGCTTTGGATTCTTTGATCTTTATATCAAAGAAGCCGAGTTTTTCATTACTAGGGGTCAATCCCACTCCAAAGTAATTGCCTCCTCCTGCTGCAGTATTTGGTCTGTTATCGATCGGGTTAAGCATGAATAGCATCGACTCACTACACGCCATGGTCAGTTGCATCGCTGTCGTATTTATCAAGGTGTTGTTGGTGGAATGAAGGTCATTCACCGATTTCTTGCCGATGTCGACAATCCCCCCACTAGCCAAGCTGATATCACAAGCGGCCGGCGTGATGCTGCCCGTGACAGTCAGGTCAGTATGCGACGCCGCAAGGGCATGCGGTGCGGCGCAGATCAGTGCGGTGGTTGAAAGTGCTGCAAAGTACTTTTTCATTTTTTTACTCACTTTTGTGGTTGTTTTCCTGACTGGTCCGAGAGGCTTGCTTCGCCCCGTTTCCCGCAGGATTGGGTTGGGTGTTACAAATAAATAATTTCGATCGTCCCCGCGCCATCGAGATCGATGGCGCTGCTCAAGTCCAGGCTATTGGTTGGTGCGATGACGGCGTCGACGGTCAAGGTAGTGCTGAGGTTCTGGATCGGGATCGGGCCCGAGCCAGTGCCGACAGTGTCGGTAAAGCCCAGGTAACCGGTTTTTCCGATTGAGCGTGCGTTGATGCTGGACGTATTCCAGGCCGCGCCAGCGGTAGTGGAGTGGGTTTGATAAAGGCTGGCAAAACTGTCGGCCCTGGCGCCGGTCGGTTCGACGCTCACTGAATACATGCCGATCTTGTTGTTGCGGTTGTCGGTGCCCAGACCGTAGTCACTGTCGCTGCTGACCGTTGCCGAGCCTGAGCGGTTGTCGTGCATGCTCAGGGCGAATGCGGTGGGCGCATCGCAGCTGACACTCAACGTCAGGGACTTGGGCGGCAGGCGAGTGCTTGTGTCAGTGTTCAGGTCGTTTCTGGACAGCGTGCCGAAGTCGACCACGCCACCGTCGGACAGCGTTGGCTCACAGGCCGCCGGAGCGAAACGGGCACGCAAAGTAATCTCCGGGGTGCGCCCGATAGCCACTGCATCGAATACACCGGAGGCCTGCCAGGTGACCGCGTCGCGCACTTGCAGCCCCTGCTCTTGAACCCACGCAGTCAGCTCAAGCTGCGCCGAGAATTGACGGCCCTGTAATGGCATGCCGGCGAGTACGGGAACGATCCCGTGCGCCGGTCGCCAGATCAGGCTCGACGCCGTTTCTGCGGGCGATTGACCGACTCCGGCAATCAACCCGATCGCTACCGGTTGACCATCCAGCACCGCTTCACGAATACGAATCTGATAGCTGCCGCGTTCAGCAAAGTGAAAACGTTCGGCATTCTCGGCCAGGGCCCGATAAAACAGGCTCATATCGGTGGGATGTGAGCAGTTCAGGCTCAGACTCAGCTGACGCTCGCCCAGGTTTCGCTCCGGGGCCGAATCGGGGCGAAGCGCCCGGTTCATCAGCCCGTAATCGAGCAATGGCTGGCTCAGGTTGAACTGGCAGTCGTCAGCGGACGCCGAGGCGAACGAGGTGAATCCGCTCACTGCCAGGGACATGAGGGTTGGCAGCCAATAACCAAATGGATTCATAAAAGTCCTCCTCATAGGGCTCGGCACTTGGCGGAGGCGGTTTCGTAATACGCCTGGGGGTCGACGTCCTGGGGCAATTCGAAGCTCAGTTCGCAGCGCTCCAGCCCCGGCGCGGTGACCCACAACGTGCGGGAGTCAAGGGCGTTGGGCAGGAACACCAGGCCGCCGTCTTGCACCAGGGTGATGAATTCGCCATCCACGGTGTTCACCGCGGCGCCGCGCGGCAAGGGCACGCCGTTGGCGGTGGTGACCTTGAGCAATGCCCGGCGGGTGAGGCTGACGCCGAACTCGACGCTGTCGACGGCACCGCGACCGGCAGTAATCATCGCCAGCCCGTTGTGGATGTCGACGTTACGCGGCAGGCTTTTGGGGTCGACTTCCACCTTGCTGCGGCCGTAAGCCGCCACTTGCGGGATCACTGCCTGACCTTGCCAGTCGGTCCAGACCGGGCCGCTGGGCGTCGTCACCTTGATGGCACCCATGTCACCGACCGAAAGCAGTGCAAAGGTGTCGCTCACCGGGTAAGGCGACAGCGTCAGGCCACCACCGTGCAGCACGGCACCGCCTCGGGCGCTGGCCTGATAGCTGGAACGCTCGGCATCGGAACGGGTGTAATTCAGGTCCAGTTGGGTGTAGCGCGGCAGCAACGAAACACCGGCGGTGGATTGCACCTGCCTGTCGCGCGTGTCCCGTTCGACGCCGACCCGATACGCCAACTGATCGCCGATTTGCTCACTCAAGCCCACGCCGCTGCGGGATTCGCCAGAAGAGCTGCGCACCCAGGTGCGCGCCCGGCGGTTCTCCCCCAAAGGAATGCTTAGATTCAGGTAGGCGCTGTTGTCTGCGCGGTTCATGCCACTGATCTGCCATTCGACGGTCGTCGACACGGAAACACTGGCGATGCGGGTGCCCCAAGAGGCGAGGGCGCGGCTGCTGCTTTGGCCGTCAAACGTGCTTGACCGGCTCAAACCACCACTGAAAGTGCCGAGCTCGGGATGCGACCAGGAGAAGCTGGCGCTTTGTTGGTCGCGGTAACGGGATTGACTGGAGCCGGAGGTGCGGTCGAACACCGTATCTTCCAGCTCACGGTAACCAAAGGTTCGGTAGGCGCTTCCTCCATTGATCGCCCATTGATCGCTCAAGCGGTGGGTGACGTTAAGGTCGGCTTGAAGTCCCTGGCTGGCCTTGTTGCCAGTGGCGTCAGCAGCTGAAAGCGTGGCTTGAACCTGGGTGCCGGGCGAGGGCAGCAGACCCACGCCGACGCCTGCCGCGCGGTAATCGGCCGCACCGGTCAGGCCTGCACTGAACAGCGCTTGCGGAGCGATTGCAGTGCTCCAGCCGCCACTGATCACCCAAGGATCATCGCCCTGTTCGGCACCTGTACTGCGAACCTGGCCAGCCGCCAGCGAATAACCGGGCGCCGGCAAGTCGATGCCGAGCATGGCCGCGGAAATGGTAAAGCTGCGCTCGCTGCCATCGGTTTCCCTGACCGTGACGTGCACATCGGAGCGGCTGTTGAGGCGGCGCACGTTGTTCAAGGCAAACGGGCCGGCGGGAACCACCGTCGAATGAATCAGCGAGCCGTTCTGCCGAATCTCGACCTGCGCCTGGCTGTTGGCAACGCCTTCGATGACGGCGTTTTGTCCTGCCACCTGCAAGGCGCGCTCATTGAGTATCTGCGCCCCGGTGATCTGCGCGCCGGCGAGGACCGGGTTGTAGAGGTTGATCTGACCCGCTTGCAGCACGGCCTCCTGGCTGACGAACGTGCGCTGGGCATATGCCGCGATATGAGTCGTTCGAGATCGCTCGTCCTGCCAGCTCTGCACCTGGCGACTGCGCACGATCCAGTCCCCGGCGTTAAAACCGATTTCGGTGTTGGCCGCTGTGTAGCGACTCGATCGATCGCCAAATCGACTGTGCAGACCGGTGACGTCGTAATTGAGCAGGCCGGCGAAGCCGCCGGTGCGATACCCGGAAAAATCCCGGGCAGTGGAACGTATTGTGTCGGTGGGCACGATCAATGCCAGAGCAAGGTTCGCCGGATCCTGTTCGATGACGGTCTGCGGCCAGGCGCCGAGAAAATCGTGGCACTGGCTGTCATCCAGCAGCCGACTGGGCACATTCAGGCTGGCCGCATCAAGCAGGGCGCGATCGAAGCACAACGCTCCCTCGCGGTTGAAGCTGACGTCTACCCGACCATGGCGCTGGCCATTGACCGTGAGGGTGACCGGGTGCTTTCCGGCTGTGAATCGCGGCGCGTGAATCAGCGACGTGGCCAACGCAGGATCAATGCCTCGCTGCAGCAACGTGTTTTTGTCGAACGAAGTAGGCAAGGAAACATCTCCCTGGGCGTTGAGTATCACCAACGCATTGGTCAGCAGCAGCGCCAGCGGGGCCGGTCGCCCTAATAGACGAGGGCGAGTAGCGGCTTGAATGGCGGGCACGGCTTCGCCATCACGGTAAATTAATGCTGTGTTCATCGGGTTCGCTTGGGTGAGGTCGGCGTGCTCGCCTGTTTTGCTCTGGCTTCAGACACGCTCTTGGCAATGGCTAGAGGGCCGTCGCCTTGAAACATCGGCACTCACTGTCCTTCGGAGGGCGCTGTGAAATGGTTGTGTTTTCAGGATTTGATGGGCGCCTCATGGTGAGGCACGGTGAAGCCGTAGACGGTGGCCGGTTGAAAACGCACTTGCGTGGCGGCACCTGCTGGCACCGGAACACTGATGTGCTCACCGGGCAATACATAGGTTTTAGGCAGCAGGACATTGCTGGCAGAAGGTAGCAATGTCACTTCCTGGCTCAGACGTACCACGTAGGGCGTGTCGTTGCGCACGGTCAGTTGCGCGTCCTTCAGCGACCATTGCAGGTCGGTCCAGGGCGCGCGATTAGGCGCCAGGCCTTTGGGATGTAGGATCAGCGGCAGATTCTGGCGCACTGTCACACCCACACGGGCATGCCCGGCTTCGACTGCAGGTTTGCCTTGGGGAATGCCTTCGAAGATCACCCGTTTCAGACGCTGGGTGCGCAAGGGGGTTTCCGTTTGAAGAATGAACCGAACCAATTGCGTTTTCGACGCTTCGACACGCGCCAGCGGTGGCGTGACAAATGCCAGGGGCTCGGTGTCCTCGGGGATGTCTTCGATGGTCACGTGCATCAAGGCGAGTGTGGAATCAGTGTTGGTTACTGAAACGGACGCTTCGCCGTCAGCTTCGTTGATGATGACAACGGAAGTATTCGGCACCATGCCATCGGCCTGGGCCTGCACGGTCAGGAGGAGAGTAAGTGTGCCGATGCCGGAACTGAGCAGTCGACGTGTGATTGTTGAAAACATCATCATGATGTGTCTCGTTGAGCGTTTCGTAAATAAGTAAATGCCGGGGTGGTGCGGAAAGGATTCAATCTATCGATCGAAGTTACTGGTTGGTATGCAACTAATACGAAAAGAGAGGAGGGGGTGTATGAATATGTGTTGCGGACTACGTGACGTTTTCTATGGTTTGTAGTTCTGCTGCGTAGTCTTTATTGCGCTGCTGCGTAGGAACCATCTGTTTGTCAAATGGGCAAATGGAGATTCTGTTGAATACATTGAGGGGGAGGAGTCAGGCGTGTTTTCGGAGGAGTTGTGGAAGTAGGAATAACGGCGCTATTTTCCGCGCTTTCTCCCTACCAACAGGAGGTATCCCACAATGCGAGTCGTTATTGCTGACGACCATTCCGTCGTTCGAGTCGGGCTGCGCATACTCATCAACGCCAGCAGGCAATGTGTGATCGTCGGCGAGGCTGACAGTACAGACAGCCTGATGAAACTTCTTTCAAGCACGCCCTGCGACCTGCTGATCACTGACTTCTCCATGCCGGGAGGGCAGCAGGCCGATGGCTTGAAAATGTTGAGTACGATTCAACGCCTTTACCCGGCCATGCCGATCATTCTGGTAACGATGTTTACCAGTGTGGCGACGGCAAGGGCTGCGTTGGCTCAAGGGGTGATTGCCATTGTCGCCAAAACTGCATCGGCGAAGGAGTTGCCCCTGGCAATCAATGCGGTGCAGCAAGGGCGCCGCTACCTCAGCGAGTCCCTGCGCACGCTGCTGGCCAACACCCGCAATCAGCTACACGAATCGCCACTGTCGGCCAAGGAGCACGAAGTGGTCCGAATGCTCGCCAGTGGCATGACCGTCAGCGAAATCGCCATTCACTTCAAACGCAGCGTGTCGACCATCAGTAAACAAAAGAACATGGCCATGCACAGGCTGGGTATTTCCACGGATGTTGATCTTTTTTCCTACGCCCGGGACAACGGAATGTCGTACTGAAATGACGTGAATAATCACCGCGTTATTTTCGTCATGAATGCCGATAGTGTTCGATGCAGTTGCAGACTATCGTGCAGGCAATCTTTCGAAGCCATTGTGCATATCCAGGGGAACCCGCAAATGAGTGAAGCCCATGACGCCTTGATCACCCGTTTCTACCAGGCTTTCCAGCGTCTGGATGCCGAAGCCATGGCTGCCTGCTACACCGATGATGTGGTGTTCAGTGACCCTGCGTTCGGCGAGCTTCGCGGTCGCGATGCCAGTGACATGTGGCGCATGCTGACCACGCGGGCCAAGGACTTTTCCCTGACTTTCGATCATGTTCACGCCGACGAGCGTACTGGTGGTGCCCATTGGGTCGCGACCTATCTGTTCAGCCAGACCGGCAATACCGTGGTCAACGATATCCAGGCGCGTTTCATCTTCCGTGACGGCAAGATTTGCGAACATCACGACAGTTTCGATCTATGGACCTGGTCGCGTCAGGCGTTGGGTTTCAAAGGCCTGCTGCTGGGCTGGACGCCGCTGGTGAGAAACGCCGTTCGCGGGCAGGCATTGAAGGGGCTGAAGGCATTCCAGGCCAGTCGCTGATAAGATCGCGGCTTGTTTTCCTTCAAGCCCTGATCGTTACGTGACCACCCTCAGCGAAAGCCCTGTCGACGCCGACACCCCCGCGAGCAAAACCTGGTTCGTCTACCTCGTTCGTGCGGCCAACGGTTCGCTCTATTGTGGGATCAGCGATGATCCCGTGCGTCGCTTCGCCAAGCATCAAAGCGGCAAGGGCGCACGATTCTTTCTTTCCAGTCCTGCCATGGCCCTGGTCTACACCGAACGCTGTCGCGACAAAAGCGATGCGTTGCGTCAGGAGCGGCTGATCAAAAAACTCAAGAAGAGCGCCAAGGAATGCCTGGTGGCGAGTGCCGCCCCTGTCTCATCACTCTGACTGATCAGTTCCCATCAGGCAGATCTGTAGGCTGCCAGGTGATTGCGCGCTAAGCTGCGGATTCCTGATCCTTGCGGCGGAGCCGAGCATGTCCGAGTTGATTCTGCATCATTACCCGACGTCCCCCTTTGCCGAAAAGGCTCGCCTGCTGCTGGGCTTCAAGGGCTTGTCCTGGCGCTCGGTGAAGATCTCGCCAGTGATGCCCAAACCGGATCTCACGGCGTTGACCGGTGGCTACCGCAAGACACCGGTATTGCAGGTCGGTGCCGATATCTATTGCGACACGGCATTGATTGCCCGGCGACTGGAGCAGGAAAAGGCCTTGCCGGCGTTCTTCCCGGAAGGTCAGGAAATGATCACTGCGTCGTTTGCCGCCTGGGCTGATTCGGTGGTGTTCCAGCATGCGGTGAGCCTGGTGTTCCAGCCAGAATCGATAGCGGTGCGCTTTGGCAATTTGTCGCCGGAAGCGATCAATGCGTTTCTGGCCGACCGTGCCGGTTTGTTCAGTGGTGGTAGCGCGACAAAATTGTCTACCGAACAGGCGAAGCATCAGTGGCCAACGATCATGTCGCGCCTGGAGTTGCAGTTGCAGCGCGAAGAGGGTGATTTCCTGTTCGGTGAACCGTCGATTGCCGACTTTGCCCTGGCTCATTGCCTTTGGTTCCTCAAGGCCACACCGGTGACTGCTCCGCTGGTCGAAGCTTATCCGGCAGTCAATGCGTGGCATGAGCGGGTATTGGGCTTCGGTCATGGTGCATCCAGCGAGATGAGTTCCGAGGAGGCCCTGGCAATGGCGCGCGCGTCCACGCCAGCGGCCTTGCCGGATGAGCAGTTTGTCGATCCCAATGGATTCAAGGCGGGGCAGCAGGTAGTGATCGCCGCCACGGACTATGGCGTTGATCCGGTGGCGGGGGAGTTGTTGTTTGCCGGACGCGAAGAATTGATCGTGCGTCGCAAGGACGAGCGTGGCGGTGTGGTGCATGTGCACTTCCCGCGGTTTGGTTTCCGGATCGAAGCCTGCTGAAAAAAACCTTGTGGGAGCAAGCTCGCTCCCACAATTAATTCAGTGCAGCCAGAATCGCATCCGGGTCATACCCGCGAATCAGCGTCCCGTTCACATCGATGATCGGAATGCCTCCACCGCCCAAGGCCTGATAGTCCTCGCGCGCGGCAGCATCCTTCTCGATATCGAATTCCTTGTACGCAATGCCTTTCTGATCGAGGAAGCGCCGGGTCAACTTGCAGTAACCACACCATTCGGTGGCGTAGAGCACGACGTTGGCCTTGGCCTGGGTCTGCGCAGGCAGCACTTGCGATGGATTGAACACCCGCTCGATCTTGCCCCAGTTCTGGTAGGCCACGACCACCAGCAGGATCAGCAGGAATTTCTTCAGTACGCCGCCGAGCATCAGTTGCGACGCTTCAGCTGATCGGTGAGCGAAGTGGGCAGGCCCTTGATGATCAACGTGCCGGCTTCTTCGTCGTACTCGATCTTCGAGCCCAGCAGGTGTGCTTCGAAACTGATCGACAAACCTTCGGCGCGGCCAGTGAATCGGCGGAACTGGTTCAGGGTGCGTTTATCGGCCGGGATTTCTGGCGAGAGGCCGTAATCCTTGTTGCGGATGTGATCGTAGAAGGCTTTCGGGCGTTCTTCGTCGATCAGCCCCGACAACTCTTCCAGGCCCATCGGCTCACCGAGCTTGGCTTGGCTGCTGGCGTAATCCACCAGGGTCTTGGTCTTCTCGCGGGCGTCGTCTTCCGGCAGGTCTTCGCTTTCAACGAAATCACTGAAGGCTTTGAGCAGTGTGCGAGTTTCACCCGGACCGTCGACGCCTTCCTGACAGCCAATGAAGTCGCGGAAATACTCCGAAACCTTTTTGCCGTTCTTGCCTTTGATGAACGAAATGTACTGCTTGGATTGTTTGTTGTTCTGCCACTCGGAAACGTTGATCCGCGCGGCCAGGTGCAACTGGCCAAGGTCGAGGTGGCGGGACGGGGTCACGTCCAGTTCGTCGGTGACGGCCACGCCTTCACTGTGGTGCAGCAGGGCGATGGCCAGGTAGTCGGTCATGCCTTGCTGATAGTGTGCGAACAGCACATGGCCGCCGACCGACAGGTTCGATTCTTCCATCAGCTTTTGCAGATGCTCGACCGCCACGCGGCTGAACGCGGTGAAATCCTGGCCACCCTCAAGGTACTCCTTCAGCCAGCCGCTGAACGGGAACGCGCCGGATTCCGGATGGAACAGGCCCCAGGCTTTACCCTGTTTGGCGTTATAGCTTTCGTTGAGGTCGGCGAGCATGTTCTCGATGGCTGCGGACTCAGCCAGTTCAGAGTCACGGGCGTGGAGAACTGCAGGTGTGCCGTCGGGTTTTTTGTCGATCAGGTGGACGATGCAATGACGGATCGGCATGGGCTTCTCGGCTGAATGAAGAGAGGAGGGCGTGCTCCCCCGAAAAAGCGCCCAGTGTACCGCAACCACTGGTTTTGGCGCGGTGCGAAGGGCAATTGGCGGGCGACCGGCGGCGCTTATGCGTTTTTTTCATGTTTTAGCGCAATAAAGCTGACCAAATGGGTAGCTAGAGGCGGATATTTCCACGTCTGTGTGCTAGCTTTGCCCGGTCTTGCGCGAAGTCACTGCGTTAAGCGTGCAGTCAGCATTTGTCAGGTCGAACCAAACCCTGATTTCGGTATCTATAACCCCGATCCCGAGGTTATTTGGCCGAGGGTGCCAGATCCAGAAGATCGGGCTCGATAGCTGACATTGCACTGTGCAATCCATATGAATTTGATAGGGAAGGAACACTAAATGGCTCTTACTAAAGACCAACTGATCGCCGACATCGCTGAAGCTATCGACGCGCCGAAAACCACCGCGCGTAACGCTCTGGACCAACTGGGCCAAATCGTTGCCGATCAGCTGGAAAACGGCGGCGAAATCACTCTGCCAGGTATCGGCAAACTGAAAGTGACTGAGCGCCCTGCCCGTACTGGCCGTAACCCTTCGACTGGCGCTGCCATCGAAATCGCTGCCAAGAAAGTGATCAAGCTGGTTGTGGCCAAAGGCCTGACCGACGCTGTTAACAAGTAAGACTTGTTAAAAAAAACCGTGCACCGGAGTGATCCGGGCACGGTTTTTTTGTGGGCGTTGTAACGATTTACGCAAGGTAGATTGTTGGAATAATCCAATTGTTTGAAAGCAGTTGTTGCCCGCGCATCTGACAGGAGTAGTTGTTTGCGCTGAATTGCACTTTTCTCTCTATATAAAACGAACGTTCCTACAGAACTGACAGTTGAGTGTGCGCCTTGGGTCGGTAGTATCAATAAGGCGTAGCGCTTGGCTTTGCGTAAAAAGCCAAAACAAAATTTCAGTTGTTGGTTACAGGGACGTTTTTATGAAACTTAAACAGTTGTTGATGTGCGTATCGTTACTAGTGTCCGGCCAGGCTTTGGCAAATGTTACCGAGTACTGCCCAAGCCCATCTGACATCAAGGAGTTTGCACCAGGTTCCTATAAAGCCCCGACAGCAAGTGGAGAGGGGGAATGGTACGGTGTTTCGCAAACCGGGCTTGGGCCGGTAAGTAAATTCGAAGTGTCGATATTCGCACCTCGCAAAGAGGCTGAAGGTAGCACTGTCGTCGGTGAAATCCTGCGTTGTGGTTACATGCTGCAAAATGGGGGGGATCTGGATATGAGGTACAAGCGAGAGGGAACTATGGTAAGTATTGATACCGAAGGGCCATGGTCAGAGTGGCTGACTCGGTATTACTGCGATAGTAAAGAGGCGCGTGCCTGTGAGTTCAAAGAGATTGTTCGTGCAGCAAAACGCTGAAACGAAGATGCATGAACTTTCCTGTTGTTGAAATTATATTGAAAGTTGTAAATCAGTTTGTGTTACAGATCTGAGCGTCACTGTTAACCGCTGAGGCTGGTAAAAAAGCCGTGTCCAGGAGTCATCCGGGCACGGCGTTTTTGTGCGTTTGACTTTTTACTCAGCTGTAGCCTTCGACCATCGTGCCTGACGCCAGGCCTGTTGCTGCGCTTTGGTCTGGAAGGTCCAGGCGACGAAGCGGCTCTGCTTCTGTCCTTGGGACATTTCCACTACCTGACTTTCCAGGGCGCCGGCCTTTTTCAGGGCGGTTTGGATCGCCGGCAGGTTCGACGCCTTTGACACCAATGTACTGAACCACAGCACCTGCTGAGCGACCTGCACGCTTTCGCTGACCAATTGGGTCACGAAACGTACTTCTCCGCCTTCGCACCACAACTCGGCCGACTGGCCGCCAAAGTTCAACACCGGCAGCTTGCGTTTCGGATCGGCTTTGCCCAGGGCGCGCCATTTGCGTGTGCTGCCCCGCGTGGCCTCGTCCAGCGAGGCGTGGAATGGCGGGTTGCACATGGTCAGGTCGAAGCGCTCTGTGCTCTCCAGCAGGCCTGTGAGGATCTGCTTGGGGTGGCTCTGCTGGCGTACCTGGATCGCTTTGTTCAAGCCATTGGATTGAATGATGGCCTTCGCCGCGGCGATGGCGGTCGCATCGATATCGGAACCGAGGAACTGCCAGCGATAGTCGCTGTAGCCAATCAGCGGATACACGCAGTTGGCGCCCATGCCGATGTCCAGCACTTTCACGGCGGCGCCACGGGGAATCACACCGTCATTGCCGCTGGCCAGCAGGTCGGCGAGGAAGTGCACGTAATCTGCACGGCCTGGCACCGGCGGGCACAGGTAGTCGGCCGGAATGTCCCAGTGAGCGATGCCATAGAACGACTTGAGCAGCGCCCGATTGAACACCCGCACGGCTTCCGGGCTGGCGAAGTCGATGCTTTCCTTGCCGTACGGATTGATGATCACGAACTTCTTCAGTTCCGGGGCGCTTTTGATCAGCGTCGGAAAGTCGTAGCGACCCTGATGGCGATTGCGCGGATGCAGGCTGGCCTTTTCCTTCGGGGCGACGGCCGTGGCCGGGGTCTTCGGGGCAGGCTTTTTGCGCGCAGGCTTGGGGGAGCGGGGGGCGGTCATGGCGGTGGTCGATTCGGGTATGGCTGAAAGTGGCGAGCATTGTCCCACATCTGTGGGGCAACACCGATCTAATGTGGGATCGCCGCACCGCCGCTCCCACAGGGGATCTTCATTGGATGTAAGAAAGTGGCAGGCATAAAAAAGGGAAGCCGCATGGGCTTCCCTCTTTCATTGCGATTTGCCGTTACAGGCTGGCAATCCGCGCATGCTGCTCGGCCAGCTTGCCCAGGGCCTGTTCGGCCTCGGCCAGTTTGGCGCGTTCTTTCTCGATGACTTCGGCTGGCGCCTTGTCAACGAAACCGGCGTTGGACAGCTTGCCGCCGACTCGTTGCACTTCACCTTGCAGACGCTGGATTTCCTTGTCCAGACGCGCCAGTTCCGCACCTTTGTCGATCAAGCCGGCCATTGGCACCAGCACTTCCATCTCGCCGACCAGCGCGGTGGCGGACAGCGGTGCTTCTTCGCCGGCAGCCAGCACGGTGATCGATTCGAGGCGCGCCAGTTTCTTCAGCAGAGCTTCGTTCTCGGTCAGGCGACGCTGATCCTCGGCGCTGACGTTCTTCAGGAACAGCGGCAGCGGTTTGCCCGGGCCGATGTTCATTTCGCCACGGATGTTGCGGGTGCCGAGCATCAGGCCTTTGAGCCATTCGATGTCATCTTCGGCGGCCTGATCGATGCGTGTTTCGTTGGCCACCGGCCAAGGTTGCAGCATGATCGTCTTGCCATCGATGCCCGCCAGCGGCGCGATGCGCTGCCAGATTTCTTCGGTGATGAACGGCATGAACGGGTGCGCCAGGCGCAGGGCGACTTCCAGTACGCGAACCAGGGTGCGACGGGTACCGCGCTGGCGTTCGATCGGTGCGTTTTCGTCCCACAGCACAGGCTTGGACAGCTCTAGGTACCAGTCGCAATACTGGTTCCAGATGAACTCGTACAAGGCTTGCGCGGCCAGGTCGAAACGGAACTGGTCGAGCTGGCGGGTCACTTCGGCTTCGGTGCGTTGTAGCTGCGAAATGATCCAGCGGTCAGCCAGAGACAGCTCAAAGGCTTCGCCGTTCTGGCCACAGTCTTCGCCCTTGTCCAGCACGTAGCGCGCCGCGTTCCAGATCTTGTTGCAGAAGTTGCGATAGCCTTCGACGCGGCCCATGTCGAACTTGATGTCACGACCGGTGGACGCCAGCGAGCAGAAGGTGAAACGCAGGGCGTCGGTGCCGTAGCTGGCGATGCCTTCGGCGAACTCGTCGCGGGTCTGCTTCTCGATCTTCTTCGCCAGTTTCGGTTGCATCATGCCGGAGGTGCGTTTCTGCACCAGGGCTTCGAGTTCGATGCCGTCGATGATGTCCAGCGGGTCCAGGACGTTGCCCTTGGACTTGGACATCTTCTGGCCCTGGCCGTCACGCACCAGGCCGTGAACGTACACGGTCTTGAACGGAACCTGCGGCGTGCCGTCTTCGTTTTTCACCAAATGCATGGTGAGCATGATCATCCGGGCAACCCAGAAGAAAATGATGTCGAAGCCAGTCACCAGGACGTCGGTGGAGTGGAATTTCTTCAGGAATTCGGTTTTTTCCGGCCAGCCGAGGGTGGAGAACGTCCACAGGCCCGAGCTGAACCAGGTGTCGAGAACGTCGTTGTCCTGTTGCAGCGCAACGTCCGGGCCGAGATTGTGCTTGGCCCGCACTTCGGCTTCGTCGCGACCGACATAGACCTTGCCCGACTCGTCGTACCAGGCCGGAATCCGGTGGCCCCACCACAGCTGACGGCTGATGCACCAGTCCTGGATGTCGCGCATCCACGAGAAGTACATGTTTTCGTACTGTTTCGGCACGAACTGGATACGGCCGTCTTCAACGGCGGCAATCGCAGGCTCGGCCAAAGGTTTGGTGGATACGTACCACTGGTCGGTCAGCCACGGCTCGATGACGGTGCCGGAGCGGTCGCCTTTCGGCACTTTCAGGGCGTGATCGTCAACGCTGACCAGCAGGCCGGCGGCGTCGAACGCGGCCACGATCTGCTTGCGGGCTTCGAAGCGGTCGAGACCGGCGTATTCGGCCGGGATCTTGCCGTCGATGGTTTCGTTCAGCGTGCCGTCGAGGTTGAACACCTGGCAGGCCGGCAGGACCGCTGCGTTCTTGTCGAAGATGTTCAGCAGCGGCAGGTTGTGACGCTTGCCGACTTCATAGTCGTTGAAGTCGTGGGCCGGGGTGATTTTCACGCAGCCGGTGCCGAATTCAGGGTCGCAGTAATCGTCGGCGACGATCGGGATGCGGCGGCCAACCAGTGGCAGTTCGACAAATTTGCCGATCAGGGCTTTGTAGCGTTCATCGTTCGGGTTAACGGCCACGGCGGAGTCGCCGAGCATGGTTTCCGGGCGAGTGGTCGCGACGATCAGGAAATCGTTGCCTTCAGCGGTCTTGGCGCCGTCGGCCAGTGGGTATTTCAGGTTCCACAGGAAACCTTTCTCGTCGTGGTTCTCCACTTCGAGGTCGGAAATCGCCGTGTGCAGCTTGGTGTCCCAGTTGACCAGGCGCTTGCCGCGGTAGATCAGGCCGTCTTCGTGCAAACGGACGAATGCTTCCTTAACGGCTTCAGAGAGACCGTCGTCCATGGTGAAGCGCTCGCGGCTCCAATCTACGGACGAACCGAGGCGGCGGATCTGACGGCTGATGTTGCCGCCGGACTCATCCTTCCACTCCCAGACTTTCTCGAGGAATTTCTCGCGGCCCAGGTCATGGCGGCTCTGGCCCTTGGCTTCGAGCTGACGCTCTACCAGCATCTGCGTGGCGATACCGGCGTGGTCGGTACCCGGCTGCCACAAGGTGTTGCGACCCTGCATGCGGCGGAAGCGGATCAGGGCGTCCATGATCGCGTTGTTGAAGCCGTGACCCATGTGCAGGCTGCCGGTGACGTTCGGCGGCGGGATCATGATGGTGTAGGACTCGCCCGCGCCTTGCGGGGCGAAGTAATTCTCTGACTCCCAGGTGTTGTACCAGGAAGTTTCAATGGCGTGCGGCTGGTAGGTCTTATCCATGCGCGGCGGGACCCTATTGGCATTTATTCAGGAAAAGCCGGGAAGTATAGCGGGGATGAGCCGATGCGCGTAGAGCGAGGTGACGGTGGGTGGGGGAAAGTTGTGGTTTTTCGGGGGAGTGTTTTGTCAGTTAAGACGCCATCGCGGGCAAGTCTGAACTGGCCTAATAATTCCGGACACCTCTTAAGGGCGATATGATTTCGCCAACTTGGAGGTTCCATGAACGAAAGAAAGGTCTATACCCGCGAGTTCAAGCTGCATGCTGCCAGCATGGTGCTTGATGATAACTGCCCGGTTCCAGAAGTGTGTGCATCGCTGGATATCGGCCCTACCGCTTTACGGCGTTGGGTCGATCAGGTTCGCAAGGAACGCGAGGGACAGCCAGTCAAAGGCACCAAGGCGATTACCGAAGATCAGCGCCAGATCCAGGAACTAAAGGCCAAGATCAAACGCATGGAAATGGAAGCCGAGATCTTAAAAAAGGCTACCGCTCTCTTGATGTCGGATCCCGATCGTTTTCGATGATTGCGGAACTAAGAGAGTCATTCCCGACTGCCATTGTGTGTCGTGTTTTCGATGTGAAGCGCAGCAGCTTTTATGAGTGGCTTCAGCGGCGAGCCAAACCGCGGATCAGACGCGAAGACCTCAAGTTGAAAGTGGTTGAACTGCACAGCGAAAGCCGGGAAGCCATGGGTTCCAGAATGATCAGCAAGAACCTGAAGTCCCAAAACATCGCGATCGGAAGAGGCCTTGTCAGGGCGCTAATGAGGGAGGCCAACATTGTCAGTAAACAACGCCAGCCTCACCCATTCAGATCCAAAGGCGTTGAAGCATTTGTCGCGCCCAATCGACTCAAGCGCAATTTTAAGCCGACTGCAGTTGATCAGGTCTGGTGTGGCGACGTTACCAGCTTGATGGTGGGCGAGCGCTGGGTTCATCTGGCCATCGTGATCGATTTGTTTGCTCGCCGCGTCATTGGCTGGGCGTTTTCGCTGGTCAATGACGCCAACTTGGTCAGCAAGGCGCTACGCATGGCGACAGAGGTGCGAGCGTGTCCTCCTGGACTGATGTTCCATTCAGATCAGGGCTGTCAGTACACCAGTCGCAAGTTTCAAGAAGAACTGAAGCGTCATGGCATTTTGCAAAGCATGAGTCATCGCGGGCAGTGCTGGGACAATGCTCCAACGGAGCGTTTTTTCGGCACGCTGAAATCAGAATGGGTGCCTCGTAGTGGCTACAGCAAGATCGAGGAAGCAAAAACCGATATGGTGCGTTTCTTCCTGTACTACAACCGCACCAGGCTCCACAGCTACAACAACTACCTGTCGCCAATAGCCATGGAGCAAAAAGCGGCATAAACACCGTAACCGGTGTCCGGGATTACTTGACCAGTTCAGTCACGCTCCCACAGGATGGGCGTCGACCACAAAATGGTGATACGACACATGACCTGTGGGAGCGCGGCTTGCCCGCGATGACTATCTGTCAGACAACCTGATTCAAATCGTTATGCCGCGTTTCCTTCAGGCACAGTACCGCAATCAAACTCAGCACCGCCGCCCCGGACACATAGCCGCCAACGTAACTCAACCCGCCCATCGCCACCAGTTTCTGGGCGAAGAACGGCGCTGCGGACGCGCCGACGATACCGCCCAGGTTGTAGGCCGCCGAGGCGCCGGTGTAGCGCACGTGGGTGGGGAACAGCTCCGGCAGCAGTGCACCCATCGGCGCAAATGTCACGCCCATCAGAAACAGTTCGATGCACAGGAACAGCGCCACACCCCAGGTCGAGCCTTGGGTCAGCAGGGGTTCCATGAGGAAGCCGGACAGGATCGCCAGCACACCACCGATGATCAGTACCGGTTTGCGCCCGTAACGGTCGCTGGCCCAGGCCGATAGCGGGGTGGCGGCAGCCATGAACAGCACCGCGAAGCACAGCAGGCCGAGGAAAGTTTCGCGGCTGTAGCCGAGCGTTGCCACGCCGTAACTCAGGGAAAACACGGTGGAGATGTAAAACAGCGCATAGCACACGACCATCGCGCCGGCGCCCAGCAAAACGGGCACCCAGTATTGGCCGAACAGCTCGAACAGGGGGATCTTCACTCGTTCCTGACGCGCCATGGCATTGGCGAATACCGGGGTCTCATGCAGTTTGAGGCGTACGTACAGGCCGACCATCACCAGTGCGGCGCTGAGCAGGAACGGAATACGCCAGCCCCATGAGCGGAACTGTTCATCATCCAGCACCACAGCCAGGGTCAGGAACAGGCCGTTGGCCGCCAGAAAACCGATGGATGGACCCAGTTGCGGGAACATGCCGAACCACGCGCGCTTGCCTTTCGGCGCGTTCTCCGTGGCCAACAATGCCGCGCCACCCCATTCACCGCCCAACCCAAGGCCTTGGCCGAAGCGCAGGACGCAAAGCAGGATCGGTGCCCAGGCGCCAATGCTGTCGTATCCCGGCAGCACGCCGATCAGCGTGGTGCACACGCCCATCAGCAGCAGCGAGGCGACCAGGGTCGACTTGCGGCCGATACGGTCGCCGAAGTGACCGAAAAGGGCCGAGCCCAAGGGGCGCGCAAGGAAGGCGATGCCAAAAGTGAGAAACGCCGAAAGCATCTGGGCGGTGCCGGATGTCTGTGGAAAGAACACCGGACCGATCACCAGTGCGGCGGCGGTGGCATAGACGTAGAAGTCGTAGAACTCGATGGCGGTACCGATGAAGCTCGCGGTGGCCACGCGGGTGGCGGAGTTCGTCGGTTGCGCAGGTGTGGATTCGCTGTAAGTCGTGCTGGTCGTCATGCGGTTATCCCTGACAGTCATGTGCTCCGGTGGAGCGAATTATTATGGTCGAGAATCCAGGGATGTGGGTGGAGGTACGGGCGCTGTTCAAGGTAGGAACAGTCGTCGGTTTGTTGCGGGCTTTGCGGGTGGACGGGCCGGAAGCTGCGAAGTGCAGGGTAAGCACGGGGCCGGCGAGGCTTGGGTAAGCGCTTCGATTATAGGAAGGTGGCTAACGATCGAACAAGAGGGCTTGAGTGACTGCGGACCTTTGTGGCGAGGGAGCTTGCTCCCGTTCGGGCGCGCAGCGGCCGCAATAGGGGTGAATGCATTCGGGCCTGCTTCGCAGTCCAGCGGGAGCAAGCTCCCTCGCCACAGAAAACCGCGCTGACCTTTAGATAACCACAGGCATCGAGCTTGTCTGCCAGATCAGCACCCGCGTGACACGGTTGTCCTCGGTCTCGAGAATTTCCAGGCGATACCGACCGATTTTCAGGCACACCGCGCTTTCGGGAATGGTTTCCAGCGCCTCGGTGACCAAGCCGTTCAGGGTTTTCGGGCCGTCGCTGGGCAGGTGCCAGCCGAGGCTCTTGTTCAGCTCGCGAATGGACGCGGCACCGTCGATCACCAGGCGTCCGTCGGCTTGCGGATGAATGTGCGGATTGTCCAGGCTCTGCTGGCTTTCGAACTCGCCGACGATTTCTTCGAGAATGTCTTCCAGGGTGACGATACCCAGCACTTCGCCGTATTCGTCGACCACCATGCCCAGGCGCCGCTGCTGCTTGTGGAAGTTCAGCAATTGCAGTTGCAATGGGGTACTTTCCGGCACGAAGTACGGCTCGTGGCTGGCCGCCAGCAAGGCTTCCCTGGTCAGGCTGGCATCGGGCAGCAAGTGAAGGATGTGTCGGGTGTTGAGGACGGCCTCGACCTGGTTGATATCACTGTGGAACACCGGCAGGCGAGTACGTCTGTTGTGGCGCAATTGCTCGATGATTTCTTCGATGGAGTCATCGAGATTGATGCCGTCCACGTCGCTGCGCGGTACCAGGATGTCATTGACGGTAATGTTGTCCAGCGCGTGGATGCCTGGCAGCGGGTGAGGGCGGCTTACGGTTTCGGAGGACGCATGCCGCTCCGTCAGCGCTTCGTCCTCACTCTGTTGCACCACTTTGGCTTTACGGGCGAAGGGTCGCGTCAGCAACTGACTGATGCTATTGAGCAGCCATGCCGCGGGATAGATGATTTTCAGCGGCACACGCAGCAGGTTGTTGCCCTGGGTCAGGATCGCATCCGGATAGCGTGCGGCGAGGGCGCGTGGCAGGTAGTCGGAAAACACCAGCAACGTGGCGCCTACCCCGAGGCAGGCGACCCACGGGCCGTTCTCGGCCCAGGTGAACATGGCCAGCAAGGTGCTGATGACCACCACGAGTGCGCGGCACAGGGTGTTGCAAAAAATCAGGCTGGCCAGAGGGAAGCTGAGTTTCGCCACCGGTTTGTCGCTGGAACGCGTTGCGGTGCGCTGGGCCAGCAAATGCTGGTGCGCCGCTTCGATGGCGGTAAACAGCCCCGACCATAAAACCAGCAGGGTCACTACCGCGAGCATCGGCCCTATGGGCAAGTCGTCCATTAATGCCGCCCGTCAGATATGCAGGATGTATTCACGAACCAGCTTGCTGCCGAAATACGCCAGCATCAACAGGCAGAAACCGGCCAGGGTCCAGCGAATGGCTTTGTGCCCGCGCCAGCCCAGGCGATTGCGCCCCCACAGCAGTACGCTGAAAACAACCCAGGCCAGGCAGGCCAGCAGGGTTTTGTGCACCAGATGCTGGGCGAACAGGTTTTCGACGAACAGCCAGCCGGAAATCAGCGACAGCGACAACAGCGTCCAGCCGGCCCAGAGGAAACCGAACAGCAGGCTTTCCATGGTTTGCAGCGGCGGGAAGTTCTTGATCAGCCCGGAGGGGTGCTTGTGCTTGAGCTGGTGGTCCTGGATCAGCAGCAGCAAGGATTGGAACACCGCGATGGTGAACATGCCGTAGGCCAGGATCGAAAGCAGGATGTGGGCGAGGATGCCCGGCTCCTCATTGATGACCTGTACCGTGCCAGCGGGGGCAAAATGCGCCAGCATCACGGTCAGGGCCCCAAGGGGGAGCAGCAGGACCAGCAGGTTCTCTACGGGAATCCGCGAGCAGGCCAGCAGGGTCAGTGCGATGACCGCCACGGCAATCAGGCTGGCGGCACTGAAGAAGTCCAGGGCCAGGCCGGTCGGGGTTAGCAGGTGGGTGAGCAGGCTGACGCTGTGGGCCAATACGGCGAGCACGCCGAGCATGACCAGCAGGCGTTTGTTGACCTTGGCGCCGGACGCCAGGCGAGTGCCCTGGTAAATGGTCGCAGCGGCATACAAGCAGGCGGCGGCGAGGGTAGTTAGCAAGCTGGGTGACAAGGGGAGCATAAATCCTGTTAGGCAAGCCCGAAAGTCGCTGAGTTTGGCATAGAACCCCCGCCGCACGAAAGACCGCGCAACCCGACAGCGAGGTGTCCGCCGGCCACAGTCTTCGCTATAATCCGCGACCTGCCCACGCCGCAGGCTCGCCGAGCACACGTTTAGTCCGGTCCGGGCCGCCATTATCCCGGTCTACACAGGGCCTGAAAGGATCGCGCAATGTTTGAAAACTTAACCGACCGTCTCTCGCAGACGCTGCGCCATGTCACCGGCAAGGCCAAGCTGACTGAAGACAACATCAAAGACACCCTGCGTGAAGTGCGCATGGCGTTGCTCGAAGCCGACGTCGCCCTGCCGGTGGTCAAGGACTTCGTCAATTCGGTCAAGGAACGTGCCGTCGGTACCGAGGTGTCGCGCAGCCTGACGCCGGGCCAGGCCTTCGTGAAGATCGTCCAGGCCGAACTCGAAAGCCTGATGGGCGCGGCCAACGAAGATTTGAACCTGAGCGCCGTGCCGCCAGCGGTCATCCTCATGGCCGGTTTGCAGGGCGCTGGTAAAACCACCACCGCCGGCAAGCTCGCGCGCTTCCTCAAAGAGCGCAAGAAGAAGTCGGTCATGGTCGTGTCCGCCGACGTTTACCGTCCGGCGGCGATCAAGCAGCTGGAAATGCTCGCCGGTGAAGTCGGCGTTACCTTCTTCCCGTCCGACCTGAGCCAGAAGCCGGTCGAGATCGCGCAAGCGGCTATTAAGGAAGCGAAACTCAAATTCATCGACGTGGTCATCGTCGATACCGCCGGTCGCCTGCACATCGATGAAGAGATGATGGGCGAGATCAAGGCCCTGCACGCCGCGATCAACCCGGTCGAAACCCTGTTCGTGGTCGACGCCATGACCGGCCAGGACGCCGCCAACACGGCCAAGGCCTTCGGCGATGCATTGCCGCTGACCGGTGTGATCCTGACCAAGGTCGACGGCGACGCCCGTGGCGGTGCCGCGCTGTCGGTGCGCGCCATCACCGGCAAGCCGATCAAGTTCATCGGTATGGGCGAGAAGAGCGAAGCGCTCGATCCGTTCCACCCTGAGCGTATCGCCTCGCGCATCCTTGGCATGGGCGACGTGCTCAGCCTGATCGAGCAGGCGGAAGCGACCCTCGACAAGGACAAGGCCGACAAGCTTGCAAAGAAATTAAAGAAGGGCAAGGGCTTCGACCTCGAAGACTTCCGCGATCAGCTGCAACAGATGAAGAACATGGGCGGCCTCGGCGGACTCATGGACAAGCTGCCGAACATGGGTGGCGTGAACCTGGCGCAAATGGGCAACGCCCAGGGTGCGGCAGAAAAGCAATTCAAGCAGATGGAAGCCATCATCAACTCCATGACCCCGGCCGAGCGCCGCGACCCTGAGATGATCAGCGGTTCGCGCAAGCGCCGGATCGCCATGGGTTCCGGCACCCAGGTGCAGGACATCGGCCGCTTGATCAAGCAGCACAAGCAGATGCAGAAGATGATGAAGAAGTTCTCCGCGAAAGGCGGAATGGCCAAGATGATGCGCGGCATGGGCGGAATGTTGCCCGGCGGCGGCATGCCCAAGATGTAGTGCTCTGTTAAGCCAATACTGCTCAATTTTTGCGGTGTCTGGTGTCCTCATGCGGCGTTGCCGCTCCTCGCCATAGCGGGCTATGACTCGTCGCGGCGCCTTGCCTGAGGGCACCAGCCACTCGCCAAAATTGAGCGTATTGGCCTAACAGAGCACCAGAATTCGCGCCGGTCGTCGCACCGGCGCTAACCCACATGGACGTGGGATACACAGCAAACCCGCACTTGGCGGGAGCTGACCGGCCGTTTTCAACGACGGCTCTATAGCAAATCTGCATGGCGGCCGATAGACCGCCGGAAAAAGTCATTTGCAAAAGTCCGGATATTCCTTAGAATATGCGGCCTTTCGGGCACCCATGCCCGCTGTGCCTTTAGATTTGCAGCACCGACTACAGGAACGATGTTCACATGCTAACAATCCGTCTTGCCCTTGGCGGCTCCAAAAAGCGCCCGTTTTACCACTTGACCGTAACCGACAGCCGCAACCCGCGCGACGGTTCGCACAAGGAACAGGTTGGCTACTTCAACCCTGTTGCCCGTGGTCAGGAAGTTCGTCTGTCCGTGAACCAAGAGCGCGTAGCCTACTGGCTGAGCGTTGGTGCACAACCTTCTGAGCGCGTTGCTCAGTTGTTGAAGGAAACTGCTAAGGCTGCGGCCTGAGCAATATGAACGCGACGCCTGCCATTGCTGATGATTTGATCGTTATCGGCAAGATTTATTCTGTTCACGGCGTTCGCGGCGAAGTGAAGGTGTACTCCTTTACTGATCCGATTAAAAACCTGCTGGACTACAAGACCTGGACGCTCAAGCGTGACGGTAATGTAAAGCAGGTAGAGCTGGTCAGCGGACGCGGGAACGACAAGTTCCTGGTCGCAAAGCTCAAGGGTCTCGATGATCGCGAAGAAGCTCGTCTTCTGGCCGGTTATGAGATCTGCGTGCCGCGCAACCTGTTCCCTGAACTCACCGACGGCGAGTACTACTGGTACCAGCTGGAAGGTCTCAAGGTCATCGACACTCTCGGACAATTGTTCGGGAAGATCGATCACCTGCTGGAGACCGGCTCGAACGATGTCATGGTGGTCAAGCCTTGCGCTGGCAGCCTGGATGATCGCGAACGCCTGTTGCCCTATACGGAGCAATGCGTGTTGGCCATCGACCTGGCCGCGGGCGAGATGAAGGTGGATTGGGACGCGGATTTCTAAGCGTGGCTAACTTGCGCGTAGAAGTGATCAGTCTGTTTCCCGAGATGTTTTCCGCCATCAGCGAGTACGGCATCACCAGTCGGGCGGTGAAACAGGGGCTCTTGCAGCTCACCTGTTGGAATCCGCGAGACTACACGACGGATCGACATCACACTGTGGACGATCGCCCGTTTGGCGGTGGTCCGGGCATGGTGATGAAGATCAAGCCCCTGGAAGATGCTCTGGTTCAGGCCAAGGCAGCAGCCGGGGAGGCGGCGAAGGTAATTTACCTGTCCCCCCAAGGCCGTCAACTGACTCAGTCGGCGGTACGCGAGTTGGCGAATCTGGATGCATTGATCCTGATTGCCGGCCGCTATGAAGGCATTGACGAGCGTTTTATTGATGCTCATGTCGATGAAGAGTGGTCGATTGGCGACTATGTACTGTCTGGCGGCGAGCTGCCGGCGATGGTCCTGATCGATGCGGTTACACGACTGCTGCCTGGAGCTTTAGGGCATGCGGACTCCGCCGAGGAAGATTCCTTTACGGATGGTTTGCTGGATTGCCCGCACTACACCCGACCGGAGGTGTATGCGGATCAGCGTGTTCCCGACGTATTGCTAAGTGGCAATCACGCGCACATCCGGCGTTGGCGTTTACAGCAGTCCCTTGGTCGGACCTTTGAACGACGCGCCGATCTTCTGGAAAGCCGCTCGCTTTCTGGAGAAGAGAAGAAGCTGCTCGAGGAATACATCCGCGAGCGGGACGATAGTTAACAACGTATCGATGGTAGATCCGACGATTTACCTTAGGAGCACAGCATGACTAACAAAATCATCCTTGCACTCGAAGCAGAGCAGATGACCAAAGAGATCCCTACCTTTGCCCCGGGCGACACCATTGTCGTTCAGGTGAAAGTGAAGGAAGGCGACCGTTCGCGTCTGCAAGCGTTCGAAGGTGTTGTTATCGCCAAGCGTAACCGCGGCGTAAACAGTGCATTCACCGTTCGTAAAATCTCCAACGGTGTTGGCGTAGAGCGTACTTTCCAGACCTACTCCCCGCAAATCGACAGCATGGCTGTCAAGCGTCGCGGTGACGTACGTAAAGCCAAGCTGTACTACCTGCGTGACCTGTCGGGTAAAGCAGCTCGCATCAAGGAAAAACTGGCTTAAGTCCAGCTTCCGATGCAAAAAAAAGCAGCCTGCGGGCTGCTTTTTTGTTGCCTGCGATTTATCCCACGACACAAGACCTGGTTATGCCCTTCGCGAGCAGGCTCGCTCCCACACAAGCTCTCTGGCGAGCCGAAAGTCTTTGGTCAAAGGAGATTTCTGTGGGAGCGAGCCTGCTCGCGATGCGATTTAGCAGACGCCAACAGTCTCCGGCTGAATCAACGCCAACAACGTCCACCCCGCCGCGGGCTTGATCATGCTTTCCGGCGTCACTACATGCACCCAACCGCTGTCATCGCGCACGAACAACAAGGTCGCGCGCTCGCCATGCAGCGCGCGGTAGTCGTCCCAACTGAAACCGTCCGTCAACGTTGTGCTGTACAGCTCTGA
This sequence comes from Pseudomonas fluorescens, assembly GCF_040448305.1. Taxonomy (NCBI): domain Bacteria; kingdom Pseudomonadati; phylum Pseudomonadota; class Gammaproteobacteria; order Pseudomonadales; family Pseudomonadaceae; genus Pseudomonas; species Pseudomonas fluorescens. The sequence continues at coordinate 5,611,349 of NZ_CP148752.1, read as the reverse complement.
GCCCTGGCTCAGCTGGCTGGCGAGCTTGGCGTAGGTCAGCGCTTCGCTGCCCAGTTGATTGCCGCGATGTTCCAGGCTGGTACGGTGCTTGTCGGTGCGGCGGCTTTCCTGGCCGCTGGCCAGGCCGAACATGCGCTGATGGCCCAGTTCATGTCGAAAGCGCATCAGCGCCAGGGTGTTCATCTCGCCGGAGGGTGACAACGCCAGCAAATGCCCGAGGCCGACCAGGTCCAGGTGCGCATCGGCATGTTGCGACGCCGGGTTGCCAAAATAGGTCGGCAAGCCTTCCATCCGCGCTGCACTAATGTTTTCCCAGCTCGAATCCGTCAGCAGTACGCGACTGCCCAGTTGTTGCAGGGACTTGCCCAGCGTGCGTGCAGGTCCGTTGGCGCCGATGATCAGGAAGCCGCTCGGTGCCGGTTCCGCCACCTTCAGCAAGCGTGCCAGCGGTCGTGCCGTCGCGCTTTGCAAGACCACCGTGCCGATGATCACCGCAAAGGTGAGCGGCACCAGCAGCAACGCTCCCTGGTGACCGGCCTCATGCAGGCGAATGGCGAAGATGGCCGACACCGCCGCTGCCACGATGCCCCTTGGCGCAATCCATGCCAGCAGCGCTCGCTCGCGCCAACCCAGGCTGGAGCCCGCCGTGCTCAGCAGCACATTCAAGGGGCGGGCGATAAACTGAATGACCAACAGCAAAATCAGCACCAGAGGCCCGAGGCCGATCATGGCGTTCAGGTCCAGCCGTGCCGCCAGCAGAATGAAAAGTCCGGAGATCAGCAGCACGCTGAGGTTCTCCTTGAAGTGCAGGATGTGCCGCACGTCCACGCCTTTCATGTTGGCCAGCCACATGCCCATCAAGGTCACGGCCAGCAACCCGGATTCGTTGGTGACTTCGTTGGAGGCAATGAAAATACCCAGGACTGCCGCGAGCGCTGCCAGGTTGTGCAGGTATTCCGGCAGCCACTGGCGACGAATCAGGGTGCCGAGCAACCAGCCACCAAAAACACCGAACAGGCTGCCGCACAAAATCACGCCACCGAAGGTCAGCAGGCTTTCCTCGAGACCGTTGCCTTCGGCGCTGGCGATGATGAAGCTATAGACGACCACCGCCAGCAGGGCGCCGATGGGGTCGATGGCAATGCCTTCCCAGCGCAGGATGTTGGCAATCGACGCTTTCGGGCGCACGACGCGCAGCATCGGTACGATCACGGTCGGCCCGGTCACCAGGGTCAGGCTGCCGAACAGGATGGCCAGCATCCAGTCGAAATCCAGCAGCCAGTGAGTGGCGACAGCAATGACCACCCAGGTGGAGAGGGCGCCAATCGTGACCAGGCGATGGACGACGCTGCCGATTTCGCGCCACTCGGACAGATGCAGGGTCAGGCTGCCTTCGAACAGGATCAGCGCGACGGCGAGAGATACCAGAGGCATCAGCAGTGGCCCGAACATTTCCTGCGGGTCGAGCAAGTGCAGCACGGGGCCGGCCAGGATGCCGGTCAACAGCAGGAAAAGGATCGCTGGCAGTTTCAAGCGCCAGGCCAGCCATTGGCAGAGCAGTGCCGCCGCACCGATTCCGCCAAATGCCAATAAAATCTGCTGCTCGCTCATTGCTGCTCCCTGTTCCTTGAAATCGCGGCCTATGAAAGACTAGCGGCCGTTTCCATGTCCATTTTTAATTTTGTGCGCGGCCTCAAGGCTGCGTGATTCGAGTGCCCATGCCTGCCATCGATCACCCGCTGATAGACCAATTCCTCGATGCCTTGTGGCTGGAGAAAGGCCTTTCCGATAACACCCGCGATGCCTATCGCAGTGACCTGGCGCTATTCAACGGCTGGTTACAGGACAAAGGACTGGAGCTGGTCAATGCCGGGCGCGAGTTGATACTCGACCACCTGGCCTGGCGTCTGGAGCAAAACTACAAGCCACGTTCCACTGCGCGATTTCTTTCGGGTGTGCGTGGCTTCTATCGCTATCTGTTGCGGGAAAAGATGATCGCCGTTGATCCAACGTTACGGGTTGATATGCCGCAACTCGGCAGGCCGCTGCCAAAGTCCTTGTCTGAGGCGGATGTGGAAGCCTTGCTGAAGGCGCCTGATTTGAGCGAGGCCATCGGCCAGCGCGACCGGGCCATGCTTGAAGTGCTGTATGCCTGTGGCTTGCGGGTGACCGAGTTGATCAGCCTCACCCTGGAACAAGTCAATTTGCGTCAAGGCGTGTTGCGGGTGATGGGCAAGGGCAGCAAGGAGCGTTTGGTGCCGATGGGCGAGGAGGCGATTGTCTGGGTCGAGCGCTACATGCGTGATGCCCGCAGCGAACTGCTTGGCGGGCGTCCCAGCGATGTGTTGTTCCCGAGCCAGCGTGGCGAACAGATGACCCGCCAGACCTTCTGGCACCGGATCAAGCACCAGGCCAGGGTGGCCGGGATCGGCAAGTCGCTGTCGCCGCACACCTTGCGCCATGCCTTCGCCACGCACCTGCTCAACCACGGTGCAGACCTGCGGGTGGTGCAGATGCTGTTGGGGCACAGCGATTTGTCGACTACGCAGATTTATACCCATGTTGCCAGGGCGCGCTTGCAGGATTTGCATGCCAGGCATCACCCCCGGGGTTGATGCAGTGCTACAAATGGAATGCGGACCTGTGGCGAGGGGGCTTGCCCCCGTTCGGCTGCACAGCAGTCGTCAAACCTCATGGTACGGTCTATCTGTCGGATTGAGATCGCCAAGTAGGGCTGCTTCGCAACCCAACGGGGGCAAGCCCCCTCGCCACAGGGGCCTTATGTGATAGGCTGGGCCGGTTTGCACGATGGGCGGTTATGACCCGGTGTTTCGGCACGGGCGTTCTGATCGTCCCATATGTTCGCCTTCAGGAGTTCTCATGCGTCTGACCCAGATTTTCGCCGCCGCAGCCATTGCGTTGGTCAGCACCTTTGCCGTCGCCGATGACGCGGCCGACAAAGCCATTCGTAAAAGCCTGGAAAACCTCCAGCTCGAAGTGCCGGTAGAGACCATCACCGCCAGCCCGTTGCCAGGCCTGTACGAAGTCAAACTAAAAGGCAGCCGTGTGCTGTACGCCAGCGCCGACGGCCAGTACGTGGTTCAGGGCTACCTGTTCGATCTCAAGGACGGCAAGCCGGTCAACCTGACCGAGAAGACCGAGCGCCTGGGCATCTCCAAGCTGATCAACGCCATCCCGGTTGCCGAAACCGTTGTCTACCCGGCCATTGGCGAAACCAAGTCGCATATCACCGTATTCACCGACACCACCTGCCCGTACTGCCACAAGCTGCACGCCGAAGTGCCTGAGCTGAACAAGCGCGGCATCGAAGTGCGTTACGTCGCGTTCCCGCGCCAGGGCCTGGGCTCGCCGGGTGACGAGCAACTGCAAGCGGTGTGGTGCTCGAAAGACAAGAAAGCGGCCATGGACAAAATGGTCGACGGCAAGGAAATCAAGGCCGCCAAGTGCGATAACCCGGTTTCCAAACAGTTCGCACTCGGTCAGTCGATCGGCGTGAACGGCACACCGGCCATCGTTTTGGCCGACGGTCAGGTCATTCCGGGCTACCAGCCTGCGCCACAAGTCGCCAAACTGGCGCTGGGCGCGAAGTAATTCGCATCGTCACGGCAAGCCTTGACGATCATGGTCCGGCAGCGACATCGCCGGGCCATCAATAGAGAGCCGCGAGTATGCGGTTGTTTTCACGGCCGGCCTCGAGTCGGCCGTTTTATGGGGAGTTCACAGTGAAACCGGTCAAAGTAGGCATCTGTGGGTTAGGAACCGTCGGTGGCGGTACCTTCAACGTACTTCAGCGCAACGCCGAGGAAATTGCTCGTCGTGCCGGGCGTGGGATCGAAGTGGCACAAATTGCCATGCGCACGCCAAAGCCTCAGTTCCAAACGACCGGTATTGCGATTACCAACGATGTCTTCGAAGTGGCCACGAACCCTGAGATCGACATCGTTATAGAGCTGATGGGCGGCTACACCGTTGCCCGCGAGCTGGTACTCAAGGCCATCGAGAATGGCAAGCATGTGGTCACCGCGAACAAGGCGCTTATCGCCGTTCACGGTAATGAAATTTTCGCCAAGGCCCGCGAGAAGGGTGTGATCGTTGCGTTCGAAGCGGCCGTGGCCGGTGGCATCCCGGTGATCAAGGCGATCCGCGAAGGCCTGTCCGCCAACCGCATCAACTGGGTGGCCGGCATCATCAACGGCACCGGCAACTTCATCCTGACGGAAATGCGCGAGAAGGGTCGCACCTTCGAAGACGTATTGGCCGAAGCCCAGGCCCTGGGTTACGCCGAAGCCGATCCGACCTTCGACGTCGAGGGTATCGACGCCGCTCACAAGCTGACGATCCTGGCGTCCATCGCGTTCGGTATTCCGTTGCAGTTCGACAAGGCTTACACCGAAGGCATCACTAAGCTGACCACCGCCGACGTGAACTACGCCGAAGCGTTGGGCTACCGCATCAAGCACCTGGGCGTGGCGCGCAGCACCGCGGCCGGTATCGAACTGCGTGTGCACCCGACGCTGATCCCGGCCGATCGCCTGATCGCCAACGTCAACGGCGTGATGAACGCGGTGATGGTCAACGGCGATGCTGCCGGTTCGACCCTGTTCTACGGCGCTGGCGCCGGCATGGAGCCGACCGCTTCGTCGGTGATCGCCGACCTGGTGGACGTGGTCCGCGCCATGACTTCCGACCCGGAAAACCGCGTACCGCACCTGGCGTTCCAGCCGGATTCGCTGTCGGCTCACCCGATCCTGCCGATCGAGGCCTGCGAAAGCGCTTACTACCTGCGCATTCAGGCCAAGGATCATCCGGGCGTGTTGGCTCAGGTTGCGAGCATCCTCTCGGAGCGCGGCATCAACATCGAGTCGATCATGCAGAAGGAAGCCGAGGAGCACGACGGCCTGGTGCCGATGATTCTGCTGACCCACCGCGTGCTGGAACAGCACATCAACGATGCCATCGCTGCTTTGGAAGCCTTGGCGGGTGTGGTCGGTCCGGTTGTACGGATCCGTGTCGAGCACCTGAACTAAGCCGATATCGTTGACCGGGCTCGCTTGCGGGCCCGGCACTACGAACACTGTCCATTGGAGTCAGTCATGCGTTACATCAGTACCCGCGGCCAGGCACCGGCCCTGAATTTCGAAGACGTCCTGCTGGCAGGCCTTGCCACCGACGGCGGTCTGTACGTCCCGGAAAACCTGCCACGTTTCACCCAGGAAGAAATCGCTTCGTGGGCCGGCCTGCCGTATCACGAGCTGGCTTTCCGCGTTATGCGCCCGTTTGTCACCGGCAGCATTCCTGATGCCGATTTCAAAAAGATTCTCGAAGAAACCTACGGTGTGTTCGCCCACAGCGCCGTTGCGCCGCTGCGTCAGCTGAACGGCAACGAATGGGTGCTGGAGCTGTTCCACGGTCCGACCCTGGCGTTCAAGGACTTCGCCCTGCAATTGCTCGGTCGCCTGCTCGACTACGTGCTGGAAAAGCGCGGCGAGCGCGTGGTGATCGTCGGCGCCACCTCCGGTGACACCGGTTCGGCTGCCATCGAAGGCTGCAAACACTGCGAAAACGTCGACATCTTCATCCTGCACCCGCACAACCGGGTGTCCGAAGTACAGCGTCGGCAGATGACCACCATTTTCGGTCAGAACATCCACAACATCGCCATCGAAGGCAACTTCGATGACTGCCAGGAAATGGTCAAGGCCAGCTTCGCCGACCAGAGCTTCCTCAAAGGCACGCGCCTGGTCGCCGTGAACTCGATCAACTGGGCGCGGATCATGGCCCAGATCGTTTACTACTTCCACGCAGCCCTGCAACTGGGCGGCCCGGCGCGTTCGGTGTCGTTCTCGGTGCCGACCGGCAACTTCGGCGACATCTTCGCCGGTTACCTGGCGCGCAACATGGGCCTGCCGATCAACCAGTTGATCGTCGCCACCAACCGCAACGACATCCTGCACCGCTTCATGAGCGGCAACCAGTACGTCAAGGACACCCTGCACGCCACGCTGTCGCCGTCCATGGACATCATGGTGTCGTCGAACTTCGAACGTCTGCTGTTCGACCTGCATGGTCGCAACGGCGCGGCCATCGCCGGGCTGATGGATTCGTTCAAGCAGGGCGGCGGTTTCAGCGTCGAGCAAGAGCGCTGGACCGAAGCCCGCAAGTTGTTCGACTCGCTGGCCGTGGATGACGCGCAAACCTGCGAAACCATCGCTGAAGTCTACGAGCAGACCGGTGAAGTGCTGGATCCGCACACTGCCATCGGCGTGAAAGCTGCGCGGGAATGCCGTCGCAGCCTGGACATTCCAATGGTGATCCTGGGCACCGCCCACCCGGTCAAATTCCCGGACGCCGTAGAAAAAGCCGGCGTAGGAAAAGCACTCGAACTGCCTGCACATCTTTCTGATTTGTTTGAACGAGACGAACGTTGCACCGTATTGCCAAATGACCTGAAGGCCGTGCAGGCCTTTGTCAGTCAGCATGGCAACCGCGGCAAGCCGCTGTAACCGGTCAGCGCTGTAACATTTTGAAGCCCGTCTCCTGACGGGCTTTTTCATTTCTGCATGCACAATTGTCGTGTCATCGCCGCGAAAGGACAGGCGAGTGGATCACCAAGGACGTGGGAATGCTCTTTACAAGTGTGTTCAAGCCAGTCGCGCGCTGGCTGTTTTTTTTCGGCATCCTGGGAATCGCCGAATGGGGAGGGGCGAGCCCTGCATCGCTTCAAGAGCGTGGGAAGTCTGTCGCACGTTCAATGGTCGTGCTGGATGACCAGGAGTTGCAGTGGATGGCCAGCAATCCACAGGTCGTGGTCACGGCACTGGAATACCCGTTGTACCTGTTCAAGGATGAACATGGCCAATGGACGGGCTTGAACAGTGACCTGCTCAAGCGCATCAGTGACATGACGGGGTTGCAGTTCGTTTACGAACAGTCTTTTTCCACCGATCAGATGCTGGCCCATCTGGAAAGCGGCGCAGCGGATTTGAGTACGACCCTGTCGATGAATGACGAACGCAAGGTATTTCTCGATTTCAGCCATGCGTTCGGCGGTGCCGGATGGGTCTTTGTCGGGCAGGCTGGGGCGCCGCCGGTGCAGTCGCTGGAGGATCTGGTGAAGCGGGTACTGGTGCTGCCGACCCGGCATGCACTGGAAGCAGTGATCCGTCGCGATTATCCATCCATCGAATTGCGCTCGGTTAAAACCTACGCCGAAGCCCGTGCCTGGGTTGAAAGTGACGAAGCCTACGTCACCATCGAAAACGAAATCGGCGCCCAGCATTTTCCGTCGGGGCGGCTGCAGATCGGGGCTGTGGTGCCGGGCAAATGGGATGCGGATTATCTGACGTTGCGCAAAGGTCAGCCGCAGTTGCTGAGTATCCTCAACAAGGCGCTTGAGGCGTTTCCTGCGCAGGAGTTGCGCGACCTTCGTCTGAAATGGTTCGGTGGCGCTACCGTGCCACAGCCGCCTGGCCTCTGGCAGCGGATTGACCAGTGGGTCTGCTGGGGGGTGTTGGTGCTCAGCCTGTTCGGCCTGTTGTCCCTGCTCTGGAATCGGCGGTTGGCGGTGGTGGTCAGGCAACGGGTCGAGGCCCAAAGCAGTCTGCGCGATCAGCTCGCATTCCAGCATGCCCTGATGGATGCCATGCCTGACCCGATGTTTGTCCGTGATCTGCAGGGGCGCTTGATCATGTGCAACAAAAGTTATGAGGACGCCTTGTCGACGCGCTTTGACAGGATGCAGGGGCGGCAGTTGATCGAGGTCGATGTCATGCCCAGACAAACTGCGGAACTGCTGCATGCCGAGTTCCTGGCGCAATTGAGTACGCGCAGGACGCGCTTCTTCGAGCGTCAATTGATGTTCAAGGACGGTGTCAGGGATATCTACCAGTGGACAGTGCCGTTTTACACGGCCGATGGCCAGCTACGAGGATTGTTGGGGGGATGGGCCGACATCGCCCGGCGTACCCGATAGACGTGACGATTGCGTTTTTTCTCTGTCATGTTCGCCGTGCATGCTCTCTTGACTGGGTTGCAGGTTCGCCTGCAGTCAGTACCCAGAACTTTCTTCTCGGGCCAGCGGTCATTTGTTGTAGGTATGCCCCAGGCACGTTGTTTTCGGACTATTGAGTGGTGATCGGGATGGAAAGTATCAGTTTGTTGCTCGGTGAGGCGCTGAGTCCGTATCAGGTCACACTGACCCCGTCAGGCATTCGTGGCGAATGCCGGGTGACCCTGAAGAATGCTATTGGCGCGACGGTGGTCGAGCGCGAGTTCAATCAGGTCCAGTTGAAAGACAAACGCTTGCTGACGGATGTGGTCGACGGTTTGCATCGCGACGTGCTGATCGCTGAAGGACGCCTTGAGCCTTGTGTCATCGCGGCATTGCGTAATGCGGCGCAGGACAAGCTGCTGGCCAGACGCAATTGAACGGATATTTGTGGGAACCTTCCCGCGCCCAGGTCAGTCAGACTTTGTAACAGCAGGATCAAGCATTGTGCTCCGGTGCTTGTAGCTTGCTGCTACTGGTCTCCAAACAGACCACGTTTAACCCCGAGTCGTCTCCCCACTTCTCGGGGTTTCTTTTGCCCGGGATTTGTCAGGGTTGCGCCAGATTGTCGAAAAACGCCTTGGTGTCTTTCAGGTAATCGCTACGACTCTCCGGATCCAGCCAGGCGGCGTAGGCCTCGTCAAGGCGTTCGCGGGGAAGGGTACGCAGCACCTGGTTGATCTCGACAATGGCCTGCCGGCCCTTTGGCGTATTGGTGCAACCGATGTAACCGGACAGGTACTTGCCCGTGCCACGGATCGGATAGAACTGCAATTCATCCTCGGCGATGCCTTGCAGCGAGGCCTGGTAGCGAATTTCCGGGCGATAACCCAATAGCAGGCGCAAGCGTCCCAGGCGCTGCATCTGCAGCAGGCTGCCCAAGGCGTCATTGCCGTAATGAGCGGTCAGCGCCTCGGCTGGCGCTTGCTTGAGCAGCTCGTCGAGGTATTCGCCGTAATTGCGCTCGGCAATGATCCCCAGCTTTTCGCTGCCGCTGGCGAGCAGCTCTGCCAGGTCCACTTCGCCGTCCTTGATAAAGGGTGTCAGCACTTTCTGGTCAACGCGCCGCACGGCCAGGCCATTGCTCATGGCGCGGAAGACCGGGATGGAAAAGGCGATCCACTGTTCCCGTTCCTTGCTCCAGTTCAGCGCCGCGTCGCAGACGAGGGACGGTTCGTGGAGCATTTGCAATCCACGTGCGCGATTGACCCTCATCACGCTGTGCTGGTATTGCGGCATGCCGGCAATCAGAAGTAAAAGCAGTTGGTCGATAACGCCCTGGCCCTTTTTCGGCCCGTCGAAGATCGTCAGCGGCGGCAGGTCGCGCTTGAGCCAGATCAGGGTTTCCCTGGTTTGCGCCAGGGCTGACGGGACCGGTTCAAGGAGCAGGAGCAAGGTCGCCAGCACGCACAGTAGCCACCCGCCGCGCGACGGGCAGTGTCTAGTGGCCCATGCAGGCAGGTGCCTGCGTTCAGATGGCTCCGTCTTTGCGCAACTGTGCGATCTGTGTCGCGTCATAGCCAAGTTCCTGGAGTACCTGTGCGTTGTGCTCACCCAGTTGCGGCCCGACCCATTCACATTCACCGGGCGTCTCTGAGAGTTTCGGCACAATGCCCGGCATCTTGAAGTCTTTGCCGTCCGGCAGCTTGGCTTGCAGGAACATTTCCCGCGCCAGGTACTGAGGGTCATTGAACATGTCTTCGGCGCTGAAGATCCGGCTGGCCGGCACCTCGGCCTGATTGAGCTGCGCCAGCACCGTGTCCAGCGGCAACGAGTTGACCCAGCGATCGATGACGCCATAAATCTCGTCGCGTCGGGCATCGCGGCCATCGTTGCTGGCAAGCAGAGGGTCGTTGGCCAGGTCTTCCCGGCCAATGATCAGCATGAAGCGTTTGAAAATCGCGTCGCCATTGGCGCCGATCTGCACGTGCTTGCCATCGGCGCTGGTGTGGATCGAGGACGGGGTGATGCCGGGCATGATATTGCCCGTGCGTTCGCGGATGAAGCCGAACACGTCGAACTCCGGGACCATGCTTTCCATCATCGCGAAGATGGCTTCGTACAGTGCCACGTCCACCACTTGCCCCTGGCCGCCGTTGACTTCGCGATGACGCAGGGCCATCAACGCGCCGATAACGCCCCAGAGCGCGGCAATCGAGTCGCCGATGGAAATGCCGGTGCGCACCGGTGGCCGGTCTTCGAAGCCGGTGATGTAGCGCAGACCGCCCATGGACTCACCGACCGCGCCAAAGCCGGGCTGGTCTTTCATCGGGCCGGTCTGGCCGAAACCCGACAGCCGCACCATGACCAGTTTCGGGTTCAAGGCGTGCAGGACGTCCCAACCCAGACCGAGTTTTTCCAGGACGCCGGGACGAAAGTTTTCGATCAGAATGTCGGCTTCACCCAGCAGCTGTTTCAGGATCGCCTGACCGTCTGGGTGCTTGAGATTGAGGGTCAGGGACTTTTTGTTGCGGGCCTGGACGAACCACCACAAGGAAGTGCCTTCATACAACTTGCGCCATTTGCGCAATGGGTCACCGCCGTCCGGGGATTCGATCTTGATCACGTCGGCACCGAATTCAGCGCAAATGCGCGAAGCAAACGGGCCGGCAATCAAGGTGCCCAATTCAATGACTTTCAGACCGGAAAGCGGTTTGGCGGTGAACGGCATGCTGGATCCTGTGGGGCAAAGGTTGGGCGAATAGAGCGTTTTAGCATAGCCGACTGTCCGACGCTCCAGCTTGATTGTGTTCGATTCGTGGATTGCCCGTCGCATCGGTTAGACTTGCCGCCTTTCCTCGTATCAAGAAGCCCGTTCATGGCCCAACCGTCCACGACCTACAAGTTTGAACTGAACCTCACCGACCTCGACCGCAGCGTCTATGAGAGCGTGAAGCAGACCATCGCCCGTCACCCTTCGGAAACCGAAGAGCGCATGACCGTGCGCCTGCTGGCCTACGCCCTCTGGTACAACGAGCAACTGTCGTTCGGCCGTGGTCTGTCGGAAGTGGATGAACCGGCCTTGTGGGAAAAAAGCCTGGATGACCGCGTCCTGCACTGGATCGAAGTCGGCCAGCCGGATGCCGAGCGCCTGACCTGGTGTTCGCGTCGCACTGAACGCACCAGCCTGCTGGCCTATGGCAGCCTGCGCGTGTGGGAAGGCAAAGTGGTGCCGGCGGTGAAGAACCTGAAGAACGTCAACATCGCTGCCGTGCCTCAGGAAGTCCTGGAAACCCTGGCCAAAGACATGCCCCGCGTTATCAAGTGGGACGTGATGATCAGCGAAGGAACGATTTTCGTCACCGACGACCGTGGTCAGCACGAAGTCCAGTTGCAGTGGCTGGCCGGTGAGCGCGGCTGATTTTTCGCCATTGCACCGTGTCACCCGGTTTTATCCTACGTATTGAAGAGAAGCCCCTGTCACCCCATGCGCATTGAACCTCGCCTGTTGCCCGACACCTTGCCTTTCCTCGGTGATATTCCACCGCTATTGACCCGACTGTACGCAGCTCGTGGCGTGCAGTCCGAGGCGGAACTGGACAAGAGCCTGGCGCGGTTGATTCCGTTCTGGCAACTCAAGGGCATCGATGCCGCCGTGGATCTGCTGGTGACTGCGCTTGAACAGCGCCAGCGCATTCTGATCGTCGGCGACTTTGATGCCGACGGCGCGACGGCCAGCACCGTGGGCACGCTGGGCCTGCGTTTGCTGGGTGCGGCACATGTCGATTACCTGGTGCCCAACCGATTCGACTACGGCTATGGCCTGACACCGGAAATCGTCGCAGTGGCGCTTGAGCGTCAGCCGCATTTGCTGATCACCGTCGACAACGGCATCTCCAGCGTCGAAGGCGTGGCAGCGGCGAAAAAGGCCGGGCTCAAGGTGCTCGTCACCGACCACCACTTGCCCGGTGACGAGCTGCCGCTGGCCGATGCCATCGTCAATCCGAACCAGCCCGGTTGCGAGTTTCCGAGCAAGGCGCTGGCCGGTGTTGGGGTGATTTTCTATGTGCTGATGGCCCTGCGTGCGCGGTTGCGCGAGCTGGGCTGGTACACAAGCAAGCCGCAGCCGAATATCGGCGAACTGCTCGATCTGGTGGCTCTGGGCAGCGTGGCCGACGTGGTGCCGCTGGATGCCAACAACCGGATTCTGGTGCACCAGGGCCTGGAACGGATTCGCGCTGGACGTGCCCGGCCGGGGATCAAGGCGATCCTCGAAGTGGCCAAGCGCGATCATGCGCGCATCACCTCTACCGATCTGGGTTTCATCGTCGGCCCGCGCCTGAACGCAGCAGGGCGCCTGGACGACATGAGCCTGGGCATCGAATGCCTGCTGACCGAAGACGCAGGTCTGGCCCGTGAGATGGCGGCGCAACTGGATGGCATGAACCAGGATCGCAAATCCATCGAGCAAGGCATGCAGCGTGAAGCGCTGGCGCAGCTCAAGGATCTGCCGGTGGAGTCGATGCCGTTCGGCTTGTGCCTGTTCGATCCCGAGTGGCACCAGGGTGTCATCGGTATCCTCGCGTCACGGATGAAGGAGCGCTATTTCCGCCCGACCATCGCCTTTGCCGATGCCGGGGATGGTTTGCTCAAGGGCTCGGGGCGTTCGGTCCAGGGCTTTCACATCCGCGACGCCTTGAGTGTGGTGGCGGCGCAGCATCCGAATCTGATTACCAAATACGGTGGTCACGCGATGGCGGCCGGCCTGACGCTGCCGGAAGCGAATTTCCCCTTGTTCGCCGAAGCCTTTGACGCTGAAGTGCGCCGACAGATGCGCGAAGAAGACCTGACGGGACGCCTGTTGTCGGACGGCACCCTGGCAGTGGAAGAGTTCCACCTGGAACTGGCCCGTGCCCTGCGGCATGCCGGTCCTTGGGGGCAGCACTTCCCGGAACCGTTGTTTCATGGGGTGTTCCAGTTGGTCGAGCAGCGCGTCGTTGGCGAGCGGCACCTTAAAGTCGTGCTCAAAAGTGAATGTGGCTCGGTGAAACTCGACGGCATTGCCTTCGGGATCGACCGCGACATCTGGCCGAATCCGACCATCAAGTGGGTGGAACTGGCCTACAAGCTCGACCTCAACGAGTTTCGCGGCAACGAGACGGTCCAGCTGATGATTGCCCACATCGAACCGCGTTGAACCCTTCGCGAGCAGGCTCGCTCCCACAGGATTTGCGCAGACCCTGTGGGAGTGAGCCTGCTCGCGAAAGCGATTTCCTCTCTGCCAAATCCCTCGGAACCCTCCCTGATCCGTCGATGTCGACTAGGCTCTAAACACTGCTTGATTTTGGCCTTGTGACGTCTTGTCGAATTTTTTGCCCGCGGGGGCGGGTGTTGTACCTTTTTCCTGTCACTCGTCGACTATTCAAACAGAACCTGGAGCCTGCCCACTGATTCGAGAGGTGCCCCATGAGTCTGCTGCTTGAACCCTTTACCCTTCGCCAATTAACCCTGCCCAACCGCATCGCGGTATCGCCGATGTGCCAGTACTCCAGCGTCGATGGCCTGGCCAATGACTGGCACCTGGTCCACCTCGGTAGCCGCGCTGTCGGCGGGGCCGGGCTGGTGTTTACCGAAGCCACGGCGGTCACCGCCGACGGGCGTATCACGGCCGAGGACCTCGGTCTGTGGAATGACGAACAGATTGAACCCCTGCAACGCATCACCCGCTTCATCACCGCCCAGGGAGCCGTTGCCGGCATTCAGCTGGCCCATGCCGGGCGCAAGGCCAGCACCTACCGGCCGTGGCTCGGCAAACATGGCAGCGTCAAGCCCGAGGAGGGCGGCTGGGTGCCGGTCGGACCTTCACCGATTGCATTCGATCCACAGCACACCCAACCCAGACAACTCGATGACGGCGAGATCGCCAAGGTCATCCAGGCTTTTGTCGAGGCGGCAAAGCGCTCACTGACGGCCGGTTTCAAGGTGGTCGAAGTGCACGCGGCCCATGGTTACCTGCTGCATCAGTTCCTGTCGCCGTTGAGCAATCAGCGTCGCGATCAATATGGCGGTTCATTCGAAAATCGCATTCGGCTGGTGCTGCAGGTCACCGAAGCGGTGCGTGCGGTGTGGCCTGAAGAGTTGCCGGTGTTTGTCCGGGTCTCGGCCACCGACTGGGTGGAAGACGGCTGGAATCCCGATGAAACGGTGGAGCTGGCACGCCGCCTCAAAGCCCTGGGGGTCGACCTGATCGACGTCTCGTCGGGCGGGACGGCGGTGAATGCGGAGATTCCCACAGGGCCGGGTTACCAGACCCGCTTCGCCGAGCGGGTGCGCAAGGAGTCGGGCATGGCCACCGGCACAGTCGGCATGATCACCGAGCCGGCCCAGGCCGAACACATCCTGCGCACTTGTCAGGCGGACATCATCTTCCTCGCTCGTGAGTTGTTGCGCGATCCGTACTGGGCGCTGCACGCGGATGACGACCTGGGAGGGCACAAGGCCGTGTGGCCGGCGCAGTATCAGCGGGCGACTCACCGTGAGCAGCCGATTCACGAATCGGATTTGCGCGACTGAAATCCATCGATACGAAAAAGCCCCTGAATCGTGAGATTCAGGGGCTTTTGTTTATGCCGGTGACTGATCAGGCCGCTTCGATTTTGCTGCGGTTCTGTTCGACGTTGTTCAGGTAATCCTTGAGCTTTTCCTGTTCCGCCACCGTCGTGAACAAACCGAGCTTGCTGCGACGCCAGAGGATGTCGTGGGCGCTGGTGGCCCATTCTTCGCTGCACAGATAGTCGACTTCACGGGTGTAGAGACCGCCGCCGATGTGCTCGCCCATATCGCTGAGGTCCTGTACGCCTTCGAGCATGCGCCAGGTGCGGCTGCCGTAGGTGGTGGCCCAGCGGCGCGCGATCTCGCTCGGTAGCCAGTCGAATTTGTCGCGGATACGCGAGCTCAAGGCTTGCGGGGTGGTCATGTCTTCACCCCCCGGCAGCGTGGCGCTGGCGGTCCAGCTTGGCTTGATGTGCTTGAAGTACGGTGCCAGTTGCGCCAGCGCCGACTCGGCCAGTTTGCGATAGGTGGTGAGCTTGCCGCCGAACACCGACAGCAACGGAGCTTCTTCGCCAGTGCCAGACAGCGCCAGGGTGTAATCGCGGGTCACGGCCGACGGGTTGTCGGATTCGTCGTTGCACAGCGGACGCACACCGGAATAGCTGTGCAGGATGTCGTCGCGGCTGATTTGCTTTTTGAAATGGGCGTTGACCACGTTCAACAGGTAATCGGTTTCGCCATCGGTAATTGCCACTTTCGCCGGATCGCCGGTGTACTCGCGGTCAGTGGTGCCGATCAGGGTGAAGTGATTCAGGTACGGAATGGTGAACACGATGCGCTGATCTTCGTTTTGCAGGATGTGCGCGTGTTCGCCTTCGTACAGTTTCGGCACGATCAGGTGGCTGCCCTGGATCAGGCGGATGCCGTATGGCGATTCCATCTTCAAGTCATCGCGAATGAACCTGGCGACCCATGGTCCGGCCGCATTGACCAATGCCTTGGCGCGGATCGAAAACAGGCTGCCATCGGCGCGTTCCAGGTGCAGGTGCCACAGGCCCTTGGCGCGACGCGCGCTGACGCAGCGGGTCTGGGTGTGAACGTGGGCGCCTTTTTCCCGGGCGGTCATGGCGTTCAACACCACCAGGCGCGCGTCGTCGACCCAGCAATCGGAGTATTCGAAGCCCTTGGTGATCTCGCTTTTGAGCGCGCTGTCGGGGCCGAACTTCAGGCTTTTCGAACCTTGCAGTTGCTCGCGCTTGCCCAGGTTGTCATAGAGGAACAGACCGGCGCGGATCATCCACGCCGGGCGCAGGTGCGGGCGATGCGGCAACACGAAACGCATTTGCTTGACGATGTGCGGAGCCTTGGCCAACAGAACTTCGCGTTCGGCCAGGGCTTCACGCACCAGGCGGAATTCGTAATGTTCGAGGTAGCGCAGGCCGCCGTGAATCAGCTTGCTGCTGGCCGACGAGGTATGGCTGGCCAGGTCATCCTTTTCACAAAGGAACACCGAGAGACCGCGACCGGCGGCATCCGCTGCGATCCCCACGCCATTGATCCCGCCACCAATGACGGCGATATCGTAGACCTCGGCGAGAGGGGGCGTAGGCAAGGTGGAAGTGGGCATCGGCACGGCCTCGGAATTCTTTGATGTTCTGTATTTGAATTCGAACATTAATGTTCATTTGCGAAAATACTAGCCCATAAAGACGCGCACAGCCAGTCAGCTTCGATTGAAAATACTCATCGAAGGGCCGTTAAAGGAAAATTTACGAACATTTTGCTGTGTATTGGCGACCGCCATCGCGAGCAAGCTCGCTCCCACAAGGAATGGAGTCGGTCACAAATCTTGTGCACGCCATCAATCACTGTGGGAGCGAGCTTGCTCCGGGCGGCGTTCCGACGATGGCGTCAATACAGACGCCGAAGAAGGAGGGGGCTTAAACGACTTCCAGCCGAACCTTGTGCTGGTTCAACAACTGAGCCAGCGCCGGGGAAGGCTGCTGATCGGTGACCAGGCAATCAACCAGGCTGATCGGCCCCAGGCGAATCATGGCGTTGCGCCCGAACTTGCTGGAGTCGGCCGCGAGGATCACTTGCCGGGCATTGGCGATGATCGCCTGGGATACCCGCACTTCCTGATAGTCGAAGTCCAGCAGGCTGCCGTCTTCATCGATGCCGCTGATGCCGACCAGGGCGAAGTCGACCTTGAACTGGTTGATGAAGTCGACACTGGCCTGACCCACCACGCCACCATCGCGCCGCACGTTGCCGCCGGTCAGCAGGACATCGAAATCGTCCTTGGCGCTGAGCATGGAGGCGACGTGCAGGTTGTTGGTGATGATCTTCAGGTGATTGTGATTGAGCAGTGCCCGGGCAATGGATTCGGTGGTCGTGCCGATGTTGATGAACAACGAGGCATGGTCGGGAATCTGCGCGGCAATGGCTTCGCCGATACGCTGTTTCTCATCGCGCATCTGATCGGCGCGCATGGCGTAGGCGGTGTTTTCAACGCTGGAGTCGTAAGCCGCGCCGCCGTGGTAGCGACGCAACAAATTGGCTTCCGCGAGCTGATTGATGTCGCGGCGAATGGTCTGCGGGGTAACTACGAACAGCGTGGCCATTTCCTCGATGCTGACATAGCCGCGTTCGCGGACCAGTTCGAGGATTTGCTGCTGACGGGGAGGCAGATTCATGGGGCGTCCTTTGGGCTGCCGTGCAAAATTTGCCCATGATGCCGCAGGAATCCGCTCCCGACCAGTTACATGCAGATACGAGCTCGTATCCCGGTTTATTCAGCCTCGTCTTCAACCGCCCAATTGCGGGTGCGGCTGACGGCTTTTTTCCAGCCGGCGTAGAGTTTTTCCTTCGCCGTTTCATCCAGCGTCGGCTCGAACTGGCGCTCGATCACGGCCTTGCCACGCAACTCGTCCAGGCTGCCCCAGAAGCCGCAGGCCAGGCCTGCCAGGTAAGCCGCACCCAGTGCCGTGGTTTCGCGCATTTGCGGGCGCTCGACCTGCGTGCCGAGGATGTCGGCCTGGAACTGCATGAGGAAGTTGTTCGCCACTGCACCGCCGTCCACGCGCAGGGCCTTGAGACGTTCGCCGGAGTCTTGCTGCATGGCGTCGAGCACGTCGCGGGTCTGGTAGGCAATCGATTCCAGTGCGGCACGAATGATGTGATCCACGCGGACGCCGCGGGTCAGGCCGAACAGTGCGCCACGGGCATACGGGTCCCAGTAGGGAGCGCCAAGACCGGTGAAGGCTGGCACCAGATACACGCCGTTGCTGTCCTTGACCTTGTTGGCGAAGTATTCGGTGTCGTGGGCGTCGTTGATGATCTTCAGTTCGTCACGCAGCCACTGCACGGTAGAGCCGCCGTTGAACACCGCGCCTTCCAGCGCGTAAGCCACTTCGCCGCGTGGGCCGCAGGCGATGGTGGTGAGCATGCCGTGTCGGGATTTCACGGCTTTGTCGCCAGTGTTCATCAACAGGAAGCAGCCAGTGCCGTAGGTGTTTTTCGCCTGGCCTGGCTCGACGCACATCTGGCCGAACAGGGCGGCTTGCTGGTCGCCAGCGATGCCGCCGATGGCGATGCCGCTTTTGGTACGGCCATAAATTTCCGAGGACGATTTAACTTCCGGCAGCATTTCGCGCGGAATATCCAGCACCTCCAGCATCTTCGCGTCCCACTCCAGGGTGTGGATGTTGAAGAGCATGGTGCGCGAAGCGTTGGTGTAGTCGGTGACATGCACCTTGCCGCCGGTAAATTTCCAGATCAGCCAGCTGTCGACGGTGCCGAACAACAGTTCACCGTTGCGCGCGCGCTCGCGGCTGCCTTCGACATTGTCGAGGATCCACTTGAGCTTGGTGCCGGAGAAATACGGGTCGGTGACCAGGCCGGTGGTGTCGCTGATGTATTGCTCGTGGCCATCGCGCTTGAGTTGCTGGCAGATCTCGGTGCTGCGTCGGCACTGCCAGACGATGGCGTTGTAGATCGGGCGGCCGGTGTTCTTGTCCCAGACCACGGTGGTTTCGCGCTGGTTGGTGATGCCGATGGCTGCTACCTGGTCGTGGTGCAGGCCGGCTTGTGCCAGGGCCTCGACCATCACGGCGCTTTGGGTGGCAAAAATTTCCATTGGGTCATGTTCAACCCAGCCGGCTTGCGGGTAATGCTGGGCAAACTCCCGTTGGGCGGTGCAGACCACGTTCGCGTCGCGGTCGAAAATGATCGCGCGGGAGCTGGTCGTACCCTGATCGAGGGCAATGATGTAGTTCTTATTCTGTGTGTCGGTCATGTCGATTGCCTTGGACGAAATAAGGGAGTGAGGTCTGGCGCGCGATCAAAGGGCAGAGACACGCGCCAACGGTATCAAGAAGTTCTGGGTTTGCCGTCAATGGCAGCTGTTGCATCCTTTGTAGCAGGTACGGCGCTGGGCAGATGGCGGGCAATCAACCCACGATAGGCTGCAGCACCGAGGCAGGCACCGACAATCGGTGCAAAAACAGGAATCAGGAAATACGGAATATCGCGTCCGCCGGTGAAGGAAATTTCACCCCAGCCAGCGAAGAAAGTCATCAGTTTAGGGCCGAAGTCCCGCGCAGGGTTCATGGCAAAACCGGTCAGCGGTCCCATCGAACTGCCGATCACCGCAATCAGCAGGCCGATCAGCAGCGGTGCCAACGGGCCTTTGGGCAGGCCATTGTTGTCATCGGTCAGGGACATGATCACGCCCATCAGGATGGCTGTGATGATCACCTCGACCAGAAATGCCTGGGCGGTGGTCAGCACAGGATTCGGGAAGGTGGAGAACACAGAGGCCAATTCAAGGCTGGCTTGAGTGCCGCGAACCATGTGGTGCGTTTGTTCGAATTCGAAGAACAGATTGCTGTAGAGCGTGTAAACCAACAGCGCCCCACAGAAGGCACCCGCCACTTGGGCGAGTACGTAGAAAGGCAATTTACGTTTTTCGAAGTCCGCGAAAATGCTCAGGGCAATGCTGACGGCAGGGTTCAGATGCGCACCGGAAACTCCGGCGGTGAGGTAGATTGCCATGCTGACGCCGACACCCCAGATAACGCTGATTTCCCACAAGCCAAAGCTGGCACCCGCGACCTTGAGCGCGGCAACACAACCTGTACCAAAAAAGATCAGCAGCGCTGTACCCAGGAACTCGGCCATGCATTGGCTCGAGAGTGACGGTTGTTGTAAAGCAGTTGTCATTGAAACCTCATTTTTTTTGTTGTCTGGCGCTTTTTCCATCATGGTCGGAGCGCGGTTTTCGCCGAGGCAGGATCCCCATCCTGGTCGCGGTTTACTGCTGGGTGCAGCGGTAGGACGTTTCGTACAGTTTCAGAAACGAAAAAATATAGACAAGAAACGCTGCTGTCAAAGGTCGAAAGTGAACCGTCGGTCACAAAAAAACCATTCGTTGCATGAATGAATGAGTCATTGCGCAATGGGATGGCCAGGCAATGGCGTTATGGATGCGCCGCCGTAGAGCCTTTTAACGATCAATGTCCTAGAATCCGGCGCAGTATTTTTCTTCTGCCGCCCAGTCTGGAGCTGCCATGACCCCCGCATTGGATTTGTTGAAAAAGGTTCGGGCCGAACATCGTGTACACAGTTACGAACATGACCCCAAGGCCGCCTCCTACGGGTTGGAGGCGGCGGAAAAGCTTGGGCTCGATCCGGCGCAGGTGTTCAAGACCTTGCTGGCGGCCAGCGAAAAGGGTGAGTTGCTGGTAGCCGTGGTGCCGGTTGTCGGCAGCCTGGACTTGAAAGGGCTGGCCCACGCCGCGGGCGTGAAAAAGGTCGAAATGGCCGACCCGGCGGCGGCGCAGCGCTCCACTGGCTATCTGTTGGGCGGGATCAGTCCGCTGGGGCAGAAAAAGCGTTTGCGTACCTTCATTGATAATTCGGCCCAGCCCTTCGCCAGCATTTTTGTCAGTGCGGGCCGACGTGGGCTGGAAGTTGAACTGGCACCGGCGGTGCTGGCCGAACACACCCAGGCCAGGTTTGCCGATATCGGCCGTGCGTGAGCATCGAAGTCAGCGTATCGCTGTATGGTGAAAATCAGCCTGCTCTGTCACTGGCGCCGGCTGGGCCAGCGCGGCATGCTCAGCGGTCTGACAAAGGGAGAAGGTTATGCAGCTTGAGTTTCATCAGGTCGACGCGTTCAGCAATCAGCCATTTAGCGGCAATCCGGCGATGGTCTATCGGCTCGATACATGGCTCGCCGATGAGTTGATGCAAAAGATTGCCGCCGAGCACAACCTCGCCGAAACGGCGTTTGTCGTACGTGAAGGGCAGGGCTGGCACATCCGCTGGTTTACGCCGACCACCGAGGTGCCATTGTGCGGTCACGCGACGCTGGCTAGCGCCTATGTGCTGTTTGAGATCTATAAAGAGCCCGTCGAGCGACTGGACTTCACCTGCAAGTCCGGCCCGTTGAGCGTGACGCGGGAGGGCGCAGGCCTGTGGCTGGACTTCCCGGCGATCACTGCGTCGCCGGTGAACGTGATCCCGGACATCGAGCGTGCACTGGGTGTGAAGGCTGTCGAGGTACTGGCTTCGAATGAGCTGTTCGTGGTGCTGGAGTCGGAGCAAGCCGTGCTCGACTGCAAGCCGGACATGGTGGCCCTGGCGAAACTGCCATGGTTGGGCGCCATCGTGACGGCGCGGGGCGAGCAGCACGATTTCGTTTCCCGCTACTTCGCCCCGGCAATCGGCATCAATGAAGACCCGGTGACCGGATCGACCCACTGCCTTCTGATTCCGTACTGGTCAAAGCGTTTGGGCAAGTCGAGCCTGACGGCTTTTCAGCGTTCGGCGCGGGGTGGGGAATTGTTCTGTCGACTGGAAGGCGAGCGGGTGAAGATCGGCGGGGATGCGACGCTCGTGGCGAGCGGAACGCTGATGTTGGGCTGATCCAAAACCACTGTAGGAGCGAGCCTGCTCGCGATAGCGGTATCACATTCAACAGAGGTGTTGACTGATCCATCGCTATCGCGAGCAAGCTCGCTCCCACAGGGATTGTGTTGTTCAGTTAGCGGTGCTGTAACGCCGGACACCGGATTCAGCCACCGGAATCTGCGCCGCCGTGCTGCCGGACGCCTGGAACAGCACCAGGTGTTCAGCCGCGACACGAATGCCCACATCCGCCCCAACCTGACGGTCGACATGGCTCGGGAAGATCGATTCCAGCTGTGCGCCTGTCGGCAGTTGCAAGCGATACAGGGTCGATGCGCCCAGGAACGTCTTGCCGGCGATTCGCGCCTTCAGTGCGCTGTCCGGCGCATAGACGATATCGTCCGGGCGCAGTAGCACGTCCACAGCGCCGCCTACCGGCCAGGTGTAGGCCCGATTGCCGCGCAACTCACCCAACTCGGTCTGCACCGATTCGGGGCTGCTCAACTGACCGCGAATGAAATAGCCCTGGCCGATGAAGCTCGCCACGAAGGGGGTCAGCGGTTCGTGATACAGGTTGTAGGGCGTATCCCACTGTTCCAGGCGACCTTCCTTGAACACCCCAACGTGGTCGCTGACCGCGAAGGCTTCTTCCTGGTCGTGAGTCACCAGAATCGCGCTGGTGCCACGGGCCTTGAGGATGTCGCGTACTTCATGGCTGAGCTTGCGGCGCAATTCGCCATCGAGGTTGGAGAACGGTTCGTCGAGCAGCAGCAGTTGTGGTTCCGGCGCCAAGGCGCGGGCCAGGGCGACACGTTGCTGCTGACCACCGGAAAGCTCGTGGGGGAAACGCTTGCCGAGGTTCTTCAGGTTGACCAGTTCCAGCAACTCTTCGGTCACGCGATCCTTTTGCGGATGCTTGCGAATGCCGAAGGCGATGTTGTCGGCCACGCTCAAATGCGGAAACAGGGCGTAGTCCTGGAACACCATGCCGATGCGACGTTTCTCCGGAGCGAGGGTGAAACCGGCGCTGGAGATGGTTTCGCCAGCCAGCTGGATTTCGCCTTCGTGTACCGGTTCGAAACCGGCAATCGCCCGCAGGGTGGTGGTCTTGCCGCAGCCTGAAGAGCCCAGCAGGCAACCAATGTCGCCTGCGTTCAGGTGTAGGTTGAGGTTCTGCACCACGCGTTGGTCTTGATAGCCGCAGGCGAGGTTGCGCAAGTTGAGCAGTAATGGCTGGCTCATGCGTGGTGGTACGAAGGCGGAACGAGGAATTCGAGCAAGGCTTTTTGCGCGTGCAGACGGTTTTCGGCTTGATCCCAGGCCACCGAGCGCGGGTCGTCGAGCAGGTCGACGCTGATTTCCTCGCCACGGTGCGCCGGCAGGCAGTGCATGAACAGTACGTCTTCAGCAGCCAGGTCGAGCAGGGCGCGGTTGACCTGATACGGTGCGAACAGTTGCAGGCGCTTGGCGGTTTCCTCTTCCTGGCCCATGGAGGTCCAGACGTCGGTGCTCACCAGGTGTGCGCCACGCACGGCTTCCTTCGGGTCGCGAACGATGGTGACCCGATCGCCGGCCTTGGCCAGGAACACCGGGTTGGGTTCGTAGCCTTCCGGGCAGGCAACGCGCAACTGGAAGTCGAACTGGATCGCCGCTTCTATATAGCTGTTGCACATGTTGTTGCCGTCGCCGATCCAGGCCACGGTCTTGCCCTGGATTGAGCCGCGGTGTTCGAGGAAGGTCTGCATGTCGGCCAGCAACTGGCACGGGTGCAGATCATCGGACAGGCCATTGATCAGCGGAACGCGCGAATTGGCGGCGAATTCGGTCAGAGTGCTGTGGGAAAACGTACGGATCATTACAGCATCGAGCATGCTCGACATGACAATGGCGGCGTCGCCGATCGGCTCGCCACGGCCCAGTTGGGTGTCACGGGGCGACAGGAAGATCGCCTGGCCGCCGAGCTGGATCATGCCGGCCTCGAAGGAGATCCGGGTACGGGTCGAGGACTTCTCGAAAATCATCCCCAGGACGCGGTTTTTCAGAGGCTCGAACAGTACGCCGCGGTTACGCAGGTCCTTGAGCTCAACGCCTCGACGGATCACGCTGACCAGCTCTTCGGGCGTGCAATCCATCAGGGAGAGAAAGTGCCTTGCGCTCATCATTGACTACCTTTTGCTACAAACCGCAGATGCTCAAAGCCTTGTTTAACGGAACAACGGGCGAGACCTGCGGCGTAAGCCGCACGGGGCGACGAAATAGGGGAAGGCGCGATCTTATAATTAAATGTCGCGTCTTACCAATAGGGCTACAGTTTTTAGGGAGTTTCAGAGGTGCTACGGGTTCACCGAGGTAGCGCTTTTGAAGCCTGTTTCCTGATAGCAGCGCCTCATTTGTACACCGGCCTCTCGGGGCTTGGCAATCAGGCTGGGCGGCAATGGTGCGCTGACAGTCGGTTTCTGACCTGTCATTCATCAGCGCCGGGCTCGACGGATCGTCGAACTGACCAGCGTGCATGGCTCCTCGGGCCGATTGAAACCCTTCAGGAAATCCACTTGCAGGTGCCGCCCAGGCTGCCTTCGAACTGAACTCCGGCGGCTATCGGCTGGCCTGATAACCCTCGATTCACAAGACGAACGTCGCTGGCGTGGCGGCGGCTCTGGCGCCATAGTTTTGTTTCCGCGGCCAACGTTGCCCGCCCCAAACAAGACAGAGACTGGCCATGACCAAGACTCTCCATCACCGTGCGTGCCATTTGTGCGAAGCCATCTGTGGCCTGACCATCGAAACCACCAGGGTCGAAGGCGGTAACGTCCAGATCACTTCGATCAAGGGCGACCCGCAGGATACGTTCAGCCGTGGGCACATCTGTCCCAAGGCCGTGGCCCTGCAAGACATTCAGAACGATCCGGATCGCCTGCATCAGCCGATGCAGCGGGTGGGCAATGAGTGGCAGCCCATCGAGTGGGAAGCGGCATTCAATCTGGTCGCCGAACGCCTCGCCGCCATTCAGGAGCGTCACGGGCAAAACGCCGTGGCGGTCTATCAGGGCAACCCGAGCGTGCACAATTACGGGCTGATGACCCACAGCAATTACTTCCTCGGCCTGTTGAAAACCCGCAACCGGTTTTCCGCGACGTCGGTCGATCAATTGCCCCATCACCTGACCAGTCATTTGATGTACGGCCATGGTTTGCTGCTACCGATCCCGGACATCGATCACACCGATTTCATGCTGATCCTGGGCGGCAATCCGCTGGCTTCGAACGGCAGCATCATGACCGTGCCGGATGTGGAAAAACGCTTGAAGGCGATACAGGCCAGGGGCGGCAAAGTGGTGGTGGTCGATCCGCGCCGTAGTGAGACGGCGGCGATTGCCGATCAGCATCTGTTCGTGCGCCCGGGGGGTGATGCCGCGCTGTTGTTCGGCCTGCTCAATACCTTGTTTGCTGAAGGTCTGACCCGCGACAGCCATCTGCCGGTGGACGGCCTGGAGGACGTGCGGGAGGCCGTCGCGCCGTTCACTGCCGAGGCCATGAGTCCGTTGTGCGCCGTGCCGGCCGAACAGATCCGCCAATTGGCGCGGGACTTCGCCGCCGCACCGAGTGCAGTCTGCTATGGCCGCATGGGCGTTTCTACCCAGGCCTTCGGTACGCTGTGTCACTGGGTGGTGCAGTTGATCAACCTGGTCACCGGCAATCTCGATCGCGTGGGCGGTGCCTTGTGCACCGAGCCGGCGGTGGATCTGGTGGCGACGACTTCGGGCGGGCATTTCAATCTGTGGCAGAGCCGGGTTTCCGGGCGCCCGGAGTACGCCGGAGAACTACCAGTCTCGGCGCTGGCCGAAGAGATGCTCACTGAAGGGGAAGGGCAAGTCCGCGCGTTGATCACCGTGGCTGGCAATCCGGTGCTGTCCACGCCCAATGGCCGAAAGCTCGAGCAGGCGCTGGACGGGCTGGAGTTCATGGTCAGTATCGACCTGTACATCAATGAAACCACGCGTTACGCCGACCTGATCCTGCCGTCGACATCGGCGCTGGAAAACGACCATTACGACACCACGTTCAATCTGTTTGCAGTGCGCAACGTCAGCCGTTTCAACCGCGCCATCCTTGCCAAGCCCGAAGGTGCATTGCACGACTGGGAAATTTTCGTCGGCCTGGCCAAGGCATTTGCCGCCAGGACCGGCAAAGAGCTGAAGCCCACCATCGCTCCTGCGCAAATGATCGATCGCGGCCTGCGCATGGGAATGTACGGCGACAATTCAGAGCACAAGCTGTCGTTGGCGACCTTGTTCGATCATCCCCATGGCGTTGATTTGGGCGCGCTCAAGCCTAACCTGGCACCACGCCTGAAGACTGCCAATCAACGCATCCAGGCCGCGCCGGCCGCGATTCTCGCTGACCTGGCGCGCTTCGCTGCCTTGCAGGCGCCGGCCGCCGACGAGTTGTTGATGATTGGTCGCCGGCATGTACGCAGCAACAACTCATGGATGCATAACTATCATCGGTTGGTGAAAGGCAAGCCACGTCACCAGTTGCTGATGCATCCGGATGACTTGGCCAGTCGCGGGCTCAGTGACGGGCAGCGCGTTCGGGTCAGCTCGCGGGTGGGGGTGATCGAAGTCGAAGTGCTTGGCAGTCTGGACATGATGAAAGGCGTGGTCAGCCTGCCTCACGGTTGGGGTCACGCGCGGCCGGGCGTGCAAATGACGATTGCCAGCAGCCAGCCGGGCTCGAGCGCCAACGACCTGACCGACGACTGCCAGCTTGACGAGTTGTCGGGAAATGCTGCACTCAATGGTGTGCCGGTGACCGTGGCGGCGGCTTGAATCAGTCTGACCGAGAGACCGAGCAGGGCGCTCGGCTTTCCGTTACAATGCGCCACCGTGCCGACCCATGAGTCGGAAAGTTCAGCCGAGGTGCTCCATGGATATCATCGAAACGATTAAAGAGCAGATTGCCAACAACACCATTCTGCTTTACATGAAAGGCTCGCCGAATGCCCCGCAGTGCGGCTTCTCCGCGAAAGCCGCGCAGGCCGTGATGGCGTGTGGCGAAAAGTTTGCGTACGTGGACATCCTGCAGAACCCGGAAATCCGCGCCAACCTGCCAAAATACGCCAACTGGCCAACCTTCCCGCAACTGTGGGTCGGTGGTGAGCTGGTCGGTGGCAGCGACATCATGACTGAAATGGCTGCTGACGGTTCGCTGCAAGCCACCATCAAGGCTGCTGTCGAAGCCGCTGCTGCCAACAAGTCCGAAGCCTGATTCGCGGTATGTAGGAGCGAGCTTGCTCGCGATGGACTAGAAAACGCCGCGGGTTGTCAGGTATGCCGCGTAATCGTTAACGACCATCGCGAGCGAGCTCGCTCCTACATACAGGCACAAAAAGCCCCGCCTCTTAAAAGAGAGCGGGGCTTTTTATTGCATCGAGATTAACGGAACGAAGTTACTCGTCTTCGCCCATCTGCGATTGCAGGTAGTTTTCAAGACCCACTTTATCGATCAGCCCTAACTGGGTTTCCAGCCAGTCGATATGTTCCTCTTCGGACTCGAGGATATCTTCAAGCAGTTCACGGCTACCGAAGTCGCCAACTGTTTCGCAATGCGCGATGGCTACTTTCAGATCGGCATGGCCGGTTTTCTCGATACGCAGGTCGCACTCCAGCATTTCCTTGGTGTGCTCGCCGATGTGCAGCTTGCCCAGGTCCTGGACGTTCGGCAGGCCTTCAAGGAACAGGATTCGCTTGATCAGCTTGTCCGCGTGCTTCATTTCGTCGATGGATTCGTGGTACTCGTGCTTGCCGAGCTTGTTCAGGCCCCAATCTTCATACATGCGCGCATGCAGGAAATATTGATTGATCGCGACCAGCTCATTGGCAAGGATCTTGTTGAGATGCTGGATGACTGTAACGTCGCCTTTCATGATGGGGTCCTGCCCTGTATTAGCTGTCAATAGAACAGAGTTTGAGCCGCGTATTTAAGAGTGTCAAACCTAAGTTGTTGAAACTTAAATGAAAATTAATCGGAATAAGAATGTTTGTGTTCCGCGTCTAGAGCATAACTAGTTGATTTTGAGACATAAAAAAACCGGACATATGTCCGGTTCTTTAAAATTCGATATTTAAGCGGCTGTAAATTCTGTTGGAAAAGGAATTGCAGCCTGGGCCGATTGCAGTTTGGTCAGGGTCTCGCGGACCACTTCCTTGGCAAGGCAGGCACATTTGCCGCATTGACTGGCAACGCCGGTAGCCACACGGACTTCCTTGTAGCTGCAGCATCCTTCATAGATCGCATCGCGGATTTGACCGTCGGTGACGCCAGTGCAGAGGCAAACATACATAAGGAAGGTCCGTTGCTGATTGTGACTCAATTGCGATGGATCTTAATGTTAACGAGAATGATTGTCAAAGTGGTTTCAGAGCACTTTTCGCCATAAGCGGGTATGGCTGACGAACGGTCGGCCTCGCAAATCGGTGATACAAAACCGTCGGGGATTTCATCGTACCGGGAAAAAACAGCTAAGCCAGCTCAAACACGCGGTGTATGATGGCCGGTCTTTTGCGACCGGGGATCGTGTCACAGGGCTGTCGCCTCAGGGTGGCAGGCTGATGCGAACCCTGTTTCTCACGCTATTACACCAGGAGATATCCAATGAGCGTACTCGTAGGCAAACAAGCCCCTGACTTCACCGTACCGGCCGTACTCGGCAATGGCGAGATCGTTGACAGCTTCACCCTGTCCTCGGCGATCAAAGGCAAATACGGCCTGGTGTTTTTCTACCCGCTGGACTTCACCTTCGTTTGCCCGTCCGAGCTGATCGCTCTGGACAACCGCATGTCTGAATTCAAGGCACGCAACGTTGAAGTGATCGCTGTTTCGATCGACTCGCACTTCACCCACAACGCATGGCGTAACACTCCAGTGAACAATGGCGGTATCGGCCAGGTTCGCTACACCATGGCTGCCGACATCAAGCAGGACATCATGAAGGCCTACGACGTTCAGTCCGCTGACGGCGTGGCTTTCCGTGGCGCGTTCCTGATCGACGACAAAGGCGTTGTCCGCTCGCAGATCATCAACGACCTGCCGCTGGGCCGTAACATGGAAGAGCTGATCCGTCTGGTCGACGCTCTGCAATTCCACGAAGCGCACGGCGAAGTCTGCCCTGCCAACTGGAAAAAAGGCGACAAAGGCATGAACGCTTCGCCAGAAGGCGTTGCGGCTTACCTGACCGAGCACGCTGCCGCTCTGTAAGGCGCACGCTCCAGCTATAAAAAGCAGGTACAAAAAAACCGGCCGTCGAGGCTAATGCCAGTCAGTTAAGCTGACTGGCATTTTTGTTTTTGATCGGATACTTCGGGGGGTTGAGCCTGATTGCCCGGGGATAAATGCGCTCTTCCCGGCGATGCGGCAAGACATAGTGCGGGGCCGAGGCATGCAACTCGGCGAGATATTTGGGGATGTTCCCCGAGCGATCCGCAGAAACGCCGTTGATAAACCCCAGGATCACCCAAGTGCACGCGGTGAAGCTCAGTTCACGGATGGATGCCCGGACAACGACGGCTCATTTCCACCATCTGATAACGCAGCAGGTTGTAGCCCAGCTACACGCCCCACAACTCTTGCTCGATCATCTCGGGCGTCTTGCTACGCAGCGTGTAACTGCTGTTGAGCAGTGTCTGTTTCATTTCCCTGAACCCTGATTCGATCTCCCAGCGATGGCTGTACAGGTCGACGATTTCATCGGATGGGAAACGCAGCGGATCGGTCATCGACGTCAAAATCTGACAGACCTTGGCCTTGACGGTTTTGCTCAGGAGCCTTGCGGCCAGGCGCTCCGGCAATCCCGGCCAGTGCTTGCGGGCCAGCGGCGAAGTGCTTAACGAGACCACCGCATCCTGACGGCCCAAACGCTGAATGACTTCGTACTGCGCCCCTTTGCGTAACGGCATCAGTCAATGCCGCTCGGTGCTGGCCTGCTGCCATTAGTGCAACAGCCCCAAAGAGTAGAAACCGCGATCGAACAGCGTCAGCGAGTGATCCGGCGTGCAGGTTGGTAGCTGCGCCAAGCTTCTGAGCAACTGTCCACGGGTCATCTTCTTGCGCAAAACCTGATGGCCTTGAGTGTCCTGGTCATGCAGGTGGAAACTGTGTTTGCCAATGTCGATACCGAGAAGCGTCATCGTGTTCATGAGAGATCCTCCGCCGAAAACGAGAAAAGCCCTGCAAGTGTAAACCTGCAGGGCTTCTCGGTCAGGCTGACCATCTCATTAAATCCGATGCCTATTCAGGCATCGGACTTTGATTTCTTGCGGCCAAAGGTCAAGCAATGAGACTTAACTGATCGGCATTAGCCTGCGGGGTGCTTTTTTGTGCTCGCGATTTATGCACCACCGCCGCTCCCACATTGGGTTTGTGGTGTGTCAGGGGTTGAATCGCAGGCATAAAAAAGCACCCCGAAGGGTGCTCTTTTGTCGCTGGAAGCTTAGCGCTTCAGCGAGGCCGGCAGGTGCGGCTGGATCGCCGTCAATACTGCCTTGAAGCACTTGGTGTTGCCGGCAACGACGTGGCCTTTTTCAAGGAAGTCGTGACCGCCGGTGAAGTCGCTCACCAAACCGCCGGCTTCCTGGATCAGCAGGGCGCCTGCAGCCATGTCCCACTCGGACAGGCCCGATTCCCAGAAGGCGTCGAAACGGCCGGCGGCCACGTAGGCCAGGTCCAGGCTCGCCGAACCTGCGCGGCGGATGCCGGCGGTCTGGCCAACCAGGGCGCGGAACATGCCCAGGTAGTTGTCGAGGTTGTCCATCTGGTCGTCACGGAACGGGAAGCCGGTACCCAGCAGGGCGCCGTCCAGGCTGGTGCGGCCGCTGACGCGCAGGCGACGACCGTTCAGTTGAGCGCCACGACCACGGCTGGCGGTGAATTCTTCCTGGCGAACCGGGTCCAGAACAACAGCGTGTTCCAGGCGACCGCGGTATTTGCAGGCGATGCTGACAGCGAAGTGAGGAATGCCGCGCAGGAAGTTGGTGGTGCCGTCCAGTGGATCGATGATCCACAGGTACTCTTCGCCTTCGATGCCGGTGCCGGCGTGCATGCCGGTCTCTTCACCCATGATCGAGTGATTCGGGTAGGCCTTGCGCAGGGCATCGATGATTTTCTGTTCGGCGGCGCGATCCACCTCGGATACGTAATCCTTGGCGTCTTTTTCGTCGACCTTGATGGTATCCAAGCGCTCGATGGAGCGGAAGATCAATTCACTGGCGCTGCGGGCGGCGCGCAGCGCGATATTCAGCATGGGCTGCATGGATGTGTCACCTAAGGTTGTTAAAGAAAGCCGGGCATTCTATCAGAAAGTTTCTACAGGAGAAGGACGACGTTCGCTTTCATAGCTTAACGGTAGGTGTAGCTGTAAGATTCTGCTCCCGATTATTGTGTTCGAGAGCGCCTCCCTTGCTGCAAAACATTCGTGTCGTCCTGGTCAATACCAGCCATCCGGGCAATATCGGCGGGGCTGCGCGTGCCATGAAGAACATGGGGCTGTCGCGGCTGGTGCTGGTCGAGCCTCGTCTGTTCCCGCATCACGAGGCCGATGCCCGTGCTTCCGGTGCCGGAGACATCCTTGAAAACGCGCAAGTCGTCGCCACCTTGGAAGATGCCCTGGTCGGCTGCAACCTGGTGCTCGGCACCAGCGCCCGCGACCGGCGCATTCCCTGGCCGCTGCTCGATCCCCGCGAATGCGGAACGAAGGTGGTCGAGGAAGCGGGGCAGGGTGCGGAAATTGCCCTGGTGTTCGGTCGTGAAGATTCCGGCCTGACCAACGAAGAGCTGCAGCGATGTCATTATCACGTGCACATTCCATCAGACCCTGAGTTCAGTTCGCTGAACCTTGGGGCGGCGGTGCAGGTGTTGGGTTATGAAGTGCGCATGTCCTGGCTGGCGGCCCAAGGTCAGCCGAGCAAGGTCGAGAAGGAAGAAGTGGCTTCGGTCAAAAGCGCTGAGCTGGCGACCATGGACGAGCTGGAACGATTCTATGAACACCTGGAGCAGACCCTGGTGGCCATCGAATTCCTCGATCCGGAAAAGCCACGGCACTTGATGGCGCGCCTGCGCCGGTTGTACGGACGCAGCTCGGTCAGCCGGGCGGAAATGAATATTTTGCGTGGCATCCTCACGGAAACCCAGAAAGCGGCCCGTGGTGAGCTCCTTAAGCGGAAGGATTAATGATGTTCGAGCGTTTGCGTGAAGATATCCAGAGCGTATTCCACCGAGACCCGGCGGCGCGTAACGCTTTTGAAGTCCTGACCTGCTACCCCGGCATGCATGCCATCTGGATTCACCGTTTGTCGGCGATGCTGTGGCGCGGGGACCTGAAATGGCTGGCGCGGTTGGTGTCGAATTTCGGCCGCTGGCTGACCGGGATCGAGATCCATCCGGGTGCCAAGGTCGGTCGTCGTTTCTTCATTGACCATGGCATGGGCATCGTTATCGGTGAAACCGCCGAAATCGGCGATGACGTGACTATTTATCAGGGCGTGACCCTGGGCGGCACCAGCTGGAACAAGGGCAAGCGTCACCCGACCTTGGGTGATGGCGTCGTGGTCGGGGCGGGCGCGAAGGTGCTGGGCCCGTTCACTGTCGGTGCCGGGGCCAAGGTGGGTTCCAATGCCGTCGTGACCAAGGAAGTGCCGCCGGGTGCCACTGTGGTGGGTATTCCGGGGCGGATTATCGTCAAGTCCGATGTCGAGCAGGACGCCAAGCGCAAGGCCATGGCCGAGAAGATCGGTTTTGATGCCTACGGCCTCAGCGAAGACATGCCCGACCCGGTGGCACGTGCCATTGGTCAACTGCTTGATCACCTGCAGGCGGTCGATGGGCGTCTGGAGGGGATGTGCGGGGCGTTGAAGGATCTGGGCAGCAATTACTGTGCGAAAGATCTGCCTGAGCTGCGCGAAGAAGACTTTGCCTGCGTAAAAGACAAAGACGAAAGCAAGGCCGGTTGATGTCTCCTGCACGGGTCGCAATCAGGTAATGGCAGAGCGCTGACCGGTGTGCCATTAGGCCGCAGACCCTGCTATGATGCGCCCGCTCTTTTGCGGGTAAACCTGACTAAAGTACTAGGTCTAATAGTTGACTTAAATACTCGGGAATTGCATACTCGCCTCATTCCGAACTCCGTGGTAATTGTCCATGCGACTGACTACAAAAGGCCGATACGCCGTGACCGCCATGCTCGATCTGGCATTGCACGCGCAGCACGGGCCCGTGTCCCTGGCCGATATCTCCGAGCGCCAAGGCATCTCCCTGTCCTACCTCGAACAGCTTTTCGCCAAATTGCGCCGCAGCAATCTGGTGTCCAGCGTGCGTGGTCCGGGCGGTGGCTACCAATTGTCCCGCGACATGCAGGGCATCCAGGTCGCCCAGGTGATCGATGCGGTGAACGAATCGGTCGATGCAACCAAATGCCAAGGGCAGGGTGATTGCCATTCCGGCGACACTTGCCTGACTCACCACTTGTGGTGCGATCTGAGCTTGCAGATTCACGAATTTCTGAGCGGTATCAGCTTGGCTGATCTTGTGACTCGCCGTGAGGTGCAAGAAGTAGCCCAGCGTCAGGACCAGCGCCGTTGCAACAGCAAGGCGCCACGCCTGGACAAGATTGAAGCGTCCGCCGTCGAATGACAGCCGAAGAGCTAGCGGCACGCCAGCCAGCCTGATTTAGGAGATAGTCCATGAAATTGCCGATTTACCTTGATTACTCTGCGACCACCCCGGTTGATCCGCGTGTTGCGCAAAAAATGAGTGAATGCCTGCTGGTCGACGGAAACTTCGGTAACCCGGCGTCCCGTTCCCACGTGTTCGGCTGGAAAGCCGAAGAGTCCGTCGAAAACGCCCGTCGTCAGGTCGCTGACCTGGTCAACGCCGACCCGCGTGAAATCGTCTGGACCTCCGGTGCCACCGAATCCGACAACCTGGCAATCAAGGGTGCGGCGCATTTCTATGCCACCAAGGGCAAGCACCTGATCACCACCAAGATCGAGCACAAGGCTGTCCTGGACACCATGCGCCAACTGGAGCGTGAAGGTTTCGAAGTGACCTACATCGAGCCTCGCACCGATGGTCTGGTGACCCCTGAGATGATCGAAGCCGAACTGCGCGACGACACCATCCTGGTTTCGGTCATGCACGTGAACAACGAAATCGGCACCATCAACGACATCGCAGCGATCGGCGAACTGCTCCGTTCCAAGGGCATCCTGTTCCACGTCGACGCCGCTCAGTCCACCGGCAAGGTCGAGATCGACCTTTCGAAGCTGAAAGTCGACATGATGTCGTTCTCCGCCCACAAGACCTACGGTCCTAAAGGCATCGGCGCCCTGTACGTAAGCCGCAAGCCACGCGTACGTATCGAAGCGACCATGCACGGTGGCGGCCACGAACGCGGCATGCGTTCCGGCACCCTGGCGACCCACCAGATCGTCGGCATGGGTGAAGCTTTCCGGGTAGCCAAGGAAGACATGGCTGCCGAAAACGCGCGCATCAAGGCATTGAGCAACCGTTTCTACAAGCAGGTCGAGCACCTGGAAGAGCTGTACGTCAACGGCAGCATGACCGCCCGCGTTCCGCACAACCTGAACCTGAGCTTCAACTACGTTGAAGGCGAGTCGCTGATCATGGCGCTCAAGGACCTGGCAGTTTCGTCCGGTTCGGCCTGCACCTCGGCGTCCCTTGAACCTTCGTACGTACTGCGCGCCCTGGGCCGCAACGACGAACTGGCACACAGCTCGATCCGCTTCACCTTCGGCCGTTTCACCACCGAAGAAGAAATCGACTACGCCGCGCAGAAAGTCTGCGAGGCTGTTACCAAGCTGCGCGCTCTGTCGCCGCTGTGGGACATGTACAAAGACGGCGTCGATATCTCGAAAATCGAGTGGGCGGCACACTAAACAAAGAAGCCGCCGGATACAGGTCCTGTAGCAGCGCGGCGGTAAACGCAGCGCAACTGCAGGGTCTCAAGAGCGGCCCTGATGAGTGAGGATTGAGAATCATGGCTTACAGCGAAAAGGTCATCGACCACTACGAAAACCCGCGCAACGTCGGCAAGATGGACGCGGAAGACCCTGATGTCGGCACCGGCATGGTCGGCGCTCCGGCGTGCGGCGACGTGATGCGCCTGCAGATCAAGGTCAACGACGCCGGCATCATCGAAGATGCCAAGTTCAAGACCTACGGCTGCGGTTCGGCTATCGCTTCCAGCTCCCTCGCCACCGAGTGGATGAAGGGCAAGACCCTGGACGAAGCGGAAACCATCAAGAACACCCAGCTGGCTGAAGAACTGGCCCTGCCGCCAGTGAAAATCCACTGCTCGGTACTCGCTGAAGACGCTATCAAAGCGGCCGTTCGCGATTACAAGCAGAAAAAAGGCTTGATCTGATTTTTGGCGACGAGTAAGGAGTCACCGATGGCTATCAGCATGACAGAAGCGGCTGCTCGACACGTGCGGCGCTCCCTCGACGGGCGCGGCAAAGGTGAAGGGATTCGTCTGGGTGTTCGCACCACAGGCTGTTCCGGCCTTGCCTACGTGCTGGAGTTTGTCGACGAGGTGGTTGCAGAGGACCAGGTGTTCGAAAGTCACGGCGAAAAAGTGATCATCGACCCGAAGAGCCTGGCCTACCTGGACGGCACCGAGCTCGATTTCGTCAAGGAAGGGTTGAACGAAGGCTTCAAGTTCAACAACCCCAACGTACGCGGTGAATGTGGCTGCGGCGAAAGCTTCAACATCTGAGGCTTGTCGTGGGTACTCCTTGTCATTTCGCTTTATTTGAGCTGCAACCGAGTTTCGATCTGGACCTCGATCAGCTGGCTACGCGCTACCGTGAGTTGGCGCGCAGTGTTCATCCGGACCGCTTTGCCGACGCTTCCGAGCGTGAGCAACGGCTGGCGCTAGAGCAATCCGCGAGCCTCAACGAGGCCTACCAGACGCTCAAGAGCCCACCCAAGCGCGCGCGTTACCTGCTCGCCTTGAATGGTGGCGAGCTGCCGCTGGAGGTCACGGTGCATGATCCGGAGTTTCTTTTGCAGCAGATGGAGTTGCGTGAAGAGCTCGAAGACCTGCAGGACAGCGCCGATCTCAATGGCGTTGCCGTCTTCAAGCGTCGCCTGAAGGCTGCCCAGGATGAACTGAACCAAAGCTTCGCAGCTTGCTGGAACGATGCCGCGCACCGTGAACAGGCCGAACGCCTGATGCGGCGCATGCAGTTCCTCGACAAGCTCACCTACGAAGTGCGCCAGTTAGAAGAGCGCCTCGACGATTAACCCAGTGCCGCTCCGGTCGCACGCCTGATATACAGATAAGTCCTGATAACGATGGCCCTACTGCAGATCGCCGAACCCGGCCAAAGTCCTCAACCGCACCAGCGTCGCCTGGCTGTGGGGATCGACTTGGGTACTACCAATTCGCTGGTCGCTGCATTGCGCAGTGGTCTTTCCGAGCCACTTGCCGACGCAGAAGGGCGGGTCATCTTGCCGTCTGCCGTGCGCTACCACGCCGATCGCGTCGAGGTTGGCGAATCCGCCAAGCTGGCCGCCGCCACCGATCCGTTGAACACCGTGCTGTCGGTCAAGCGCTTGATGGGTCGTGGTCTGTCCGACGTCAAGCAGCTGGGTGATCAGTTGCCGTACCGCTTTGTCGATGGCGAGTCGCACATGCCGTTCATCGACACGATCCAGGGCCCGAAAAGCCCGGTGGAAGTCTCTGCCGATATCCTCAAGGTCTTGCGTCAGCGTGCTGAAGCGACCCTGGGTGGCGAACTGGTGGGCGCGGTGATCACCGTTCCGGCCTATTTCGACGACGCTCAGCGTCAAGCCACCAAGGATGCGGCCAAGCTGGCCGGTCTGAACGTGCTGCGTTTGCTCAATGAGCCGACCGCGGCAGCCGTGGCTTACGGTCTGGATCAGCACGCCGAAGGCCTGGTCGCGATTTATGACCTGGGCGGCGGCACCTTCGATATTTCGATTCTGCGCCTGACCGGCGGTGTCTTCGAAGTCCTGGCTACCGGCGGCGATAGCGCCTTGGGCGGCGATGACTTCGACCACGCGATCGCTGGCTGGATCATCGAGAGCGCCGGCCTGTCCGCCGACCTCGATCCGGGTGCGCAACGCAATTTGCTGCAAACCGCTTGTGCGGCCAAGGAAGCCCTGACCAATGCTGCGGCCGTTGAAGTGGCCCATGGCGACTGGAAAGCCGAACTGACCCGCGAAGCCTTCAATGCGCTGATCGAGCCGATGGTCGCTCGAAGCCTGAGGTCCTGCCGTCGTGCGGTGCGTGATTCCGGGATCGAACTGGAAGACGTGCATGCCGTGGTCATGGTCGGTGGTTCGACTCGCGTGCCTCGCGTTCGCGAAGCCGTCGCCGAAGCCTTCGGTCGCCAGCCGCTGACTGAAATCGACCCGGATCAAGTGGTCGCCATTGGTGCTGCGATCCAGGCCGATACCCTGGCCGGCAACAAGCGCGACGGTGACGAGCTTCTGTTGCTGGACGTGATTCCGTTGTCCCTGGGACTGGAAACCATGGGCGGCCTGATGGAGAAGGTGATTCCGCGCAACACCACCATCCCCGTCGCCCGCGCCCAGGACTTCACCACTTATAAAGACGGCCAGTCGGCCATGGCGATCCACGTATTGCAGGGCGAGCGCGAGCTGATCAGTGACTGTCGCTCTCTGGCGCGCTTCGAATTGCGCGGCATTCCGGCGATGGTGGCTGGCGCGGCGAAGATTCGCGTGACCTTCCAGGTCGATGCCGACGGTCTGCTCAGCGTTTCCGCCCGCGAACTGGGTTCGGGCGTTGAAGCCAGCATTCAGGTCAAGCCGTCCTACGGCCTGACCGACGGCGAAATCGCCAGGATGCTCAAGGACTCGTTCCAGCATGCCAATGACGACAAGGTTGCCCGCGTACTGCGTGAGCAGCAGGTCGACGCCCAGCGCCTGATCGAGGCGGTGCAGGCTGCTCTGGAGGCGGATGGCGAGCGCTTGCTTGACGCCGAAGAGCGCCTTGTTATCGACATGCAGGTGCAGGAACTGACCGAACTGATGAAAGGTACCGATGGTTACGCCATCGAGCAGCAGACCAAGCGTCTGTCGCAAGTGACCGACGCCTTTGCTGCCCGCCGCCTGGACTCGACGGTGAAAGCCGCGCTGGCGGGGCGCAACCTGAATGAGATTGAGGAATAACGATGCCGCAGGTCATTTTTCTGCCACACGAGAAGTTCTGCCCCGAAGGCATGGTTGTAGAGGCTGAGACCGGTACGTCCATCCTCGAGCTGGCACATGAGCACCATATCGAGATGGAAAGTGCTTGCGGTGGCGTCTGCGCCTGCACTACTTGCCACTGCATCATCCGCGAGGGTTTCGACTCGCTGGAAGAGGCTGACGAGCTGGAAGAGGACTATCTTGACAAGGCTTGGGGGCTGGAAGCGCAATCGCGCCTGGGTTGTCAGGCCAAGGTCGGTACCGAAGACCTGACCGTCGAAATTCCGAAGTACTCGCTCAACCACGCAGCCGAAGCAGCGCACTGATTCAAGGAATTGTCATGAAACTCAAGTGGACTGATGTGCTGGAGATCGCGATCCAGCTGGCTGAAAGCAAGCCCGACGTGGACCCTATGTCGGTCAACTTCGTCGATCTGCGTAAATGGGTGATGGAACTGCCCGATTTCGACGACATGCCTGAGCATTGTGGCGAAAAGATCCTGGAGGCCATTCAGGCCAACTGGATCGAAGAACGCCACTGAGCCACGCCGCAGGTTAGGCAATACCCGAGAACCCGCGTATAATTCGCGGGTTTAATTTTTCGTAAATTACCGTTTCTGGAGTTACACCATGGCTGTTCAACGTACTTTCTCCATCATCAAGCCTGACGCCGTTGCTAAAAACGTTATCGGCGAGATCACCACTCGTTTCGAAAAAGCTGGCCTGCGCGTTGTAGCTTCGAAGCTGAAGCAACTGTCCAAAGCCGAAGCTGAAGGCTTCTACGCTGAGCACAGCGCTCGTGGTTTCTTCAACGACCTGGTTGCTTTCATGATCTCCGGTCCGGTTGTCGTTCAGGTTCTGGAAGGCGAAAACGCTATTGCTCTGAACCGTGAGCTGATGGGCGCTACCAACCCTAAAGAAGCTGCTGCCGGCACCATCCGTGCTGACTTCGCTGACTCCATCGACGCCAACGCTGTACACGGTTCGGACTCCGAAGCCGCTGCCGCTCGCGAAATCTCGTACTTCTTCGCAGCTACTGAAGTAACCACTCGCTAAGCATTGGCTTAAGAGTGAAGGTGAATCCATGACTACATCGACTGTAAAAATTAACCTGCTGGGTCTGACTCAGCTGGAAATGGAAAAATTCTTCGACTCAATCGGGGAGAAGCGTTTCCGTGCCGGTCAGGTAATGAAATGGATTCACCACTTTGGTGTCGATGATTTCGATGCCATGACGAACGTCAGCAAGGCCTTGCGTGAAAAACTCAAGGTTGTTGCTGAGGTCCGTGGTCCGGAAGTGGTCAGCGAGGACATCTCCAGCGACGGCACCCGCAAGTGGGTGGTGCGCGTGGCGTCCGGCAGCTGCGTCGAGACCGTGTACATTCCCCAGGGCAAACGCGGCACCCTGTGCGTTTCGTCCCAGGCAGGCTGTGCCCTGGATTGCAGTTTCTGCTCCACCGGCAAGCAAGGCTTCAACAGCAACCTCACCGCCGCCGAAGTCATCGGCCAGGTGTGGATTGCCAACAAATCCTTTGGCAGCGTCCCGGCAACCGTCGACCGTGCCATCACCAACGTGGTGATGATGGGCATGGGTGAGCCGCTGCTGAACTTCGACAACGTCGTCGCGGCCATGCATTTGATGATGGACGACCTGGGCTACGGCATTTCCAAGCGCCGTGTGACCCTGTCGACCTCCGGCGTGGTGCCGATGATCGATGAGCTCTCCAAGCACATCGACGTCTCCCTGGCGTTGTCCCTGCACGCACCGAATGACGCATTGCGTAACCAATTGGTGCCGATCAACAAGAAGTATCCGCTTAAGATGCTGCTCGAGTCGTGCCAGCGCTACATGTCGAATCTCGGCGAAAAGCGCGTGCTGACCATCGAATACACCTTGCTCAAAGACATCAATGACAAGGTCGAGCACGCGGTGGAAATGATCGAGCTGCTGAAGAACATCCCGTGCAAGATCAACCTGATCCCGTTCAACCCGTTCCCGCACTCCGGTTACGAGCGCCCGAGCAACAACGCTATTCGTCGTTTCCAGGATCAGCTTCATCATGCCGGCTTCAACGTCACCGTCCGCACCACCCGTGGTGAAGACATCGACGCCGCATGTGGTCAATTGGTAGGGCAGGTGCTGGATCGCACCCGTCGCAGCGAACGTTATATCGCCGTGCGTGAACTCAACGCCGACAACGATGTAGCGCAAGACGCCGCGAAATAACCAAGAGAGGAACTCTATGTCCCTGCGCTTTGCGCTGCTTTTGCTGTTGGCCAGCCTGTGTGCTGGCTGCGTGCTTTCGGGCGATTACAACCCGATGAAGACCAGCAAGGGCCGTGATGAAGCGCGTCAGGCATATGTGCAACTCGGTATCGGGTATTTGCAACAAGGCATGACCGAGCGCGCCAAGGTTCCGCTGAAGAAAGCGTTGGATCTGGATGACTCCGACCCGGATGCCAATGCGGCGCTGGGGCTGGTGTTCCAGGCCGAGATGGAACCTGCACTTGCCGACGAGCATTTTCGCAAGGCACTGTCTTCCCGTCCCGCCGATGCACGAATCCTCAATAACTACGGCAGTTTTCTGTTCGAGCAGAAGCGTTACAAGGAAGCCTACGAGCGCTTTGAACAAGCCGCTGCCGATACCCTGTATCCTGAGCGTTCGCGAGTGTTCGAGAACCTGGGCATGACTGCTGCAATGCTCGGTCAGCGTGATCTGGCCCTGCAGCAACTGGAAAAAGCCCTGCGCCTGAACCGCCAACAACCTCGTGCATTGCTGGAAATGGCTGAGTTGTCTTACGAAGACAGGCATTATGTGCCCGCACGTGACTATTACGACCGTTTTAGCCAGCTCTCCGAACAAAATGCACGTAGTCTGTTGCTCGGCATTCGGCTGGCAAAAGTGTTCGAAGACCGCGACAAGGCCGCAAGTGCCGGCCTGCAACTAAAAAGACTCTATCCCGGTACGCCGGAATATCAGCAATACCTGTCGGAGCAATGATGAAAGCGGCGCATCCCGAAGTTGTAGCAGCGAATCGCGTAAACCCCGGTGAGATTTTGCGCCAGGCCCGCGAAAGCAATGGCTGGTCGCTGGCCGAAGTGGCCCTCAAGCTCAACCTCACCACCACTTCCCTGAGCAATTTGGAAGCAGGCGCCTTTGACAAGCTGCCCGGGCATACTTTTGCCCGTGGTTACATTCGTGCCTATGCCAAATTGCTCGGCATGGACCAGGCCGTTCTGGTCCAGCAATTCGATCAATCCACCGGTACCGATTCCCAGGGCAGCAGTGTTCACAGCCTGGGTCGTATCGAAGAACCGGTCCGGGTTTCCCACACCATTTTGCGAATCGTCAGCCTGCTGTTGCTGGTCGCGGTGATTGGCGGCGGTTTTGTCTGGTGGCAGGATCAGACCTCGATGCGCACCAAGGACCTGATCGGTCTGGCACCAGAGCACGTTGAAGTCGAAGGCGCCGACGGTACGACACAGATTCACCCGCTGGACGAGCCGGAAGACCAAGCCGTCGTGGAAGGTCAGACCGAAGGCGGAACCGTCCTCGCGCTGCCACAGGCCGACGCTCCGGCTGAAGCACCAGAGCAGGCTCAAGCGACTGCACCCGTCGCCCCGGCAGCGCCGACCACACCAGCCGTATCCGCGCACACCACGCCGGCAACTCCGGTTCCGGCAGCTCCTGCCGTCCCGGCCCCTGTGGTGACTGCACCGGTGGCCCCTGTCGCTCCGGCTCCTGCTCCAGCGGTAGCCGCGCCAGTGGCCGGTCAAGGCCAGGTCAAGGTGCAGTTCACCGCCGATTGCTGGACACAAGTGACCGACGGTAGCGGCAAGGTGCTGTTCAGCGGTCTCAAACGCAAAGGCGACAGCCTGGCAGTCAATGGCAAACCACCGTTTACCGTGCGCCTGGGCTTTGCCCGTGGCGCTCAGGTCAGCTACAACGGCCAGCCGGTTGATGTCGCTCCGTTCACCAGTGGCGAGACTGCTCGCCTGAAATTGGGTCAATAAGTCATGCACGGCGAATCTCCAATCAAACGTCGCGAATCCCGCAAGATCTGGGTCGGTAACGTGCCTGTTGGCGGCGATGCGCCTATCGCTGTGCAGAGCATGACCAACAGCGACACCAACGATGTCGCGGCCACTGTCGCGCAAATCAATCGCCTGGAAGCAGCCGGCGTCGATATCGTGCGGGTCTCCG
This sequence comes from Pseudomonas fluorescens, assembly GCF_040448305.1. Lineage (NCBI taxonomy): Bacteria > Pseudomonadati > Pseudomonadota > Gammaproteobacteria > Pseudomonadales > Pseudomonadaceae > Pseudomonas > Pseudomonas fluorescens. The sequence continues at coordinate 5,569,426 of NZ_CP148752.1, read as the reverse complement.
TACCGGACATGGACGCCGCCGAAGCCTTCGGCAAGATCAAGCAGCTGGTCAAAGTCCCCCTGGTTGCCGACATTCACTTCGACTACCGGATCGCTTTGCGCGTAGCCGAACTGGGTGTCGATTGCCTGCGGATCAACCCGGGCAATATCGGTCGCGAAGACCGCGTGCGTGCGGTGGTGGATGCCGCCCGTGACCGCGGTATCCCGATCCGTATCGGCGTCAATGCCGGTTCCCTGGAAAAAGACCTGCAAAAGAAATACGGCGAGCCGACCCCGGCTGCGCTGGTCGAGTCTGCCTTGCGTCACGTCGAGCACCTTGAACGCCTGAACTTCCAGGACTTCAAGGTCAGCGTGAAAGCCTCCGATGTGTTCATGGCCGTCGAAGCCTACCGCTTGCTGGCCAAGGAAATCGTCCAGCCGCTGCACCTGGGGATCACTGAAGCCGGTGGATTGCGTTCCGGCACGGTGAAATCTGCCGTGGGCCTCGGTATGCTGCTCGCCGAAGGGATTGGCGATACTATCCGCATCTCGTTGGCGGCCGACCCGGTCGAGGAAGTGAAAGTCGGCTACGACATTCTCAAATCCCTGCACCTGCGTTCCCGTGGCATCAACTTCATCGCCTGCCCGAGCTGCTCGCGGCAGAACTTCGATGTGGTCAAGACCATGAACGAGCTGGAAGGGCGCCTCGAAGATTTGCTGGTGCCGCTGGATGTCGCGGTTATCGGTTGCGTGGTCAACGGCCCGGGCGAAGCCAAGGAAGCCCATATCGGCTTGACCGGTGGCACGCCGAACCTGATTTACATCGACGGCAAGCCGTCGCAGAAGCTGACGAATGACAATCTGGTGGATGAGCTTGAACGCTTGATCCGCCAGAAAGCGGCCGAAAAGGTCGAAGCTGACGCTGCCGTTATCGCGCGCGGCTGAACCTGACTGAAGAGCCGAACGAATTTAAGGATTTATAGTGAGCAAGTCTCTGCAAGCCATTCGTGGCATGAATGACATCCTGCCCGAACAGACCCCTCTGTGGCGTCATTTCGAGGGCACCGTTTCGCGCCTGCTGGATAACTACGGTTACAAGCAGATCCGCATGCCGATCGTCGAGTTCACCGAACTGTTCAAGCGTTCCATCGGTGAAGTGACCGACATCGTCGAAAAAGAGATGTACACCTTCGACGACCGCAACGGCGACTCCCTGACCCTGCGCCCTGAAGGCACGGCGGCCTGTGTGCGCGCGGTGCTGGAGCACGGCATCACCGGCGGCGGCCAGGTTCAGAAACTCTGGTACATCGGCCCGATGTTCCGCCACGAGCGTCCGCAGAAAGGCCGTTATCGCCAGTTCCACCAGATCGGTGTCGAGGTGTTCAACCTCGACGGTCCGGACATCGACGCCGAGCTGATCGTGCTGACCTGGCGCCTGTGGGGCGAACTGGGCATCCGCGATGCGGTCAAGCTCGAACTGAACAGCCTGGGCACCAGCGAATCCCGTGGTCGTTATCGTGAAGCACTGGTCGAGTTCTTGTCGCAACACCTGGACAAGCTGGACGAAGACAGCCAGCGCCGCCTGAAGACCAACCCGTTGCGCGTCCTGGACACCAAGAACGCCGAGACACAGGCGATTCTGGTCGATGCGCCGAAAATGGCCGACTACCTCGACGAAGAGTCCCGCGTGCACTTCGAGGGCCTCAAGGCTCGTCTGGATGCCGCGGGCATTCCCTACGTGATCAACCCGAAGCTGGTTCGCGGGCTGGATTATTACAGCAAGACCGTTTTCGAATGGGTCACCGACAAACTCGGCGCCCAGGGCACCGTGTGTGCCGGTGGCCGTTACGACGGCCTGGTGGAGCAGATGGGCGGCAAGCCGACCGCCGGTGTTGGCTTTGCCATGGGCATCGAGCGCCTGGTGCTGCTGCTGGAAACCCTGGAGCAGATCCCGCAAGAGATCTCCCGCCAGGTCGACGTCTACCTCTGTGCCTTCGGTGAAGCTGCCGAACTGGCCGGCCTGACCCTGGCGGAGCGCGTTCGTGATCAGTTGCCCAACCTGCGCCTGCAAGTGAATGCCGGCGCCGGCAGTTTCAAAAGCCAGTTCAAGAAGGCCGACAAGAGCGGCGCGCTGTACGCGCTGATCCTCGGTGACGACGAAATGGCCCAGCAAGTGGTAGGTTTCAAACCCCTGCGTGGCCAGGGCGAACAACAAAGCATTGCCTGGGATGCGCTTGCAGCACACCTGGCCACCTGCGTCGTGCAGGGTTGAAGCTGTCTAAACAGCCGAATTAGCGATTAAGGAGTATTGGGGTGTCGAGTACCGAAGACGAACATCTGGCGGATTTCAAGGAGTGGTGGTCACGCAACGGCAAGCCCCTGGTAACTGGCGGCCTGTTGGCGCTGGTCATCGTGTTCGGCTGGCAGGCGTTCCAGAAATATCAGAGCAATCAGTCGCAAGGCGCCTCGATTCTCTATCAGCAATTGCTCGAAACCACGCTGACGCCTGACGGCAAGCCTGATGCGGCCCGTGTTTCGGACCTGGCCGGCAAGCTCAACAGCGAGTTCGGCGGCAGCGCCTACGCACAGTACGGAAGCCTGTTCGTGGCCAAGGTTGCGGTCGACAGCGGCAAGCTGGACGACGCAGCCACCGAGCTCAAAGCCATTGTCGCCAAACCGGCCAACCCGGCGCTGGGCGAAATCGCCCGTCAGCGTCTGGCCCAGGTACTCGGCGCGCAGAACAAGGCCGACGAAGCGCTGAAGCTGCTCGAAGGCGATGCCGACAAGGCATTCCTGGCCACTCGCGAAGAGCTCAAGGGCGACCTGCTGGTGCAGTTGGGTCGTACCGATGAGGCGAGCGCGGCGTATCAAAAAGCCAAGGCGGCACTGTCGGATGAAGCGGCGGTCGGTGGCCTGCAAATCAAGCTGGACGACCTTGCCAAAGGGGATGCGTGACGTGATTCGTTGGAAACATGCAGCATTGCTGGCCCTGGCCATTTTGGCCGCGGGTTGCAGCAGCAACAGCAAAAAAGAACTGCCTCCGGCCGAACTGGTCGACTTCAAGGAAGAAGTGGTTCTGCAGAAGCAGTGGAGTCGTTCGATCGGTGACGGTCAGGGCGAATCCTACAACATGCTGGTTCCGGCCATCGATGGCGATACCATCTATGCCGCCGACGTCACTGGCGTGTTGATGGCGATGGACCGCAACACCGGCGATGTCAAATGGAAGAAAGACCTCGAGCTGCCTGTCTCAGGCGCCGTTGGCGTAGCTTACGGTCTGGTCACCATTGGTACGATCAAGGGTGAAATCGTTGCCCTGGACGCGATCAACGGTGAAGAAAAGTGGCGCGCTCGCGTGTCCAGCGAAGTACTGGCACCGCCAGCCAACAACGGTGACGTCGTGGTGGTTCAGACCCAGGACGATCGTCTGATCGGCCTGGATGCCTCCACCGGTAACCGTCGCTGGATCTATGACAGCACGCCTGCGGTACTGACCCTGCGTGGTACCAGTGCGCCGATCGTGACCAACCGCCTTGCGGTGGCTGGCCTGTCGACCGGTAAAGTGGTTGCCGTGGACATCTCCAACGGCGTACCGGTGTGGGAACAGCGCGTAGCGATCCCGCAAGGTCGTTCGGAGCTGGAACGCGTGGTCGACATCGACGGTGGCTTGCTGCTGTCGGGCGAGACGCTGTATGTCGCCAGCTATCAGGGGCGCGTTGCCGCTCTGGACTTGCAAAGCGGCCGTCAGCTCTGGCAGCGTGATGCTTCCAGCTATTCCGGTGTCGCCCAGGGTTTCGGTACCGCTTATGTGAGCCTGTCTTCGGGCACCGTTGAAGGCATCGACGAGCGTTCCACCACAGCCTTGTGGAGCAACGACTCGCTGGCCCGCCGTCAACTGTCGGCTCCGGAAGTGTTCTCCAGCTATGTTGCAGTCGGTGACCTGGAAGGTTACCTGCACCTGCTGAGTCAGGTGGACGGTCGTTTCGTCGGCCGCGAGCGCATCGACAGCGACGGCCTGCGTGCCCGTCCGCTGGTGGTGGGTGACACGATTTATGTGTATGGCAACAGCGGCAAACTGGAAGCCCTGACCATCAAGTAAGAACTATGCTTGGGGTTTAACCCCCAAGCGGCTTCACTGTTTGTACAACTGTAGGAGCGAGCCTGCTCGCGATGGACGCCAACGATGACGCTGGCGTCCTGAATAAACGCGCTGCCCTGGCGTTTTTCGCGAGCAGGCTCGCTCCCACAGAAAAGCACACAGTGATTGCCCCGAGCACCAGCCGCTGCCTCGCAGCGGCTTTTGTATTTTCTGAAATAACGAAGTGGAGAGCCGCATGGTTCCCGTAATCGCCCTGGTGGGCCGACCAAACGTCGGCAAGTCCACCTTGTTCAACCGCCTGACCAGGACTCGTGACGCCATCGTCGGCGACTTGTCTGGTCTGACCCGTGATCGCCAGTACGGTGAGGCCAAGTGGCAAGGGCGTTCCTACATTCTGATCGACACCGGCGGTATCTCCGGTGACGAGCACGGTATGGACGAAAAAATGGCCGAGCAGTCTCTGCTGGCCATTGAAGAAGCGGATGTCGTTCTGTTCCTGGTAGATGCCAAGGCCGGCTTCACCGCCGCCGACCAGATGATCGCCGAGCATTTGCGCAAACGTAACAAGCGTTCCTACGTGGTTGCCAACAAGGTCGACAACATCGACCCTGAAATGGCCCGCGCCGAATTCGCTCCGTTGGGCATGGGCCACGCGATCCCGATCGCCGGTGCCCACGGCCGTGGCATCACCCAGATGCTGGAAATCGCCCTGAGTGACTTCCCGAAAGACGACGACGAGCTGGAAGAAGGCGAGGAAGAAGACGTCGCCGAAGGCGAGGAAGCCAAGCGCATTCCTGGCCCAAGCGAAAAAGACGGGATCAAGATCGCGATCATCGGCCGGCCGAACGTCGGCAAGTCGACCCTGGTCAACCGCATGCTCGGGGAAGACCGGGTAATCGTCTACGACCAGCCCGGCACCACCCGCGACAGTATCTACATCCCGTTCGAGCGTAATGACGAGAAGTACACGCTGATCGACACCGCCGGTGTGCGCAAGCGCGGCAAGATCCACGAAGAAGTCGAAAAGTTCTCCGTGGTCAAAACCCTGCAAGCGATCAAAGACGCCAACGTGGTGATCTTCGTGATGGACGCCCGCGAAGGCGTGGTGGACCACGACCTCAACCTGCTGGGCTTTGCCCTTGAGGCCGGTCGTGCATTGGTCATCGCGATCAACAAGTGGGACGGCATGACGCCGAGCGAGCGCGACTTCGTCAAGATCGAGTTGCAGCGTCGTCTGTTCTTCGTCGAGTTTGCCGATATTCACTTTATCTCGGCACTGCACGGCACCGGCGTGGGCAACCTCTACGCTTCCGTGCAGAACTCGTTCAAGTCTGCGGTTACCCGCTGGCCAACCAACCGCCTGACCCAGATTCTGGAAGATGCGGTTGGCGAGCACGCGCCACCGATGGTCAACAACCGCCGGATCAAGCTGCGCTATGCCCACCTCGGTGGCGCGAACCCGCCGATCATCGTGATCCACGGTAACCAGATCGAGAAGGTGCCGAAGTCCTACGTGCGTTACCTGGAAAACACGTATCGCCGTGTGCTGAAGCTGGTCGGTACGCCGATCCGCATCGAGTTCAAGGGTGGCGAGAACCCGTACGAAGGCAACAAGAACACGCTCACCGACCGTCAGGTCAACAAGAAGCGTCGTTTGATGTCGCACCACAAGAAGGCCGACAAGAAGCGTCGCGACAAGCGCTGATTGAGGTTTTTCCCGTGGGATGGAAAGGGCGCCAATGGCGCCCTTTTTCATGCCTGCCGTTTGGGCTATCCTCGGACTCCCCCGCGCCGCCGTAGAGCCGGGTGTAGAGCAGGGAACCACCGATGATCACCAGCAAGCTGCCGAATGTCGGCATCACTATCTTCACTCAGATGTCACAGCTCGCGGCTCAGACCGGCGCGCTCAATTTGTCCCAGGGCTTTCCCGATTTCGATGCCCCGCAGGCCCTGTGCGATGCGGTCGGTCGGCATATCGCCAGTGGCCATAACCAATATTCGCCAATGACCGGGCTGCCCGCCTTGCGTCAGCAGATTGCGGCAAAGATCACCCGTAGTTACGGCGTGCAGGTGGATGCCGATAGCGAAGTGACGGTCACCCCCGGCGCGACCCAGGCGATTTTCTGTGCCATTCAGGCGGTTATCCACAGCGGTGACGAAGTCATCGTGTTTGACCCGGCGTACGACAGTTACGAACCTTCGGTAGAGCTGGCCGGCGGTCGTTGCGTGCATGTGCAACTGGGCCTGAACGACTTCAGTATCGACTTCGAGAAGCTTGCCCAGGCACTCAGCCCGCGCACGCGGATGATCATCCTCAACACCCCGCACAACCCCAGTGGTGCATTGATCAGTCGTGCCGAACTCGACCAGTTGGCAGCCTTGATCCGCGATCGCGACATCTATGTGATCAGCGACGAAGTCTACGAGCACCTGGTGTATGACGGTGTGCCCCACGTCAGCGTGCTGGCCCATGAGGAACTGTATCAGCGTGCCTTCGTGGTCAGTTCGTTCGGCAAGACTTACCACGTCACGGGCTGGAAAACCGGCTATGTGGTTGCGCCACCGGCCCTGACGGCGGAGCTGCGCAAGGTGCACCAGTACGTCAGTTTCTGCGGCGTGACCCCGCTGCAATACGCCTTGGCCGATTACATGGCCGAGCATCCCGAGCACGTCGAGGAGCTGCCGGATTTCTATCAGGCCAAGCGTGATTTGTTCTGCGATCTGCTGGTGCCGTCGCGTTTTAGCTTCACCCGGGTGACCGGCACCTATTTCCAGTTGGTCGATTACTCGCAGATCCGTCCGGACCTCAATGATGTCGAGATGGCCCTGTGGATGACCCGCGAGCACGGCGTGGCCAGTATCCCGATCTCGGTGTTCTACCAGACGCCACCGGTCGGCCAGCGTCTGGTGCGGCTGTGCTTTGCCAAGCGTGAGGAGACCCTGCGTGAAGCAGCGGAAAAACTATGCGTGATCTGAGTGCATTGCCGAAGCTGACCGTTGCGCTGATCCAGACTTCCCTGGCCTGGCACGACCGCCAGGCCAACCTCGAGCATTTCGAGGCGTTGCTGGAACAGGCTCGCGGCGCCGACCTGATCATTCTGCCGGAGATGTTCACCACCGGTTTTTCCATGGAGTCCGAGACCCTCGCCGAAGCGGAAAACGGCCCCACCAGCAAGTGGCTGCGGGTTCAGGCGGCAAAGCTTGATGCAGTGATCACTGGCAGCGTGATCGTCCAGGCCGCTGACGGCAGTCATCGCAATCGCCTGCTGTGGGCGCGCCCGGATGGCGAGGTGCTGCATTACGACAAGCGTCACCTGTTCCGCATGGCCGGTGAGCATAACCACTACACCCCCGGCGAACGTCAGGTGCAGTTCGAGCTCAAGGGCTGGCGAGTGCGACCGCTGATCTGCTACGACCTGCGCTTCCCGGTGTGGAGCCGTGACGCCCAGGACACCGACCTGCTGCTGTACACCGCCAACTGGCCCGGTGCGCGGCGCCAGCACTGGAACCGCTTGCTGCCGGCGCGGGCGATCGAGAACCTGTGCTATGTGGCGGCGGTGAACCGCATTGGTACCGATGGCAAAGGTTTTGCGTATACCGGTGACAGCCAGGTGCTGGATTTCCAGGGTGAGACGCTGCTCAGTGCCGGAGAGGCTGACGGGGTGTTCAAGGTGGTGCTGGATGCGGCAGAGTTGGCGGCGTATCGGCAACGGTTTCCGGCGAATCTGGATGCCGATACCTTCGAGTTCACCTGAAATCTTTACTGTCTGACAGGGCCCCATCGCGAGCAAGCTCGCTCCCACAGTGGGTCGGTGTGAACGCGGTCACTGTGGGAGCGAGCTTGCTCGCGATGGGGCCGGGACAATCAACACAAAAACAGGCAGGCAAACAAAAAGGCCCCAAGGTTCGCACCTTGAGGCCTTTTGCATTTCAGCGACGCTTACGCCGCTTTCGCTTCCGGCTGGCTCAGCGAGCGGTTCAGTGCGCTGAACAGGGCCTTGAAGCTGGCGGTGGTGATGTTTTCGTCGATGCCGACGCCATGCACCGCACGTTCGCCGTTCACTCGCAGTTCAATGTAGGCCGCAGCCTTGGCATTAGTGCCCGCGCCGATGGCGTGCTCGTTGTAGTCCATGATTTCCACCGGTACCGGCAGGCCGGCCACCAGTGCTTCCAGGGCGCCGTTGCCCTTGCCGCGCCAGTGCAGGTTGGTCTCGCCCTGGCCTTGGCTGGCCACTTCCACTTCAACGGCGCTGTGACCGTTTTCTTCCTGCAGGCGATGGCTGACCAGCGCGTACGGGGTGTTGGCCTGCAAGTATTCGCTGTGCAGCAATGCGTGGATCTGCTGGGCGGTCATTTCCAGGCCGAGGCGGTCGGTTTCACGCTGCACGACCTGGCTGAACTCGATCTGCATGCGACGCGGCAGGCTGATGCCGTATTCCTGCTCCAGGAGGTAGGCGATGCCGCCCTTGCCCGACTGGCTGTTGACGCGGATGACCGCCTCGTAGCTGCGGCCGATGTCGGCCGGGTCGATCGGCAGGTACGGTACTTCCCACAATTCGTTTGGCTTCTGCTGGGCAAAGCCCTTGCGGATCGCATCCTGGTGCGAGCCGGAGAATGCGGTATGCACCAGGTCGCCGACGTACGGGTGACGCGGGTGCACCTGGATCTGGTTGCACTCTTCGACGACTTTGCGCACGCCGTCGATGTCGGAGAAGTCCAGCTCAGGGTTCACGCCCTGGGTGTAGAGGTTCAGGGCCACGGTCACCAGGTCGACGTTACCGGTACGCTCGCCGTTGCCGAACAGGCAGCCTTCGACGCGGTCGGCACCGGCCATCAGGCCCAGTTCGGTGGCGGCAACGCCAGTGCCACGGTCGTTGTGGGTGTGCAGGCTGATGATCACGCTGTCACGACGGTTGATGTGACGGCCGAACCATTCGATCTGGTCGGCATAGATGTTCGGGGTCGCGCATTCCACCGTGGCCGGCAGGTTGAGGATCATCTTGTGCTCGGGCGTCGGGTTCCAGACTTCGATCACCGCGTCGCAGACTTCCTTGGCGAACTCCATTTCGGTTGCGCTGAAGGTTTCCGGCGAGTATTCGAAGGTCCACTCGGTGTTCGGCTGCATGGCCGCGTATTTGACGAACAGCTTGGCGGCGTTCACGGCGATGGCCTTGACCCCGTCCTTGTCCTGGTTGAAGACAATGCGGCGGAAGGAAGGGGAGGTCGCGTTGTACAGGTGAACGATGGCTTTCTTCGCGCCGCGCAGGGATTCGAAGGTGCGCTCGATCAGGTCTTCACGGCCCTGGGTCAGCACCTGGATGGTGGTGTCGTCCGGGATGTGGTTGCCTTCGATCAGGGTGCGAACGAAGTCGAAGTCGGTTTGCGAGGCGGCCGGGAACGATGCTTCGATTTCCTTCACGCCGACCTGTACCAGGGTTTTCCAGAAGCGCAGCTTCTTGACGGCGTCCATCGGTTCGATCAGCGACTGGTTGCCGTCGCGCAGGTCGGAACTGCACCAGATCGGCGCGGCGGTGATGGTTTTCGATGGCCAGGTGCGGTCCGGAATATCGATGGTCGGGAACGCGCGGTATTTCGAAGACGGGTCTTTGAGCATGCTCATCAGGAAATCCTTATTGTGTTGGCCGAAAAAAGGCGGCCTGCCGGTGGATCAAAAGTTCTTGGACTAACGATTGGGACGAGGCACCACGATTCAGCCCGGCAGTCGTGCACTGACGAGGCACAGGCTGCGGTGCTGGCGGAGCTGAATGAGGGTGTGAGAGGTTTTCATGCTTTCAACCCTAACCTTGGGGGGGAAAGATGGCAAGCAGTCGAAAAAAATTGAGAGGAATACTCGTGAGCGGGTATTTATCGAGATTTTATTGCTGTGATTGGCAGTGATTGTTTTGTTGTTTGCGCGAGGTTTGAGTGGTGCGCAATTGATGAGGTGACGCTGCCGGACTGCTTTCGGTGTCTGTGATATTGCCATCGCGAGCAGGCTCGCTCCCACAGGTACAGCGCAATCCCTGCAGGAGCGAGCCTGCTCGCGATGAGGCCGGTGGCCTTATTTGGGGATCAGGGCTGAAACGCACCAATGAAGATAGCCGGATCGACCCGCGCATCGTTCAGGCTGATATTCCAGTGCATGTGCGGTCCGGTCGCTCGGCCAGTCGCCCCGACCTTGCCGACCACGTCACCACGGGCCAGTGGCTGCCCCACCTTCACGTCGATTTTCGACATGTGGCAGAACATGCTGATAAAGCCCTGTCCATGGTCGACGAATACCGTGTTGCCATTGAAGAAGTAGTTGCCGATCAGGATCACCTTGCCGGCAGCCGGGGTCTTGATTGGCGTACCGCCGGGTACGGCGAAGTCCAGGCCAGAGTGGGGGTTGCGCTCTTCACCGTTGAAAAAGCGCCGCACGCCGAACTTGCTCGACAGCGGCCCGTTCACCGGTTTGTCCAGCAGCAGGTTACTCGGGGTGTTGGGGCTGAACGTGCGGTAGGCAGTAATCTGCTCGGCCAGTTCACGCTCGATGCGCTTGAGATTTTCCGGGTCCGGATTGACCTGTTGGGTGTTCTTCAGGGTGATGCGCTGTTCCGGGTATTTCTTGTTGCCAACCGTAAAGTTCAGATTACGACCGCCGCTGCTGACCGATTGAGCCCCCGGCTTGACCGTCAGCGGTACGCCGACAATGGCCAGCCAGTTGTTCTGCTCCTTGACCACCAGTACCGGTTTGCCTTGATAAGTGGCTTTTGGCGCCTGGGCGGACGTGCCCAGGTCCACCACCGCCACGCCGCCCGGCACTGGTTTGTTCAACTGGCGGGTGATGTAGCTGTCGGCGTGGGCGTTGAAGGTCAGGAGCAGCAACAGCAATGGAGCAAAGAAACGCGGCATGGATCAATCCAGTAAAGAAAGGGTGACAGGCGTCAGGTGATTGTCTTCGACCCGTACTTGCAGTTCACCTTCGCCCAGTTTGGCCTTGAGGCGCTGGCCGGTATGGGTTTGCGCGGCGTTGCGAATCGCGTTGCCGCGCTCGTCCAGCAAGATGCTGTAGCCGCGGCCGAGGGTCGCCAGCGGGCTGACCACGTGCAGCGTCTGCATCTGGCTGTGCAGTTGCAGGCGACGGTTCTTCAGCCCTTCGCGGATCGCGCGCGGCAGGCGTTCGGCCAGGCCGTCGAGGCGCTGGCGCAGCATTGCCAGTTGCCGGCCAGGATGTTGTGCGGCCAGACGGGTTTCCAGGCGGATCAAGCGTTCGCGACGGGTGTTGAGGCTGCGCTCGAACGCGCGGCGCATGCGCATGTCCAGGTCATCCAGGCGTTGCGCTTGCTGGCGTAAACGTTCGCCGGGATGACGCAGGCGCCGGGAAATGCCTTCCAGGCGCAGGCGGTCGCGCATCAAGCGGTCACGCATGCGCATCACCAGCCGTCGGTGCAGGCTTTCGACCCGACGCACCAGATCGCTGGAGTCCGGTGCCAGCAATTCGGCGGCAGCGGAAGGGGTGGGCGCGCGTACGTCGGCCACGAAGTCGCTGATCGATACGTCGGTTTCATGGCCGACCGCGCTGACAATCGGCGTCACGCAAGCGTCTACGGCGCGGGCCACGGCTTCTTCGTTGAAGCACCAGAGGTCTTCCAGCGAACCGCCGCCCCGGGCCAGGATCAGGGCGTCGAAACCGCGGGCATCCGCCAGTTTCAGGGCGCGGACAATCTGCGCGGTGGCTTCGCGGCCCTGTACGGCGGTAGGGATCAGGGTTAATTGCACCTGCGGTGCACGACGGCGGAACACGCTGATGATGTCGCGGATCACCGCCCCGGTGGGCGAGCTGATGATGCCGATGCGTTGTGGATGAGCCGGCAGCGGCACCTTGCGTTCGGCACTGAACAGGCCTTCGGCGCTGAGCTTTTCCTTGAGTGCATCGAAGGCCAGGCGCAAGGCGCCATCGCCGGCCGGCTCCACGGTGTCGAGGATCAGCTGATAATCACCGCGCCCCTCGAACAGCGAGACCTTGCCGCGGACCTTGACCGCCAGGCCGTCTTTCAAGGCCTGGCGCACCCGGGCCGCGTTCTGCCGGAACAGCGCGCAACGCACCTGGGCGCCGCTGTCCTTGAGGGTGAAATACACGTGGCCGGACGCCGGGCGGGCGAGGTTGGAGATTTCGCCTTCGACCCAGATGTTGCTGAACACGTCTTCAAGCAACACCCGCGCGCGGCCGTTGAGCTGGCTGACGGTCAGGACTTCGCGGTCCAGGCCGAGTCTTGCAAAGGGATCTTTAATCATGGGGCGCAGTTTAATGGCATTCGGTGGTCAATCTCCATGTGTCAGCACAATTCCCTTGTAGGAGGTAAAGTCGCCAACGGTATTCAAGGAAGATTGGAGAGTGAGTGTGTTTGAGCTGTTAAACCAATGGCCCTTCGGCCCGCTGGACTGGCTGATCATCGGTGCAGGCGTCGCCCTGGCCTACATAGTGTTCGGCATCGCCGGTTTTGGCACCGCACTGGTGGCGGGGCCGATTCTGATTCTGTTCATGCCGCTGTCGAAGATCGTGCCCTTGCTGGTTTTGCTCGATTTTGTCGCGGCATTCGGCAACCTGTTGCCCTCGCGGCGTGATGTGGCGAAACCGGAACTGCTGCGCTTGCTGCCGTGCATGGCGGTGGGCTGCACCCTCGGCGTGATATTCCTGCTGAACCTCAAGTCCGATCTGTTGCTGCTGCTGATGGGGCTGTTTATCAGCGCCTATGCCATTTACACCCTGTGGATAAAGGTCCGTCCGGCGCAGTTGTCCGCCGCGTGGGCGCTGCCGATGGGAACGGTGGGCGGAATGTTTGGTGCGTTGTTTGGCAGCGGCGGCTTTCTCTATGCGATCTATCTGAACAGCCGGTTGCCCAAGGAGGCGGCTCGGGCCACCCAGAGTGCGCTGATCAGTTGCAGTACGGTGGTGCGTTTGAGCCTGTTTGCAATCGCCGGTGTGTATGCCGATTTGCCGTTGCTGGTGCTGGCGGTTTGTCTGTTGCCGGCGATGGCGCTGGGGCTGTGGTTCGGTCGACGGCTGACCATGAGGTTGTCCCGCGAGGCGTTCGTGCGGCTGGTGACGTGGCTGGTGCTGGCGAGCGGGATCGCGTTGGTCGGGCGTTATCTAAGCACCTGAAGATTCAACCTGTGGCGGGGGCTTTTTTTGGGAGCGAGCTTGCTCGCGATAGCGGTCGAATGGTCACATCGATGTTGAATGTGATGCCGTCATCGCGAGCAAGCTCGCTCCCACAGAAGAGCCGCCACCGCAAGTTGTTCAGTCGTTGTACTGGCTCAACAACCGCTCAAGCCGCGCACTGAGGCGACGTTTGATTTCGGTCTCGATGTGCGGGGCGAAATCGTCGATCACGTCTTGCATGATCAACTGCGCGGCGGCGCGCAATTCGTTGTCCAGGTGCAGCAAGTCATCCGGGTTCTTGCTGGCGGCAGGCGTCGACGCTGCAGCGGTGGCGGGTTCAACGATGGGGGCAGGGGTTGTCGGTACGACGGGTGGCGAAGGCTCGCTCACGGCGTCGAACAACATCGGAATCTGTTCCTGGTCGCCGTCCTCGACCGTGTCGGTCAGCAGGGGCGGTTGCAGGTTGTCATCGCCGAGCAACTGGCGGATCGACTCAAGGTCGTCCAGCAGGTGCGCGGACTGTTGCAGCGGTTTTGGAGTGTCCATTGGAAGGCTCAGAGTCGCTGTAAACGGTGATCTTGCAGAGGATAGCCCTGTTCGCGGTAGAAACGAAAACTCTCCCGCGCGGCCGCTCTGATCGTCGGATCCTCCACCACCACTTCCGCCACTCGGGCGAACCTGTTGGCGAAGGCCGGGACTTTCAGGTCGAGATTGACCAGCAAATCCTGATGCTGACCGCAGTCATCGCCCAATCCCAAAACAGTCAAACCCTCAGGTTCGCTGTCGGCAGGGCCGTGGGGCACGAAGCTTTCGCCCTTGAACGCCCACAGCCGCGCATCGAGATCGTCACGCTGGGCCGCATCGCTGCAATGCAGGTAGATGCGGTGGCCCATGCGCCAGGCTTTCTCGGTGAGCTTGCAGGCAAAGTCCAGGCGTGCCGAAGGATCGGCGCTGGGCAGGATATAGAAATCGACTTTGGTCATTGCGGTTCCAGAGCGGCAAGCGGCGTCACCGGGAAGTGACGCCGCCGCCCATCAACGGTTTCAGGCTTTGGCGCGGTCCAGCAGGTATTGGGTCAGCAGGGGAACCGGACGGCCAGTGGCGCCCTTGTCCTTGCCGCCGCTGGTCCAGGCCGTGCCGGCGATGTCCAGGTGCGCCCAGTTCAGGTTCTTGGTGAAGCGCGACAGGAAGCAGGCCGCGGTGATGGTGCCGGCTTTCGGGCCGCCAATGTTGGCGATGTCGGCGAACGGGCTGTCCAGCTGTTCCTGATACTCATCGAACAGCGGCAGTTGCCAGGCGCGGTCGTCGGCCGCCTTGCCGGCGCTCAGCAGTTGGTCGATCAGTTCGTCGTTGTTGCCCAGCAGGCCCGACGTGTGGGAACCCAGGGCAACCACGCAGGCGCCGGTCAGGGTCGCGATGTCGATGACCGCTTGCGGCTTGAAACGCTCGGAGTAGGTCAGGGCGTCGCACAGCACCAGACGGCCTTCGGCGTCGGTGTTGAGGATTTCCACGGTCTGGCCGCTCATGGTGGTGACGATGTCGCCCGGGCGCGAAGCATTGCCGCTCGGCATGTTCTCGGCGCAGGCCAGGATGCACACCAGGTTGATCGGCAGCTTCAGTTCGAGCACGGCACGCAGGGTGCCGAACACGCTGGCGGCGCCACCCATGTCGTACTTCATTTCATCCATGCCGGCGCCCGGCTTGAGGCTGATGCCGCCGGTGTCGAAGGTGATGCCCTTGCCGACCAGTGCGTACGGCTTCTCGGATTTCTTGCCGCCGTTGTATTGCATGACGATCAGGCGCGGAGGCTGGGCGCTGCCCTGGCCGACGGCGTAGAACGAGCCCATGCCCAGGGCCTTGATCTTCTTCTCGTCGAGGACTTCGACTTTCAGGTCCTTGAATTCCTTGCCGAGGTCTTTCGCCTGTTCACCGAGGAAGGTCGGGTGGCAGATGTTCGGCGGCAGGTTACCCAGGTTGCGGGTGAAGGCCATGCCGTTGGCGATGGCGGTGGCGTGGGTCACGGCGCGTTGCACTTCAGCCTGGGCGGCCTTGATGGTCAGCAGGGTGATTTTCTTCAGGGCGCGGGGTTCGGCTTTCTGGCTCTTGAACTGGTCGAAGCTGTACTCGCCGTCCACCAGGGTTTCGGCCAGCAGGCGGGTCTTGCCGTAGCTGTCGCGGCCTTTGACGACCACTTCATCCAGCGCGAGCACTGCATCGCTGCCGCCCAGGCCTTTGAGGGTATTGAGGATGCCGGCGATGATTTTGCGGAACGGGCGGTCACCCAGCTCGTCGTCCTTGCCCACGCCAACCAGCAGCACGCGCTCGGCCTTGAGGTTCGGCAGGCTGTGCAGTAACAGGCTCTGGCCAACCTTGCCGGCCAGGTCGCCGCGCTTGAGCACTGCGCTGATCGCGCCGCCGCTCAATTCGTCGAGTTGTCTGGCAACCGCGCCGAGCTTGCGGCCTTCGCCGACGGAGACCACGAGAGTGGCGGTCTTCAACGTTTCGGGGTTGACGCTTTTTACAACCAGTTCCATGTCCGGGTCCCTGAATTGATGGTTATCACGCATGCGCCCGACACCTTATGTGCGTCGATTGCTTATAAATAGAAAGGCGCCAGGATCGACCGGCGACAAAGGCCGCAGTTTGAACCTCGCTACCGGCGGCTGACAACCCTCGGTTGTACGATCTTCAACGCTTTGACAGGCTGCTTGAGCTTGCGCAGTGACAGGCGCACCCAATCACAGGATAATGCGCCATCTTTTTTCGGCGGCTCTGCCTTGCGGGCTGTCCGATACGTTTGCTTGTTTGGCCGCCTTAGCCTGACAACCCTGGAGTGTCTGGTTTGATCGTCTTCCGTTATCTATCCCGCGAAGTCCTGTTGACCTTGAGCGCCGTCAGCGCCGTGCTGCTGGTCATCATCATGAGCGGCCGCTTCATCAAGTACCTCGCCCAGGCGGCCTCGGGCCTGCTGGATCCGGGCTCGCTGTTCCTGATCATGGGCTTTCGCCTGCCAGGGTTTCTCCAGCTGATCCTGCCGCTGGGGCTGTTTCTCGGAATCCTGTTGTCCTACGGACGCCTGTACCTCGAAAGCGAAATGACCGTGCTCTCGGCCACCGGCATGAGCCAGCAGCGGCTGTTTTGCATGACGCTGTTCCCGGCCACCCTGGTTGCGCTCCTGGTGGCGTGGTTGAGCCTGAGCCTGGCGCCACAGGGGGCCAATCAGTTTCAGTTGCTGCTGAACAAGCAGGATGCCCTGACCGAATTCGATACCCTGGAGCCAGGGCGCTTCCAGGCCCTGCGTGACGGCACCCGGGTTACCTACACCGAGCGCATGTCGGATGACCGCGTCAATCTGGGTGGTGTGTTCATCTCGCAGAAAAACATCAGTTCCAATAACAAGGATCGCGGGATTTCTGTGCTGGTGGCGGAAACGGGGCGTCAGGAAATTCGTCCGGACGGCAACCGCTACCTGATCCTTGATAACGGCTATCGCTATGACGGTAGTCCGGGGCAGGCCGACTACCGGGCGATCAAGTACGACGAGTACGGCGTATTGCTGCCAAAGCCGGACGTCAGCGACGAAGTCACCGACCGTGACGCGATGCCGACCAGTACGTTGATCGGCAGTGAAGACATTCGCATGCGCGCAGAGTTGCAATGGCGCCTGTCGCTGCCATTGCTGGTGTTCATCGTGACCTTGATGGCGGTGCCGCTGTCGCGGGTCAATCCGCGTCAGGGCCGATTCCTCAAATTACTGCCGGCGATTCTTCTTTATATGGCTTACCTGACCATTCTGATTGCCGCCCGTGGTGCCCTCGACAAGGGCAAGATCCCCGCGGTGTTTGGTTTGTGGTGGGTGCACGGGATTTTCCTGTCCATTGGCCTGGGCCTGCTCTATTGGGAACCCTTGCGCTTGAAGATGGCGAGTCGCCGCAGCGCGCTGGAGGTGGCCCGTGGTTAAGCTGGATCGCTACATTGGTAGCAGCGTGTTCATGGCGATTCTGGCGGTGCTCGGGATCATTCTTGGTCTGGCGACACTGTTTGCCTTCATCGACGAGATGGGTGAAGTCAGCGATACCTACACCCTGGTCGATGTGCTGAGTTATGTGTTGTTGACCGCTCCGCGCCGGATGTACGAAATGCTGCCGATGGCCGCGCTGATCGGTTGCCTGATCGGTCTGGGCAGTCTGGCCAGCAACAGTGAGCTGACGATCATGCGCGCCGCCGGTGTGTCGACCGGCCGGATCGTCTGGGCGGTCATGAAGCCGATGCTGGTATTGATGCTCGCCGGTGTGCTGGTCGGCGAGTACGTCGCCCCACCTGCTGAAACCGCTGCGCAGGCCAATCGCTCGCTGGCCCAGGGCAGCGGCGATGCACAAAGCGCCAAGCACGGCTTGTGGCACCGCCAGGGCGATGAATTCATTCACGTCAACTCGGTGCAACCCAACGGCATCCTGTATGGCGTGACCCGCTATCGTATCGACAGCGAACGGCACATGTTGTCGGCGAGCTTCGCCAAGCGTGCCGAGTTCGACACCGATCACTGGCAGTTGACGGATGTCACGACCACGTTGTTCCACGAGCGCAGCACTGAAGTGGTGTCGACTCCGGTCGAGCGTTGGAACGTGGCCTTGAGTCCGCAATTGCTGAGCACTGTGGTCATGGTGCCAGAGTCGCTGTCGATAAGCGGGTTGTGGGGTTATATCCACTATCTGGCGGACCAGGGGTTGAACAACAGCCGCTATTGGCTGGCATTTTGGGTCAAGGTGTTGCAGCCGCTGGTGACTGCCGCTCTGGTGTTGATGGCGATTTCCTTCATCTTTGGTCCGCTGCGTTCGGTGACCTTGGGTCAACGGGTGTTCACCGGCGTGCTGGTGGGCTTCACCTTCCGCATCGTTCAGGATCTGCTGGGGCCTTCGAGCCAGGTGTTCGGCTTCCCGCCGTTGCTTTCGGTGCTGGTGCCGGCAGGTGTTTGTACCGTGGCGGGGCTCTGGTTGTTGCGTCGAGCAGGCTGATGGCGGGCATTTTCCGACCGCATTGACGATAAAAAACGCCCTTGTCGCAAGACCGGGGCGTTTTTGTAGGTGCCGTCTGACCTGCGAACGTGACGCTTGCGCCGCGGATCAGGTACAATTCCCGGCTATTTTTCGGCGGGCTATGCCTGCAGCCTTTTTGAGTGTTGATCCGTGAGTGATTTGAGTCATATCCGCAATTTCTCCATCATCGCCCACATTGACCATGGCAAGTCGACGCTGGCCGATCGCTTCATCCAGATGTGTGGCGGCCTCGCCGAGCGCGAAATGGAAGCCCAGGTCCTGGACTCCATGGACCTTGAACGTGAGCGCGGGATCACCATCAAGGCGCACAGCGTCACCCTGTATTACAAAGCTCGCGATGGTATCAACTACCAACTCAACTTCATTGACACCCCCGGCCACGTTGACTTCACCTATGAGGTGAGCCGTTCGCTGGCCGCCTGTGAAGGCGCGCTGCTGGTGGTCGATGCCGGTCAAGGCGTTGAAGCTCAGTCGGTTGCCAACTGCTACACGGCGATCGAGCAGGGCCTGGAAGTGATGCCGGTGCTGAACAAGATCGACCTGCCACAGGCCGATCCGGACCGTGTTAAAGAAGAAATCGAAAAAATCATCGGCATCGATGCCACCGATGCGGTCGAGTGCTCGGCCAAGACCGGTCTGGGCGTCGACGAAGTGCTCGAGCGCCTGGTCGCCACCATTCCTGCACCGACCGGCAACTACGAAGATCCGCTGCAAGCGTTGATCATCGACTCCTGGTTCGACAACTACCTGGGCGTTGTTTCCTTGGTACGCGTGCGCCACGGCCGTGTGAAGAAGGGCGACAAGATCCTGGTCAAGTCCACCGGCAAGATCCACCTGGTAGACAGCGTCGGTGTATTCAACCCGAAGCACACCCCTACCGCTGACCTCAAGGCCGGTGAAGTGGGCTTCATCATCGCCAGCATCAAGGACATTCACGGTGCGCCAGTGGGCGATACCCTGACCTTGAGCACCACGCCGGACGTTGACGTGCTGCCGGGGTTCAAGCGCATC
This sequence comes from Pseudomonas fluorescens, assembly GCF_040448305.1. Classification (NCBI taxonomy): domain Bacteria; kingdom Pseudomonadati; phylum Pseudomonadota; class Gammaproteobacteria; order Pseudomonadales; family Pseudomonadaceae; genus Pseudomonas; species Pseudomonas fluorescens. The sequence continues at coordinate 5,550,136 of NZ_CP148752.1, read as the reverse complement.
CAGCCGCAGGTCTATGCCGGTCTGTTCCCGGTCAGCTCCGACGACTTCGAAGACTTCCGCGAGGCGCTGCAAAAGCTCACCCTGAACGATTCGTCGCTGCAATACACGCCGGAAAGCTCCGACGCACTGGGCTTCGGCTTCCGTTGCGGCTTCCTCGGCATGCTGCACATGGAAATCATCCAGGAGCGCCTGGAGCGCGAGTACAACCTGGACTTGATCACCACGGCGCCGACGGTAATCTTCGAGCTGTTGCTCAAGACCGGCGAGACGATCTACGTCGATAACCCGTCGAAGCTGCCGGATCTGTCTTCCATCGAAGACATGCGCGAGCCGATCGTGCGCGCCAATATTCTTGTGCCGCAAGAGCACCTGGGCAACGTCATTACCCTGTGCATCGAAAAACGTGGTGTACAGGTCGACATGCTGTTCCTCGGCTCCCAGGTACAGGTGACCTACGACCTGCCGATGAACGAAGTGGTGCTGGACTTCTTCGACCGCCTGAAATCCACCAGCCGCGGCTATGCTTCGCTGGACTACCATTTCGATCGTTATCAATCGGCCAGTCTGGTGAAACTGGACGTGCTGATCAACGGTGACAAGGTCGATGCCCTGGCGCTGATCGTGCACCGTGACAACTCGCACTACAAAGGTCGCCAGTTGACCGAGAAGATGAAAGAACTGATTCCACGGCAGATGTTCGATGTGGCAATCCAGGCCGCCATTGGCGGGCAGATTGTGGCGCGGACAACCGTCAAGGCGCTCAGAAAGAACGTATTGGCCAAATGCTACGGTGGTGACGTCAGCCGTAAGAAGAAGCTGCTGGAAAAGCAAAAGGCCGGTAAGAAACGCATGAAGCAGGTCGGCAACGTGGAAATTCCACAGGAAGCCTTCCTTGCAGTGCTCAGGTTGGATAGTTAGGTCCTATGTCACTAAATTTCCCGCTGTTGCTGGTCATCGCCGTGTTCGTCTGCGGCCTGTTGGCGTTGCTCGATCTGTTGGTCCTGGCCCCGCGTCGGCGTGCCGCCATCGCCTCCTATCAGGGCAGCGTCAGCCAGCCTGACATGGTCGTGGTCGAGAAGCTGAACAAAGAACCGCTGCTGGTTGAATACGGCAAGTCGTTCTTCCCGGTGTTGTTCATCGTGCTGGTGCTGCGTTCGTTCCTGGTGGAACCGTTCCAGATTCCTTCCGGTTCGATGAAACCAACCCTGGATGTCGGCGACTTCATCCTGGTGAGCAAGTTTTCCTACGGGATCCGCTTGCCGGTGATCGACAAAAAGGTCATCGAAGTCGGTGATCCGCAGCGCGGCGATGTCATGGTGTTCCGCTACCCGAGCGATCCGAACGTCAACTACATCAAGCGTGTGGTTGGCTTGCCGGGCGACACGGTTCGTTACACTGCCGACAAGCGTCTGTTCGTCAACGGCCAATCGATTGCCGAGCAACTGGTCGGCTCCGAGCCGGGCACGCTGGGCAGCGCTGAGCTCTACAAGGAAAAACTCGGCGCGGCCGAGCACATGATCCGCAAGGAAATGAGCCGCTACCGTGCAATGCCGGACCATTCGTGGACCGTGCCGACCGGGCACTACTTCATGATGGGCGACAACCGCGACAACTCGAACGACAGTCGCTACTGGGATGATCCGAGCATTCCCAAGGATCTGCTGGGCATGGTTCCCGACAAGAATATCGTCGGCAAGGCCTTTGCGGTCTGGATGAGCTGGCCGGAACCCAAACTCAGTCACCTGCCGAATTTCTCGCGGGTTGGCCTGATCAAGTAATCAAACACGGCGCTGTTGAACACAGCGCCGAATGCATTTCTGGAACCTGAAGAAGGTGACAGAAAAAGCATGAAGCCAATGATATTCAGGACGTTATTTTTGAACACAGCGTTAATTGTCCCAAGCCTGCGCCGCCTCGCGGCGATGGCGGTGGAATCCAGCCACGAACTCAGCGTGGGTAAACCGTGAGCGTCTCCTTAAGCCGTCTAGAGCGTCAGCTCGGCTACACCTTCAAGGATCAGGAACTGATGGTCCTGGCCCTGACTCACCGCAGCTTTGCCGGGCGTAACAACGAACGCCTGGAATTCCTCGGTGACGCCATTCTCAACTTCGTCGCCGGCGAGGCGCTGTTCGAGCGTTTCCCGCTGGCTCGCGAAGGCCAGTTGTCGCGTTTGCGCGCGCGTCTGGTCAAAGGTGAGACCCTGGCCGTACTGGCCCGTGGTTTCGATCTGGGCGAATACTTGCGCCTGGGTTCCGGCGAGCTGAAAAGCGGCGGCTTCCGTCGCGAGTCGATTCTGGCCGATGCCCTCGAAGCGCTGATCGGTGCGATCTACCTCGATGCCGGCATGGAAATGGCCCGCGAGCGTGTGCTCGCCTGGCTCGCTGGCGAGTTCGAAGGCCTGACGCTGGTCGACACCAACAAAGATCCAAAGACCCGCCTGCAAGAGTTCCTGCAGTCCCGTGGTTGTGAGCTGCCGCGTTACGAAGTGGTGGATATCCAGGGTGAGCCGCATTGCCGGACGTTCTTCGTCGAATGCGAAATCATCTTACTGAATGAAAAAAGCCGAGGTCAGGGTGTGAGTCGTCGTATTGCCGAACAGGTAGCGGCCGCCGCAGCACTGATTGCCCTGGGTGTGGAGAATGGCAATGACTGATACAAACGCAACTCGCTGTGGCTATGTTGCCATCGTCGGCCGTCCGAACGTGGGCAAGTCCACGCTGCTGAACCACATCCTCGGTCAGAAGCTGGCGATCACCTCGCGCAAACCGCAAACCACCCGTCACAACATGCTCGGTATCAAGACCGAGGGCGATGTGCAGGCTATCTATGTCGACACCCCCGGTATGCACAAGGGTGGCGAGAAGGCCCTGAACCGCTACATGAACAAGACCGCTTCGGCGGCGTTGAAAGACGTCGACGTGGTGATCTTCGTGGTCGACCGCACCAAGTGGACCGAAGAAGACCAGATGGTTCTCGAGCGCGTCCAGTACGTGACCGGCCCACTGATCGTGGCGTTGAACAAGACCGATCGCATCGAAGACAAAGCCGAGCTGATGCCGCACCTGAGCTGGTTGCAGGAGCAGTTGCCGAATGCACAGATCATCCCTATTTCCGCACAGCACGGGCACAACCTCGATGCACTGGAGCGCGTGATCGCCGATCACCTGCCGGAAAACGATCACTTCTTCCCGGAAGACCAGATCACCGACCGCAGCAGCCGTTTCCTCGCCGCCGAACTGGTGCGCGAGAAAATCATGCGCCAGATGGGTGCCGAGCTGCCGTACCAGATCACCGTTGAAATCGAAGAGTTCAAGCAGCAGGGCAAGACCCTGCACATCCATGCCTTGATCCTCGTCGAGCGCGATGGCCAGAAGAAAATCATCATTGGCGACAAGGGCGAGCGCATCAAGCGTATCGGCACCGAAGCGCGCAAGGACATGGAGCTACTGTTCGACTCCAAGATCATGCTCAACCTGTGGGTCAAGGTTAAGGGTGGCTGGTCCGATGACGAGCGTGCATTGCGTTCGTTGGGTTATGGCGATTTGTAATACCTGATCTGGATGTACGAGGATCCCCTGTGGGAGCGAGCCTGCTCGCGATAGCGGTCTGTCAGTCAACAACTCTGTTGAATGTTAGTCCCCCATCGCGAGCAGGCTCGCTCCCACAGTGGTTTTGGGGTTGTCAGTAATACCGTGCTCACTCATTGAGATCTGCGATTTCCATGTCCCAACCCATCGCCCAACCCGCCTACGTCCTGCACTCCCGCGCCTACCGTGAAAACAGTGCGCTGGTGGATTTCCTGACACCGCAAGGTCGGCTGCGGGCGGTGTTGCGCAGTGCGCGGGGCAAGGCCGGGACGCTGGCGCGGCCATTCGTGCCATTGGAAGTCGAATTCCGGGGCAAGGGCGAGCTGAAGAACGTCGGGCGCATGGAAAGTGCCGGGGTTTCCACTTGGCTAAGCGGCGAGGCGCTGTTCAGCGGTCTTTACCTCAATGAACTGCTGATTCGCCTGTTGCCCGCTGAAGATCCGCTTCCCTCGGTGTTCGATCACTATGCCGCGACTTTGCTGGCGCTGGCCGAAGGTCGGCCGCTGGAGCCGTTGCTGCGCTCCTTCGAGTGGCGCTTGCTCGATGACCTCGGCTACGGTTTTTCCCTGACTGCTGATATTCATGATCAACCCATCGCACCGGACGGTCTCTACCGTTTGCAAGTGGATGCGGGGCTTGAACGTGTCTATCTGCTGCAACCGGGCCTGTTCAACGGCACCGAACTGCTGGCGATGGCTGAAGCCGACTGGTCCGCCCCCGGCGCCCTGTCTGCCGCCAAGCGCTTGATGCGCCAGGCGTTGGCCGTTCACTTGGGCGGCCGTCCACTTGTCAGTCGCGAACTGTTTCGCAAGCCCTGATCACACCGTATGCTGTGCACCGAACTTTCTCTTCTTCTGGAGCGCTTTCCGTGACCACCAGCACCCGCATTCTTCTTGGCGTGAACATCGACCACGTCGCCACCCTGCGTCAGGCCCGGGGCACCCGTTACCCGGACCCGGTCAAGGCAGCACTGGACGCGGAAGAGGCGGGCGCCGACGGCATCACCGTGCACCTGCGCGAAGACCGTCGGCACATTCAGGAACGCGACGTTCTGCTGCTCAAGGACGTGCTGCAAACCCGCATGAACTTCGAAATGGGCGTCACCGAGGAAATGATGCAGTTCGCCGAACGCATCCGCCCGGCGCACATTTGCCTGGTACCGGAAACCCGTCAGGAGCTGACCACCGAAGGTGGCCTGGACGTGGCGGGTCAGGAAGCGCGGATCAAAGCCGCGGTCGAGCGCCTGTCGAAGATCGGCTCCGAAGTGTCGCTGTTCATCGATGCCGATGAGCGCCAGATCGCAGCTTCGCGTCGTGTTGGTGCACCGGCCATCGAACTGCACACCGGGCGTTATGCCGATGCCGAGACGCCGACCGAAGTCGCCGAAGAACTCAAGCGTGTGGCCGATGGCGTGGCCTTCGGCCTGGCCCAGGGGCTGATCGTCAATGCCGGCCATGGCCTGCACTATCACAACGTTGAAGCGGTGGCGGCGATCAAGGGCATCAACGAACTGAACATCGGCCATGCGCTGGTGGCCCATGCGCTGTTCGTTGGCTTCAAGTCGGCTGTTTCGGAGATGAAGGCGCTGATTCTGGCGGCGGCTGCCAAGGCCTAAAAGCCAACACAAAACCCTGTGGGAGCGAGCCTGCTCGCGATAGCGTAGTGTCAGCCAGCAGAGATGTTGACTGCTAAACCGCCTTCGCGAGCAGGCTCGCTCCCACATTGATTTTGGGGGGCTGTCAGAGCGGTGCTGGCTCTTGAGCAGGCTTGCTCTTGTCGATCCCCGGAACAAGCAGTTTGCCCTCGGCGACCTGATCACCCTCAAGCTGCGGCTGCGTGACCCAGGTCAGGATGTCGTAGTAGCGACGGATGTTCGCCACGAAATGCACCGGTTCACCGCCACGGGCGTAGCCGTAACGGGTTTTGCTGTACCACTTCTTTTCCGACAGGCGCGGCAGGATCTTCTTCACATCCAGCCATTTGTCCGGGTTCAAGCCTTCCTTGGCCGCCAGTTTGCGTGCGTCATCCAGGTGGCCGCTGCCGACGTTGTAGGCCGCCAGGGCAAACCAGGTCCGGTCCGGCTCCTGAATCGAATCGTCGAGCTGGTCTTTCATGTAGGCCAGGTACTTGGCGCCGCCCATGATGCTCTGCCTGGGGTCCAGGCGATTGGACACGCCCATGGCCTGCGCGGTGTTCTGGGTCAGCATCATCAGGCCGCGCACGCCGGTCTTGGAGGTGACCGCCGGTTGCCACAACGACTCCTGGTACCCGATGGCCGCCAGCAGGCGCCAGTCGACTTTCTCTTTCTTGGCGTATGACTTGAAGTGCTGTTCGTACTTGGGCAGGCGTTGCTGCAAGTGTTGGGCAAACGTGGTGGCGCCCATGTAGCCGAGGACGTCGACATGTCCGTAGTAGCGGTCCTTGAGGCGTTGCAGGGTGCCGTTCTTCTTGACCTTGTCGAGATAGTCGTTGATTTCGTTGAGCAGGCTGTTGTCGTCGCCCGGGGCGACAGCCCAGCTCTGGTTGCTGGCGTCACCGAGGTCGAAGGCGACCCTGATGTTGGTGAAGTACACCTGGTTCATCGCCACTTCGTTGGAGTCGACCAGTGTCAGGTCGATCTGACCTTCGTCCACCATGCGCAGGAGATCGACGACCTCGACTGCGTCAGACTCTTCGTATTCGATGCCGGGAAATTTCTGTTTCAGCTGCGCGAGTTGTTCGGCGTGGGTGCTGCCCTTGAGCACCATGATCTTCTTGCCCACCAGATCTTTCGCATCGGTCGGCCGGGACTGGCCGTTGCGGTAGATGATCTGCGGGGTGACTTCGAGATAGGAGTGGGAGAAGCGCACCTGCTTCTTGCGCTCTTCGCTGCTGACCAGGCCGGCCGCCGCCAGCACCGGGCCATTGGGCTTGCCGACCTGGTTGAACAGGTCATCGAGGTTGTCGGCGGTCTCGATCTTGAGCTCGACCCCCAGATCGTCGGCGAAGCGCTTCACCAGCTCGTATTCGAAGCCGGTTTCACCGTTGCGATCCTGAAAGTAGGTGGCGGGGCTGTTTCGGGTAACCACCCGCAGCACACCATCCTCCTTTACGCGCTCGAGCGTGTTGGGTTTATCAACACAGCCACCGAGCATCAGGAAGAGTCCGGTTGCGATCAGCCATTTGGCGTACCGCGGACGCAAAGCCGTTGGGAAAAACATTTGCGCAGTATACGCAAAGGACCACGGGCGCCATATCTCGACAGTGAGGGGCTAGTCTGCTAGAGATCACAAAACCGGCCGGAACCCCGCAGGAATGGGCTTTGTCTGCATTTTGTTACAGTAAAAATAAGCTGTCGTCACACGCCCGGTTAACCTGACTTTCGAGGCAGAAACACAGATCGACACCCGAGTGCAACCGTGCGTAGCGTTTCGGGTGCTGTCGCGGGCTGTTTAGGCTAGAATGCACGGCCTCAAAGCACACCCCTTCCCGAGGCTGTCCCGAAGATGTTGATCCTGCGCGGCGCTCCTGCCCTTTCTGCCTTTCGCCACAGCAAACTCCTTGAGCAACTGAGCCAGAAGGTTCCGGCTGTCAGTGGCCTGTATGCTGAATTCGCTCACTTCGCCGAAGTCACCGGCGTCCTGACCGGCGACGAACAGCAGGTGCTTGCGCGCCTTCTGAAGTACGGTCCAAGCGTTCCGGTACAGGAACCGACCGGTCGTCTGTTTCTGGTGCTGCCGCGTTTCGGCACCATCTCGCCGTGGTCGAGCAAGGCCAGCGACATCGCCCGCAACTGTGGCCTGGCGAAAATCCAGCGCCTGGAGCGTGGCATCGCGTTCTACGTGGCCGGCCAGTTCAGCGACGCTGAAGCCCAGCTGATCGCCGACGGTCTGCACGACCGCATGACCCAGATCGTCCTGGGCAACCTCGAACAGGCCGCCGGCCTGTTCAGCCACGCCGAACCGAAGCCCCTGACCGCCATCGACGTGTTGGGTGGCGGCCGCGCCGCGCTGGAAAAAGCCAACACCGAGCTGGGCCTGGCCCTGGCCGAAGACGAAATCGACTATCTGGTCAACGCCTTCGTCGGCTTGAAGCGCAACCCGCACGACATCGAACTGATGATGTTCGCCCAGGCGAACTCCGAGCACTGCCGTCACAAGATCTTCAACGCCAGTTGGGACATCGACGGCCAGAGCCAGGAAAAAAGCCTGTTCGGCATGATCAAGAACACCTACGTGATGCACAGCGAAGGCGTTCTGTCGGCTTATAAGGACAACGCTTCGGTGATCGTCGGCTCCGTGGCCGGTCGTTTCTTCCCGGACCCTGAGACCCGCCAGTACGGCGCGGTGCAGGAGCCGGTGCACATCCTGATGAAGGTCGAGACCCACAACCACCCGACCGCGATTGCCCCGTTCCCGGGCGCATCCACCGGTTCCGGCGGCGAGATCCGCGACGAAGGCGCTACCGGCCGTGGTGCCAAGCCGAAGGCTGGCCTGACCGGTTTCACCGTGTCCAACCTGCAGATCCCGGGCTTCGAACAGCCGTGGGAAGTGCCGTACGGCAAGCCTGAGCGCATCGTTACCGCGCTGGACATCATGATCGAAGGCCCGCTGGGCGGCGCGGCATTCAACAACGAATTCGGTCGTCCGGCCCTGACCGGCTACTTCCGTACCTTCGAACAGTCGATCACCACCCCGCACGGTGACGAAGTTCGCGGTTACCACAAGCCGATCATGCTGGCTGGCGGCATGGGCAACATCCGTGAAGAACACGTCAAGAAAGGCGAGATCCTGGTCGGCTCCAAGCTGATCGTGCTCGGCGGCCCGGCGATGCTGATCGGCCTGGGTGGCGGTGCGGCTTCCTCCATGGCCACCGGCACCAGCTCGGCGGACCTGGACTTCGCTTCGGTACAGCGCGAAAACCCGGAAATGGAACGTCGCTGCCAGGAAGTCATCGACCGTTGCTGGCAGCTGGGTGACAAGAACCCGATCAGCTTCATCCACGACGTGGGTGCGGGCGGTCTGTCCAACGCCTTCCCGGAACTGGTCAACGACGGCGACCGCGGTGGCCGTTTCGAACTGCGCAACATTCCAAATGACGAGCCGGGCATGGCCCCGCACGAAATCTGGTCCAACGAATCCCAGGAACGTTACGTCCTGGCGGTCGGTCCGGCTGACTTCGAGCGCTTCAAGGCGATCTGCGAACGTGAGCGTTGCCCGTTTGCCGTAGTCGGCGAAGCCACTGCCGAACCGCAGCTGACCGTCACCGACAGCCACTTCGGCAACAGCCCGGTGGACATGCCGCTGGAAGTGTTGCTGGGCAAGGCTCCACGCATGCACCGTTCGGTGGTTCGTGAAAACGAACTGGGCGACGATTTCGATCCGTCGACCCTCGACATCGCCAACTGCGTCGAGCGCGTCCTGCATCACCCGGCCGTGGCCAGCAAGAGCTTCCTGATCACCATCGGCGACCGCACCATCACCGGCCTCGTGGCCCGTGACCAGATGGTCGGCCCGTGGCAGGTTCCGGTGGCTGACGTGGCCGTCACCGCCACCAGCTTCGACGTCTACACCGGTGAAGCCATGGCCATGGGCGAGCGTACTCCGCTGGCACTGCTGGACGCTCCGGCGTCGGGTCGCATGGCCATCGGCGAAACCCTGACCAACATCGCGGCTTCGCGTATCGGCAAGATCTCCGACATCAAGCTGTCGGCGAACTGGATGTCCGCAGCCGGTCACCCAGGTGAAGACGCCCGCCTGTACGACACCGTGAAAGCGGTCGGCATGGAACTGTGCCCTGAGCTGGGCATCACCATTCCGGTGGGCAAGGACTCGATGTCCATGGCCACGCGCTGGAACGATGAAGGCGTAGACAAGTCCGTGACTTCGCCGATGTCCCTGATCGTGACCGGTTTCGCGCCAGTGACTGACATCCGTCAGACCCTGACCCCGCAACTGCGCATGGACAAGGGCACCACCGACCTGATCCTGATCGACCTGGGCCGTGGCCAGAACCGCATGGGCGCCTCGATCCTCGCGCAGGTTCACGGCAAGCTCGGCAAACAGGCTCCGGACGTCGATGACGCCGAAGACCTGAAAGCCTTCTTCGCCGTAATCCAGGGCCTCAATGCCGACGGTCACCTGCTGGCTTACCACGACCGTTCCGACGGTGGTCTGTTGACCAGCGTTGTCGAGATGGCGTTCGCCGGTCACTGCGGTCTGAGCCTGAACCTCGACGGTCTGGCAGAAACCTCCGCCGACATCGCCGCGATCCTGTTCAACGAAGAACTGGGCGCCGTGATCCAGGTTCGCCAGGACGCCACCCCGGACATCCTCGCGCAGTTCAGCGCTGCCGGCCTGGGTGACTGCGTGTCGGTGATCGGTCAGCCGATGAACAACGGCGAGATCAGCATCACCTTCAACGGCGACACCGTGTTCGAAGGCCAGCGTCGTCTGCTGCAACGCCAGTGGGCCGAGACCAGCTACCAGATCCAGCGTCTGCGTGACAACGCCGACTGCGCCGAGCAAGAGTTCGACGTGCTGCTGGAAGAGGACAACCCGGGCCTGAGCGTCAAGCTCAGCTACGACGTCAACCAGGACATCGCCGCGCCTTACATCAAGAAAGGCATTCGCCCACAGGTTGCCGTACTGCGTGAGCAGGGCGTCAACGGTCAGGTGGAAATGGCGGCTGCGTTCGACCGCGCCGGTTTCAATGCGATCGACGTACACATGAGCGACATTCTGGCCGGCCGTGTCGACCTGAACGAGTTCAAGGGCATGGTCGCTTGCGGTGGTTTCTCCTACGGCGACGTACTGGGTGCCGGTGAAGGCTGGGCGAAATCCGCGCTGTTCAACAGCCGTGCCCGCGATGCGTTCCAGGGCTTCTTCGAGCGTAACGACAGCTTCACCCTCGGCGTGTGCAACGGTTGCCAGATGATGTCCAACCTGCACGAGCTGATCCCGGGCAGCGAGTTCTGGCCGCACTTCGTGCGTAACCGTTCCGAGCAGTTCGAAGCCCGCGTTGCGATGGTGCAGATCCAGGAGTCGAACTCGATCTTCCTGCAAGGCATGGCCGGTTCGCGTATGCCGATCGCCATTGCTCACGGCGAAGGTCATGCCGAGTTCTCCAGCGAAGAAGCACTGCTGGAAGCCGACCTGTCCGGTTGCGTGGCGATGCGTTTCGTCGACAACCACGGCAAGGTCACCGAAAGCTACCCGGCCAACCCGAACGGTTCGCCGCGCGGGATCACCGGTTTGACCAGCCGCGACGGTCGCGTGACCATCATGATGCCGCACCCGGAGCGTGTGTTCCGCGCCGTGCAGAACTCGTGGCGCTCCGATGACTGGAACGAAGATGCACCGTTGATGCGCATGTTCCGTAATGCTCGCGTGTGGGTTAACTAAGCGCCGTGTACAAGCTCAGTTTTTTTGTTCCCGACAGTCATGTCGAAGTGGTCAAAAGTGCCGTATTCGCCGCCGGTGGCGGTCGAATCGGTGCTTACGACCACTGCGCATGGCAGGTGCTGGGCCTCGGCCAGTTTCGCCCACTGGATGGCAGTCAGCCATTCATTGGCGAGGCAGGGCAGGTCGAGCAGGTCGAGGAATGGAAGGTTGAGCTGGTGGTGGCCGATGAGTTGATTCGCTCGGTGGTGGCGGCTCTGAAACAGAGCCATCCCTACGAGACACCGGCTTATGAAGTGTGGCGGTTGGAGGATTTCTGATCCTCTGCCGCTGAAGTGAAAAACCCGCTGAAAGAGATTTCAGCGGGTTTTTTGTTGATCGGGTTTTTGTGGTGCTGCTTATGGCCTCTTCGCGAGCAGG